>DASXIR010000308.1:0-2858 GCA_036497895.1 Vicinamibacterales bacterium | reverse complement strand
AGGCGCGTATCGCTGCGTACGAATCGCTGGTCAACGCCTACATCTACCTCAATCCGAATGCGCTGGCCGAAGCACGCGCGATCGACAACCAACGGCGGCAAGGTCACAAGACCAATCCGATGTTCGGCATTCCTGTCCTGCTCAAGGACAACGTCGATACGCTGGACATGCCGACGACGGCCGGGTCGCCTTCGTTCGTTGCCGGAACCCCCCCGCAAGCCATTCCGCCCAACGATGCGTTCATCGCGGCGAAGCTGCGCGAAGCCGGAGCGATCATCCTCGGCAAAGGGACGCTGACGGAGTTCGCCAACTTCATGTCGACGAACAACGTCTCGGGCTACAGCGACCTGGGGGGACAAGGGTACAACCCCTACGATCCGCGGCGGGATCCTCGGACGGTGGCGCCATTCAACGACGGGCGCCCAGTGCTCACGCCCGGCGGGTCGAGCTCAGGACCGGGAATCGCCGTCGCCGCGAATCTCGTGACCGTCGCCATCGGCACCGAGACGTCCGGATCGATTCTCAGTCCGGGAACGGCAAACATGGTCGTCGGCATCAAGCCGACGCTCGGCCTCGTCAGCCGCACGGGCATTCTGCCGATCACGGCTGACCAGGACACCGCAGGTCCGCTGGCGCGCACCGTGGCGGATGCGGCCGCGTTGCTCGGCGTCGTCGCGGGCTTCGATTCTGCCGATGCGGCAACCGGGCCGTGCCTCCAGCCAGGGAAGTGCTTCTCGGACTACACACAGTTTCTGGACAAGCATGCGCTGCGGGGCGCACGGATTGCCGTGCCGCACGTGCCCTACCTGACCAGCCTCACGGCCGACCAGTTGAACGTCATCACCGACGCGATTGCCGTCATGCGAGCCGAAGGCGCCTTCGTCGCCGATCCGTACGAAATTCCCAACCAGGCGGACATCTCGGGGTTCGGAATCTGCATCTCGTTTCCCGCACCGTCGAACTGCTCGACGGTGCTGATGTTCGGCCAGAAGCGTGATCTGAACGAGTACCTCACGCATCGACCGAACGCGCCGGTACACACGCAGCACGACATCGTCGTCTACAACACCGCCCACCCTGGGAAGTACAACCAGAACATTTTTCTCGCGGTGGATCAGCTCAACACCAATCCGGGCAGCCCCGACACGCTCCGGTATCAGGCGGATCGAGCGGAGGATCTTCAGTTGACGCGCGGCGGGCTCGACGCCGTCTTCAACGGTCCCGACGGGATCGAGGGTACGGACGACGACTTCGACGCGATTCTCTTCCCGCGCAACCAGGGCGCAGGCGCTCCCGCCAAGGCGGGCTATCCGAGTATCGTCGTGCCGGGCGGGTTTGCCCCGGTTCCGCCGCCGGCCCCGCCGTTTCCCGCAGGATTCGTGCCGGAGCCGGCGCCGTTTGGCGTGACGTTCTCGGGTCGCGCGTTCAGCGAGCCACGGCTCATTGCGATCGCGTACGCGTTCGAGCAGGCGACGAGGCATCGCCAGCCGCCGAAGAGCACGCCGCCGCTGAAGAGCGACTTCGTTTCGCGTCCATAATCAGGGGGCCAGACTGGGGCGTCCACGTCCCTGTCGAGCTCGGTGAGGACCATCAGGTTACGTGTCACATGAAGTCCGGCGTGACGAGGAAGGCCGGAGAGCAATCGTGGTGAAGCTGGACTCGTCGTTGGTCTTGCAGCAGTCGTCGCGACTTATCTCACGAAGAAGTACTGATTCACTTGAAGTGTCTGAAGTCGTAAACCGTTCGGTACTGATCGCCGGGATCGCGTCGCTCATCGAGTTTTCGATCACCCCGATGTTGCGCGGCGTGTGGCGACGCGCGTTGTCCGGGTCGGGGGTAATGCCGGCCTGATCGAGCGGCACGACGGTGACCGAGGGCGATCGGCCGATCACGGGCATACGAGCCCGGGACCATACGTCATATCTACGTATCGACATACGTTGATATTAGCACTAGACGGCCTGGCGATGACATGAGGCGTGTCTCGTTGGAGACGATTTCAGCCGCCGTCGGACGCGCCGATGTATCGTGCAGGAGCACCGTCGTCGCCGAGATACAGTGACGGGATTCGGTTGGCGCTTCTTCGCGACCGACACCCGCGGCACGATTTTCCAGGACCTGGTCGCGACCATCGCGAATCCGATTCCCGCCGCCGAGTTGCCGATTCAGTAAACACGACTGGTCTAACGACAGGGAGGACGCCGCATCGGCGCCCGACCGTGTCGTGTCCCGATCAGGAAAACCTCGTAGGTTCGCACTCGCCATTTCGATGTTCTGAGACAGCTGGCTGCTGCCGCATCATTCCGTCCGGCGGCAGAATCAGCCGACCGTGTCGTGGCAGACGAATCTGTAGGCGGTGTGGCTCCTCGTGAAGCCTCCACAGCGGGCGGCTGCGCGCCTGAACGCGACCCGACCATGCCAGAGGCTTGAAGAAGATGGATGAGGACATAGCGTGACTGAAAGAATAGGCGTCGCTCCCCTTGTCTTTCTTCTGGCCCTCAGTGCGGCTCGCCCCCCACGGCATCCTCTCTGGGCTGTGCAGCAGCACGCCACGCTGTACATCCTCCGATCATCGGCGTACCTTATGGCGAATCGGCGGTCGACGACCCGGGCGCCGAGCGAATGCGGGTGAACCTTGGTATGTGAGTTGCTGTCGTCCTGATCGGCTGCGGCGCATGGATGCACTGAGGGAACTGCTCGCGACCGATCAGCGGCAAGCGCTGGCATTTTTCGTCCTGGGCCTGCAGGACGTCTCCGAGCCGACCGTCGATCGACAGGAACTGCTCTACAACGCCAGCGTGCTGGCGCACTACACGCAGGTCTCGACGCAATCGGATGGCGATTGGCCGTCTCCCGCG
>DASXIR010000307.1:0-25764 GCA_036497895.1 Vicinamibacterales bacterium | reverse complement strand
TGCGCGCGGTGGCGGATGTCTTCAAGGACGGCCAGCACGTCGATCGCGCGCATCTGCCGTCGGCGCGCGTCCTGTCGGTCGCGCCTGCCGGGACAGGTACGAAGTGACGATCGGTCGGACGCTGGCCGCGGCGGCGCTCCTGGTGGCGGCGCTGACGCCGATCCGGGCGCAACCGGTGTTCACGGGCGCCGAGATCTTTCCGGCCGAAGAATTCGCCGCGCGCCGGACCAGGCTGCTGGCCCAGATCGGCGACGGCGTCGCGATCCTGCAGGGGACGACCGAGCGCCCGGGCGAACAGCCGTTTCGCCAGAACAACCAGTTTTTCTATCTGACCGGCGTGGCCGAACCGCGCGCGATCGTCGTCATCGACGGCCGCACCAGACGCTCGACGGTTTACCTCCAGGCGTACAACGAGCGGCGCGAAACCCGGATGTTCGGGCCGGGCCTGCACCCTGGCGTCGAGGCCGCAGCATCGACCGGGCTGGACGCAGCCGTGGATCGCGGCGAGTTCGTCGCGGCGGTCGCCGCGCTCGCAGCGAATCGCCGCACCATCTACACGCCGTTTCGGCCGGAAGTGCTCGGCGAAGCCTCGTCGAGCGATCCCGCCGCATTGTGGCGCGCTACCAAGCAGGACCCCTGGGACGGACGTGAATCGAGAGAGGACGCGTTCATCGCAAAACTCCGCCAGGCGTCACCCGGGTCGGACGTGAAGGACCTCGATCCGCTGCTCGATTCGATGCGGATCACGAAGAGCTCGCGGGAAATTGCGATCATTCGCGAAGCCACACGGATCACCGGCCTCGCGATCATCGAGGCGATGCACAACACCAGACCGGGCCTGTACGAGTACGAACTGCAGGCTGACGCCGAGTATGTGTTCAAGAAGTACGGCGCCTACGGTGCTTCCTACTTCGCGCTCATCGCCACCGGCAAGAACACCTTCTATTCGCACTACAACAAGAACACCGCCGTGCTCGCCGACGGCGACCTGGTCCAGTTCGACTACGCCCCCGATTACAAGTACTACCAGTCGGACGTGACCCGCGTGTTCCCGGCGAACGGCGTGTTCACTCCCCGGCAGCGCGAGATGTACTCGATCTATTTGAAGCTGTATCAGGCGTTGATGACGTCGATCCGGGTCCATGCGCCGGCGCGCGATATTACGGTAGAAGCGGTGCGGAAGATGGACGACGCGATGGCGGCATTCCACTTCACCGACCCAAAGATCGAGGCGGCGGCGGTGGCCTTTGTGAACGGCTATCGGAACAGCAGGGCGCGCAGCCTTGGACACGCGGTCGGCATGGAAGTGCACGATGTTGGAGCGGCGCCGGCCACCCTTGAACCTGGCCAGATTTTCACAATTGAACCTGCGCTACAGATTTTGGATGAACATCTCGGCATCCGGCTCGAGGACATGATCCTGATTACGGAATCGGGGTACGAGAACCTGTCTTCGTTCGTACCGATTGAGATCGACGCCATCGAACGCACGATGCGGGAGCCGGGACTGCGAAGGAAATAACGCGCAACCGATTGACAGATGGTTCCGGTCGAGCGACCATCGCCTGCACATGGTCTGGCTGCTGCTCGCCGTTGGAATCGGATCGCAGGCCGTGCCGCCTGCGGTTGCACAGGACCCTCCGGTTCCGACCGCGATCGAGCAGGCCATCGCCGAATATCGTTGTACCGCCGCCCAGACCGCCGGCACTCAGGCGGCGAGCGTGTACGACGTCTGCCTCAGCGGCCAGTTCGACTCGCTGCGCGGCGACTTCGGCCGCAATCTAAGCCGGCTCTCACCTGGCGAGCGGCGGACGATCGACATCATCTGCAACAAGGTTCCCGCCAGCGTGGACCGCGAAGCTTACGTCAAGTGTTTGAGCGATCAACTGGTCGTTCTCCGCAACCGTCGGGGGCCCGCGAATCCGCCGACCGCGGCGGCGGCTGCGGCGGCTGCCGCGCCCGCCACGCCTTCATCAGACAGCGTCCCCGCCCCGTCGGTCCCCGCGTCGCCTGCGAAAACGACGCCGATGGTGATTGGCGGAGCGGTGGTGGTCCTGCTGGCCGCCGGCGGCGCCGTTGGATTCGCGCTGAAATCGCGGCGACGACCGATCAAGTGTCGCAGCTGCGGCCAGCTGGTCGAGTCGGGCGATCTGTGCAGCAAATGCCGGCACGACGCCGCCGCTGCCCTCCGCCAGGCCACCCTGCTGCGCGCACAACAGGAGCAGACGCAGCAGGACGAGCAACGACGCCAGCGTGAACATGAAGAGGAGCTGGCGAGACGACGAGCCTGGGAGCGGGAAGACGCAGAGCGCCGGCACGAGGAACAGGTTCGACTCGAGGCTGAGACACAGCGGGAAGAAACCCAGCGTCTGCAGGACGCCGCCGTCGCCAGCGATCGCAAGATGCGCGAGGCGGAACTCGCGGAGTCTGTGTTTGACCCCTACGCGGTGCTTGGCATCGCGCGGGACGCGACCGCAGAGGCGATTCGCGCAGCCTACGAGGAGGCGCGATCCAAGTTCTCGCCGGATCTCGTTGCCGGCATGAGCAACGAGCTGCAGGAACACTTCAAGGCTCGCGCCGACGCGGTCGAACGCGCATTCCAGACGCTGACCACGCCAGCCTGACGGACGATCACGCCCCGCGCCGGAACGTCACCACCAGCACATCGCGGCATCCCGGCAGCGCCGGATCGAGCGGTGCGACCGGCGTCACGCCGTGCGCAACGCGATTGTCGTCCACCAGGGCCGCGTCCAGAGGCTCGGTCAACGTGAACGTACCAAGCGGCACGCCCTCGAGGTCGTAGGCGGTGGTCACGCCGCTGACGATGTTGCGGCGGTTGACGAGGAGCACGAGCACGAAATCGACGCCGTCGCGGTGGACGCCTTCCGGCGTCGGCTGGCCCTCCTGATCCGCACGTGCCTCGATGCGGAATTGATGAACCTCGACGTGCCATCGCAGTGTGGACGGCGCCAGGCATCCGAAGGTTGCCGCACAGCAGCGCAGTACTGTCGTCATCGTTTCGCCCGCCGCGATCGGATCGGCGATCGGTTCGAACCAGCGTTCGACGCCGCCGAACAGCTGGTTGTAGGCGCGATGTTGAAAATGCGGCTGATGCGGCTCGCGCCGGGTCCCGCCGCTGCTCGCAATGTCGTACACCGCGAAGCGCCGGCGCCTTAGTCGCGCGTGTTCGGGGAGATACTGATCGACCGGCAGATCGTTCCAGCTCGCGGCAAAGGCCGGCCAGTCCGACAACGGACCCGCTTGTTGCAGCGCCCGCCTCATCGCGTCGGCATGCACGAATGCGAACCCGCGGCTGGTGATCTCTGACTCGAACATTACTGATTGTGGATCCCACGCTGCGGCGTTTGCGGCCCAATCGAGATTGGTACCGTCTCAGTCCCGCGGCCGCAGAATCCGCTGTGCATCGTCCCAGATCGTTGCGACCAGATCGCCCGCGGCGACGCTCTTTGCCATCGCGGCCGATTGACCCGCCCACACCTGCATCCGGTGGTAATCACCCGCGGCCGCTCCGGCTTCCTTCATCCGCGCCGTCAGGGCTCGCTGAACCGGATACGGTGCAGGAGAAGGAGCACCGGGTAAGGTCCAGGCCCTGACGAAATCGGTCGCGACGCTTCGCCCGAGTCGTCCGGAGAATGCGCGCGTCAGTGTCGTGTCTTCGGGCTCGAGTTCGACGAGCGCGGCCGTCCATGCCGGATGCGTCCTGGCTTCAGGACAAGCCAGGAACGCGGTACCAATGACGGCTGCGCTGGCGCCGAGTGCCAGCGCCGCGGCAACGCCGCGTCCGTCGCCAATTCCGCCCGCGGCCAGGATCGGCAAGTCGATCTGATCGGCGAGGCGAGGCAGCAGTGCGAACAGCCCGACGGTTTGGCGCTCGGCAGCGTACGAATCGAACGAGCCGCGGTGTCCGCCCGCTTCGTAGCCCTGCGCAACGATGGCGTCGGCGCCGGCGTCACGAGCCCGTCGCGCTTCGGTGAGCGTTGTCGCCGTGGCAAACCAGGCAATCCCTCGATCCTTCAGCCGCCTGACGACACCCGGGCTGAAGACGCCCATGATCGACGACACCGCCGCCGGCTCGAGCTCGATCAACATCGCGCACTGCGCATCGAAGTCGGTCATGGTCGGCTCGGCCGCCGGCGCGGGAACGGCTGGTCCCCACGATTCGAGAAATTCCCTGACGCGCGATTCTGACTGAGCGTCCCTGTGCGGCGGCGGATCCGGAATCCAGAGGTTCACCTGACACGGGCCGGTGCTGCCGGACCTGAACTCCTCCACCCACGCGCGGATCGCGGCAGGCTCGACGTTGAGGGCGCCCATCGCGCCCATGCCACCGGCGTTGGCCACCGCGATCGACAAGCCGGGAGCTGACGCGCCGGCCATGGGCGCCAGCAACACCGGACACGACAACCGGTACTTGTCGCAGAAGCTGGCGGCGCGATCGAGCGGGATCACAACAGTCATCTGTCTCCTCAACTGCGGTGCGGATGGTGAGGCCGTGGCGTGGCGTAGACCAGATGACGCACGCTCGGCGTGCCGCGGACATAAACGCGCAGCCGTCGCTCCAGCTCCTGATCGTCGAGTGTCGAGCGCTCGTGTTGCCGCAAGTGCTCGGCCCACGACCCGACCACGAACGTCTCCACGAAGCGATTCGCTCGCTCGAGATCGCGAAACACGCCCCAGCGCGATGCGCCGTCCCGGCGGCGGACGCGGCCATACCGATGCATCGCCTCGATGAACCCCGTTTCCTTGCCGGCCTCGACGTCGTACTCGATGACGACGAGCACCGGGCCCTCGCCGGGCCCGGGCTCGCCGGCCGAGACAAACGTCGGCATCTTCAAATGGATCCACGGGCTGACGTCGGGCGATGTGTCGGGGAGCGCGGCGACAAGCCCAAGTGCGGTCGTCGCGATCGTGCCCAGACCCGCCCACAACAGCGCCGTCTCAATACCAAAACGCACTGCCACCATCCCCCAAACGACGCTGCCCGCTGCCAAGCCTCCTTGAAACAGCAACAGGAAGACCGCCAGAACACGAGCGCGTACCCAGTCTGGCGCGAGGCGCTGAATCAGGCTGTTCGCGAGCGAGATGAAGACGATCCACGCGCCGCCGGCAACGAGCATCAACAGCGACAGGCCGGGCAACGAGTGAACGAAGCCGGTCACCATCGTGGCGGCGCCCACGATCGCGACACCACCCGAGGCCACCGTCTCGGTGGACCAGCGCTCTCGCGCCGGCTGCATCGCCAGCGCGCCGACGACCGCGCCGACGCCGAAGCAGCCGAGCAGAACGCCGTAACCGGTCGCCGCCTCGCTGACCTGCCGCGCCACTGACGGCAGAAGCGCCAGAAGCGCGCTCGCAAAGAACATGACGACGCCGGAGCGGAACATCACGCCGCGCATGCCCGGCGAGAAACGCACGAAGCGAATCGCCGCGACCGTTGCACCGGCCACGGTTTCGGGTGGAGTCGTCCGCGTGTGGACCGGACGTTTCCAGCGGGCGACGACGACAATCACGCCGATGAACGAAACCGCGTTGACGACAAACGCCGCGCCGACACCGGCCGCCGCCACGATGACGCCGGCCAGCGCCGGCCCGACGGCCCGCGCAAAATTGAATTCGATTCCATTCAGCGCGGACGCCGACGCCAGATCGTCCTTGTGCACCACTTCAGGCAGAATCGCGCGCCAGGTCGGCGTTTCGAACGCGTCCCCGGCCGATAGCGCGAAGGTCAGCAACAGCAGCAACCACGGTGTCATCACACCGGCGAGCGTGGCCGCCGCCAGAACGATCGCCACCACGATCATCCAGGCTTCGGTGAACAGCACCAGACGCCGGCGATCGACGATGTCGCCGACCGATCCGGCGGGCAGGGCCAGAATGAAAAACGGCAAGGACGAGGCGGTCTGGGTCAGCGCGACGTAGAGCGGCCCGGCGCCGAGCGACACCATCATCCACGCGGCACCGACGCTCTGCATGAAGGTGCCGATGTCGGAGACGACGTCGGCGAGCAGGAGGTTGCGGAACGTCGGTGTCCGCAGCGGACGCCAGAGGCTGGCCGAATCGCTGTGCTGTGGACTCGAGGTGGCCATGATCGTGTCGACTCCGCACGCCGCCACGTTCGGGTCCGCGCCGGTCCGGCATTATCCCGCATTCGCGGCGGAACGATCGTTGACCCGTTTGGGTCTGGACAGCCTGAGTAGAATGGCTCATGCCTGACGCCGCGCTGCCGACTCCAGTCTCGACCATCACGCCGACCGAGACGGCCTTTCCCACGCTCACGCCGGCACAGATGGACCGAATCGCAAAGCACGGCCGGATTCGTACCGTGAAACCAGGTGAGATCCTGGTCGAGGTCGGGTCGCCGACGGTGCCGTTCTTCGTGATGAAGACGGCTCAGGTGGAAATCGTCAAACCGTCCGAGCGCGGCGATACCGTCGTTGTCGTCCACAGCCATCCCGGCAACTTCAGCGGCGAAGTGAACATGATCTCGGGTCGCCGCGCGATGCTTCAGATTCGAGCCAGCTCGGCCGGTGACGTGATCGAGGTCGCCCGCGAAGAGTTGATCAAGCTGGTGCAGACCGACTACGACCTGAGCGAGATTCTGATGCGCGCCTTCATCCTGCGCCGGATCGAGCTGATCAACAACCGCCTCGGCGACGTGATGGTGATCGGTTCCATGCACCTGCCGTCGACGCTGCGGATCAAGGAATTCCTGACCCGCAATAACCATCCGTTTGTATATGTCGATCTCGATCGCGATCCAGAGGTGCAGGAACTGCTCGACCACTTTCATGTCGACCCCGCCTGCATTCCGGTGGTGATCTGCCGCGGCCAGACCGTGCTGCGCAACCCGTCGAACGCCGAGATCGCGAACTGCCTTGGCTTCAACGACAACATCGATCAGACCCAGGTGCGCGACATGGTGATCATCGGCGCGGGGCCGGCCGGTCTCGCCGCTGCGGTCTACGGTGCGTCCGAAGGCCTCGATGTCCTGGTGTTCGAGTCGAACGCACCGGGCGGACAAGCCGGCTCCAGTTCGAAGATCGAGAACTATCTCGGTTTCCCTTACGGCGTATCGGGCCAGGAGCTGGCTGGCCGCGCCTTTACCCAGGCGCAGAAGTTCGGCGCGCAGATCGTGATCGCCAAAGGCGCGACGCAGCTGGCGTGCGCCCGCAAGCCGTACGCGATCGAGATCGAGGGCGACAGCAGCTCGCGCGTGCCGGCGCGGACGGTGGTCATTGCATCAGGCGCGCAGTACCGCCGCTTGAAGCTCGACAACCTGACGCAGTTCGAAGGCGTCGGCGTCTACTACGGCGCGACCAAGGTCGAAGAGCAGCTGTGCAACGGCGACGAAGTCATCATCGTCGGCGGCGGCAATTCCGCCGGCCAGGCCGCGGTCTATCTCTCGCAGAGTACCAAGAAGGTCCACATACTCGTACGGTCGTCCGGACTCAACGAGAGTATGTCTAAATACTTGATCCTGCGCATCGACGACAGTCCGAACATCCAGCTGCATGTCTGCACCGAGATCACGGCGCTCGAAGGTGGCGACCATCTCGAGCGCGTGACCTGGCGGGACAAGAACACCGGCGAGACCGAGACGCATCCGATTCGCCACGTGTTCCTGATGACCGGCGCCATCCCGAATACCGTCTGGCTTCATGGGTGCGTCGCGCTTGACGACAACGGCTTCATCAAGACCGGACCCGATCTGAGCAAGGACGACCTCTCCCGCGCGCAGTGGCCGTTGGCGCGCCCGCCGTTCCTGCTCGAGACCAGCCTGCCTGGCGTGTTCGCGGTCGGCGACGCACGCGGCGGCAACATCAAGCGCGTCGCGTCGGCGGTCGGCGAAGGATCGATCGCCGTCGCGTTCGTGCATCGCGTCCTCCACGAATAGCTGATCCACCCCAACCGAACGCTCCTGCGGCGCGATCCTTGCTGTTTAGTCGTGGCAAGGCCGTCGCGTCGCCAATCTGGGCTGTCTGCAGGCCATTTGAAGGAGCGTGTGTCGTGGTTCGAAGAGGTAGCGTCAGACAGATGTGGGTCGGATTGTTTCTGCTCGCCGGTCTTTTACTCCTGCCGTCGCCAGCACGAGCCGACGGTTATGTGACGCCATGGATCGGGTTCAATTTCTCGGGCGCGACCGGGACATCCCTCGCCAACTCGGTCGGGGACAATAACAAGCTGACCGGCGGTGTCTCGGTCGGCTTCATGGGCGGCGGGATCATCGGCGCCGAGGCCGACTTCGGCTACGCGCCGAAATTCATCGCCGGCGGCGTCGTGGTCGGCCAGACCAACGTGCTGACCGCCATGGGCAACCTGGTGATCGGAATTCCAATTGGCGGACAACAGGGTGGTGGCGTACGGCCGTACGTGGTGGGGGGCATCGGGTTGATCCGCACCGACGTCGACAGCTCACTCGCGTCGCTGACGCTCGATCGCAACGGCGCCGGTTTCGACGTCGGCGGCGGCGTCAACGGCTATTTCTCCGATCACATCGGGATTCGCGGCGACGTCCGCTACTTCCGGCAGTTCTCCATCGCCGATTCTGACAACGCGATTGGCATCGTGCTGGGCCGGGGCAAGCTCGATTTCTGGCGTGGGTCGGTCGGCTTGGTACTCCGCTTCTGACGCGAATACGGGTGTCGACCGATAATGATGAGCATGCACGTTGCCGACTATCGAACCGTCCTGAAGGCCTTCACGCTGGCGTCGCTCGCCACCGGGTTCCTTCAGGTCGCCACGCGTCCCGTGTTCGCCCAGCGCGATCCTGAACAAGCGTCGCTGACCCGATGCTCGCAGGAACTTCAGAACCGGATGAGTCGCGAGTTAGGCGGGCGTCAACCCGAAGCCATCGTCGATCAGCGGGATGCCGACGTACGCCGGCTCTCCGACGCGGAGATGGGCGTGCGCGGGGGCGGGCGTTATTCGCGCGATCAAAGCGATCGCGGACAGCGGGCGGCTCGAGAAGCACGGCAACTTCTACGAAGTGATTAACGTTGCGACGCAAAAGTGCCTCGACGTCCAGGACAAGAACCCGCGCGACGGCGCCAACATCCAGCAGTGGGACTGCAGCGGCGTCGACAACCAGGCCTGGCGATTGCAGAAGTAAGGCGTCTCAGTAGTTCCACCAGGCGGTGGTGGCGCCTTCCGGACGTTTACGCTGGATGAACTGGGCGATCTCCTTCAGGCGCTCCGCCGAGGACACCGGTCCGGTCCAGCAGTGGGGCTTGTTGTTTCCGTACATGAAAAACCCCTCGTAGTGCGGGTTGGTGGTCGTTTTCATCCACTTCTCCAGCTCTCTGGTCGAGTTGTTCAAGTAGTAGGTGTCCATGTCGCCAGTGTAGAAGTAGAGCTTGTCCACCAGCTTCGGTCCAACCGCTGCCCAGTTTTTCTGCAGGTAATACAGCAGGTCGAAGTGCTCCTTCCAGTAGGTCGCGACCTGCTTGTTGATGACGCCGGTCTTCTTGTCGAACAATGGTTCGAAGTAGCCGTCCTTGCCGAGCGGACCGAATACTGCCGACCAGATGTCGATCTGTTCGCCAGAGCGCCCGTGGGTGCCGTTGGTGAGCTCGAAATAGTTGCGCTGCTGTGACGTCATCACGAGTTGGCCGTTGACCATCCGGCTGTTCGCGGTCGGCACTTTCCGCCAGTCGTAGATCTTGTAGAACGCGTTCTCGTCCTCGTAGATGTTGACGCCTTCCACATCCATGAACGTGACCGAGTCCGGACAATAAGCCCATGCGCCGCCAAAGAAATCGGGGTGGAAGATCTGCAGCGCTGCCGCCTCCCAGCCGCCAGTCGAACCGCCAGACAGGATGCGGGCGTACGGTTCGCGAATCACCCGAAACCGCTTTTCGATCTCGGGGATCAGCTCCTGCATGATCGCGTCGCCATACGGTCCGTTGTTGACCGAGTTCACGGCGTAGGAGTCGTCGAAGTAGGGTGTCGGATGCTGCAGCGTGACCGCGATCATTCGCGGAAAGCTGTCGCCGAGCCACGCTTTTGAGAACTCGTTCTCCCCGTCGAAGCCGTACGGCGCCGCGAGCGAAAAGTGACCCTGGCCGTAGTTGACGGGATAGCTGATGGTTTCGCGGTCGTAGTCGCGTGGCAACAGCACTACCGCGCCGAGATAGATCGGCCGGCCCCAGAACTTCGACAGCAGCGGGCTCTGAACTTTGAAGCGCTTGACGTACTTCGTGTCGGGTGGCACCTCGACCGGCGGCACGCTCCGGGTCGCCACCAGCTTGATGACGCCGCCGGCTTTCGGATCGAGGTGAACCTTCTCGACAGCGCTGTACAACGTTCCGGGCGAGCGACTCCACCGCTGCCCTTCCCATTGGTCGTCGTGCATCCAGACGACGTGACCATCCGCGCGGTGGAACTCGGTGTAGACGGTGACCACTGCCTGCACGTAGTAGTCGCCCGCAGGGATGTCGTTCATGCTGTCGAGCGGCGTGCCGAGATCGCCTCCGTCGAGGCTGACGATCTTCTCCGGCTGCAGCCGCTCGACGTCCTTCCCGAAGAACGGGACACCGGTACGTCCGATCTGGAGACGCGGCTCCGGCACCTTGTCGATATTGCGCGTCACCATCACGAACGCGCGTCCGGTCACCGGACCGTCGTGCACCTGCGGCACGAACGAGACGTCGAAACGCAGCTTCGAGGCAGCCGGCGCTGGCGCCTGCGCGCGAAATGTCGCCGAAGAGACAGCGAGCGTGCCGGCGAGCGCCATGCTGAACAGAGCGCCACGGGTTAGCGATTGAACTCGTTCGGATAAAGGCATTGAACCTCCTGCGAAGAATGCTCCAAGTCGGTGCGTCACGCGAATCAGCGGCTGAACAAGCGGCTGTTCACGCGCGCGAGACCGCTCAAATCGTGGACGTCGTTGTCGAACGCCGGCACCGTGCGCCAGAAGTGAGGACCCGGGCACCGCTCCCGCAGGACGGTCAGGTTGGCGGCGTGTGCGGCAGCCCGTGCCTCGTACTCCGCGAAGTTCTCGATCAAGCGGACCGCGAGGCCAGGCTCGCCTCCGAACCTGGCCGGGTCACGACGGAGCGCCTTCCATTCCGCCTCAGCCTCCGGCGTCGTAATCGCGCTCTCCTGGACGCGGTTGACGACGAAGCCACCGAACGGCATCGCGGCGATCTGCAGCTTCCGGTAAAAGAAAATCGCCTCGTCTATGGTTTCCGCGTTCGGGCTGGTTACGAGTGCGAAGCTCGATCGCGACGACCTCAGCTGATCTTCGACTTTCTGCGCGCGCTCGCGGAAGCCGGCGTGCATGCCCGAAAAGCTGCTCACGTAGTCCGCGATGTCTTTCAGCACTTCAAAGCCGGTCATCCTCTGCAACACTGCAAACATCATCGCCGACGAGCTGGTGAGCACGCCGAGACCGAACTTTCCAACCCGCGATGGGCTGGTCAGGAACTTCAGGAGGCTGTCGTCCATGAAACCGATCATCTTTTTCGGCGCATCCAGGAAGTCGAGCGCGTGGCGGGTCGGCGGCGTGTCCAGCACCAGCAGGTCGTAGGCGTTCGAGTCGTGCAGCTCGTAGAGCTTCTCCATCGCCATGAATTCCTGCGAGCCGGCAATCGCCGATGAAATCTGCTCGTAGTACTTGTTGGCGAGGATGCGGCGCGCCTGATCCGGACTCGAGGCGAAGCGGTGGACCAGATCGTCCCAGGTGCGCTTGGTATCGAGCATCATCGCGAACAGCTTCCCGGCTGGCCGCGGTACTCCTGACGCCTCGAAGCGGGCGTCCTCGACCCGCGCAGGAGCGTTGCCGAGCTCGCTGAGACCCATCGCGCTCGCGAGCCGGCGGGCCGGATCGATGGTCAGGACGCAAGCGGTCTTGCCGATCTGCGCGGCGTGCATCGCGATCGACGCCGCCATCGTTGTTTTGCCGACGCCTCCGCTGCCGACGCAGACGATCACGTCCTGGGTGCGCACGAGTTCGTCGAGGGTTGCGGCTGCGGGCATGGCGAGGTCAGAGCGCCCTGAGGTGGTCCGCGAGCGTTTCGACGTCGTTCGGACCGACACGAGGAGTCGCCAGCAGCGGCAGGGCGATGCGGCGGTCGGGCAGCGCTTGTTCGAGGCGGCCGACCATCAGGTTCTGCTCCGTTCGCCGGGACACGGTGGAGCGTGCGGCCGCAACGATGCCGCGAGTAAGACCAGTCGAAGTGGCCACGCCGTCGAGCATCACCGCGCCCTCCGGGAACAGGTCCGGATACAGGCCGTTGACGATGAGCGCGCCGCGCGGGATGCCGAGGTCTGATGCGGCGCGATCCAGCTCGATCGACTCGGTGACCGGCATTTCCTCCGCCAGCGAGACGATGTTCAGGGCAGTTCGCGCCGGGTCAGCCAGCAGTCGCCAGATCCGCTCGATCATCGTGTAGATCGGTCCGGCCGGCGCCATCCGCATCGCCATCTGCGGCGCCTTGAAAAGCGCCAGTGCATGGCCGGTAGCGGGCGCGTCGAGCAGCATCAGATCGAACTTGGCCTTCGGCAGCGGCGCCATGACCTCGCGGTGCAGGCTCTCGATCTTGCCGAGCAGGTTCAACTCGTCGAGTCCGGGTGCGGCGGCCGTGAAGTAGCGCACCACCGGATTGTCGAAGACCGCCTCGTAGATCATCTTGAACTTGACCGACCGCATCGCGTATTCGCGCAGCGCCTCCCTCGCGGTCAGACACATCGCGACGATCGGCGGCGCTCCGGCGCCACGCGGCCGGTAGACCGGCGCGCCCGCGTAGCCGGCCACAGGCGCGCCGAAAATCTGCGAAATTCGCTCGTGCTCGCCGATTTCGACAATCAGGACGCGCTTGCCTTGACGCGCAGCCGCCACCGCCGAGGCGGCGGTCACGGTCGACTTGCCGACGCCACCCTTACCGGAAAAGATCAGGAGACGGCGGTTGAACAACGACAAGTCGGACATCGCCTCATTGTGCCCCGAGTCATCTCGACCCGTTACTTCGCGACGAAGCGACGAACCACGACGGTGTCGCCGACATCGATGGTCATCAAATCCTCGCCCAATTCGACGGGGCCCGCGTAGTTCTGCCGAACCAAAGCGAGAATCGATGGCGGGACGTTATGGTGCGAGAACACGGCGAGTTTCGGCTTCACTCGCGCGAATACCTGCCCCGCCTCGACCGGATCGGTGTGGTGTTGAGCGATGATGCGGGCCTGTCCGCGGGTGATGCGGGTGTTCGGCATGAGATCGTCCGGCGGTCCCGTCAGCGTCGGATCCTGCTTGAAGCGGCCGACCTCGTGAATCAGCAGGTCGACACCCGCAGCGAACCGGACCAGATTGTCCGAGGGCGTCGTATCCCCGGACAGCGCGACCGAGCGGCCCTGGTAATCGACCCTATAGCCAAAGGCCGGCTTGACCGGTCCGTGATCGACGAGAAACGCCGTCACCTTGACGCCATTGGCGTCGTGGACGACGCCCTGACGGATGTCGGTCGCAATCACCCGAATGCCTTCGGCCGGCAACTTCTCGTCGACATCGCGCCTGATGTGAATGTCGAACTCGAACGCCTTCTGCAGATGCCCCATCATCGCCTGCGTGCCCGACGGTCCCGAGACGCGAAATGGTGTACTGCGGCCTTCCGATGCCCACGCGGTCAGGTACAGCTCCGGGATGGCCAGCACGTGGTCCGAATGAAGATGGGTCAGAAACAGCCGGGTGACGTCAGCGCCAGCGATGCCCGACCGGCTCAGTCCTGTCGTTACGCCTCGTCCGCAATCGAACAACAGGACTTCGGGGCCAGCCAGCACCAGCGTGCTGATGCCGAGGCGTTGAGGGTTTGACGTCGGGCCACCCGCCGTTCCGAGCAGGATCACTTTCAAAGGCGATGCGCTGCTCTGCCGAGCGTCGTCCTGGAGGAGGGCCGCCGCCTGCGCCGACACAACGGCGAGGCCGATGAAAATCGCGGCGACGTATTTCATTGCGACCTTCTGTTGAAGCATTTCGAACGCGGCGCCGCCCTGGGTTACTGCGGCTTGGGTCGCGGGCCGGGTAAGCATACCCGAACCGGCGTGGCACGCTAGGTAGTGCGTTGAACGGAGGGTGGATCGACGGGAGGACCGTGCCACGATCGCCCCAGCGCCTGGAATCCAGACTCGTCCAGGCGATGAAGGTCGTCCAGTCTCGATGCGTGCGCCATCAGCAGATCGCTGCGGGTGACGATCGCCACGACCCGCCTTGGTGCGTCTCTCTTCACCACTGGAAGACGGCCGATGTGATGGCGGACCATGACGTCGGCTGCATCGCGCAGCGTCGAATCGTCGAACGCGACAATCGGCCCACGTGCGAGCAGACTGCTGACCGGGCGGCTGTCGTCGAGACCGGCGGCCAGCAGTTCTCTCCGCGTCACGACTCCAACCAGCAGGCCGTCGCTGTCGAGTACCGGGAAACCCTGATGCGTGGTCGCCAATGCGGCCAGAGCGGCCCGTGCGTCTCTGACCGACTGGTCGCCTGCGATCGTCACCACCGGCGAGGTCGCCCAGCGCTGTACCAGCTGCATGTGGAGATAGTCCACTTCGGGCCCCATCGAGAGCGGCACGCCGCGGCGGGAGATCTTCTCCGTCATGATCGAGTCACGCATCGCCAGTCCGGAAATCAGATAGGCGGCCGCGGTACCGCCCAGAAGCGGCAGCAATCCGAGCGGTTGCCGCGTCGTCTCGAACGCAAAGACCACCCACGTCAACAAGGTGTGGGACGCGCCGCCAAACAGTGCGGCCATGCCCACCAGCGCCGAAATGCGGGGATCGAATCCCGCAGACGGGAAGGCATACGACGCCGCGACGCCGAACAGCGCGCCGAACACGCCGCCGACAGTAAACAGCGGCGCCAGTGTCCCGCCGGAGGTACCGCTCCCGAGCGCCACCACCCAGGACAGGAATTTCCACACGCCGAGCGCGAGCAACACCCGCCACGGCATCGATCCAGACAGAATGGCGGTGATGTTGTCGTAACCCACGCCCAGCGTGCGCGGACTGATCCAGCCGATCGCGCCGACGACGATGCCGCCAAGCGCCGGCCACCACATCCAGGAAACCGGCAGGTGCTCGAACGTGTCTTCGACCGCATAGAGCAGGCGCGTCACACCGACAGCAAGGAAGCCGGCAAGCGCCCCGAGCACGATGTAACCCGCAATCGCGAAGCCGCCTGGCTGAACCAGGTTCGGCATCGGAAACACCGGCGCGGATCCGCGGAACCCCCAACGCACCGCCGTCGCCACCGTGCTCGCCAGCGCGACCGGAATGATCGACCGCGCTCGAAGCTCGAACAGCAGCAGTTCCAGCGCCAGCAGCACAGCCGCCACCGGCGATCCAAACGTGGCCGCCATACCAGCCGCCGCGCCGGCTGCCAGCAACGTGCGCCTTTCGATCGCCGTGATCGCGACGCCCTGTCCGATCAGCGATCCGACCGCCCCGCCGGTGGCGATGATCGGACCTTCGGCGCCGAAGGGTCCGCCGGTGCCGATCGCGATGGCGGCTGACAGTGGCTTGAGCCACGCCACCCGCGCCGGAATCCGGCTCTGGTTGAGAACGATCTGCTCCATCGCTTCGGGGATGCCGTGCCCGCGAATGGCGTTGGAGCCGAAGCGCGCCATCACGCCGACGATCAGGCCGCCGAGAACCGGCGGAACGATCACGAACAGGCCGAGGTGGTTCAGCGCCGGCGACCTGTAGGTCGACGACAGCCGTCCATAGAACGACAGGTTGGTGACTACCGCGATCAGCAGGCTCAGCCCTTCGGCGATCAACCCGGCGAGCCCGCCGACGACGATCGCCAGCACACCAAGCAGCAGGACGCGGCGATCGAGCGGCCGCGCCGGCCGCCGCAGGCGGGCAGTGTCCGGCGGGATGGTCAACGACGGCGCCAGCGGCACCGTCGCGCCGGCCAACGTGCCGTCCGCGCGTTCCGCGGCCGGACTGCCGTCGGCATTTATATTGGATCCCATTGATATCGATCGTAGCACATCGACGCGATCCGGCCGGCGGATGCGGTACTGCATGGTTCCTATCTGTCCCTATGGGAGAGCGGGTGGCGAAGCGCTCAGGAACCGCGCGGAGCCTGACGAACAAGTCCAGGCGTGCTTGAACGACTGAGGATGCTTTGCGGGTCCGGCCGAAGCGGGGCACGTCCGAGAGACGTGCCCCATTCCTGGTCAGCGACTGGCGGCTATCAGAACGCGAAGCGAAGCGTGAACTGGATCATCCGCATGTTGTTGGCCTGGTTGTTAATCTGGCCAAACGCGGAGTTGCCGAATACCGAGCTGGCCGGCGCCGCCCACTGCACGATGTTGAACATGTTCAACACCTCGATGCGGACGGTCGCCTGCGTCGATCCTCCCGTCTTGACGGCCTTGTTAATCGACAGATCAACGTTGTTGCGCCATGGCGACAGCACATCGGGCAGCGTGCGCGGCGCGTTGCCGAAGGTGTTGGCGGCCGAGGGCGTGAACGCGCCCTTGTTGAAGTAAAGGTTGTCGTTGACGCTGGCGGTGATGCGGTCAGTGATGTTCCCGCCGGTCAGCACGCTCTGCCCTGGCACCAGGTTCGGGCGCGGCGTGCCGCCGAACAGGAACGAGAGTCCGTTCGACGTCGTCAGCAGCTGCGTGACGCCCATCGGGAACCCGCTCTGAATCGTCGCCACACCGGTAATCGACCAGTCGCCGAGCAGAATGTTGCTGATACCGCTGTTGCCGTACTTGTGGCCCGTTCCGAACGGCAGATTCACCGTCGGCGCGATCACCAGCTTGTGCGGCGAGTCGAGCAGGCTTCGGCCGTACTCCGCGTCCGGGTTGTAGTACGGCGAGCCGGGGATCACTTCGTAGTTGTTCTGGATCCCGGGGTTGCTGGTGTAGTAGTTGCTCTCGCCCCACTGGTTGTCGTTCAGCCGGCTGTAGGTGTAGCTGAACGTCCCGCCCCATACGCCGGTGGCGCGCTTGCGCAGCGAGAAGATGCCGGCGTTGTATTGCGAATGGGCGCCGGTTGACTGCTGCATGTAGACGTTGCCGAACTCCGGGAACGGCCGCAGCAGCTGGCCCACGGTCGTATTCGCCTGGCTGGCGAACTGGCCCGCCCCGGCGACACCGAAGAAGGGATTCGGCACCGACTTCAAGGTGTCGGCAACCAGTGTCTGGTACTTCGGATCGATCTGGTTGATGTTGATGAGGGCGTTGGTCGAACCGCCCCATCCCAGATTGCTGCCGGTCAGGCCGGTGTAGCCAATCGAGAGCGTCATCCCGCCGGGCAGCTCGCGCTGGAGGTCGGCCGAGTATTGCTGGACACGCGGCGCGCCTTTGTTGGGATCGATGAAGTAGATGTCGCCGCCGGTGCCGGTCAGCAGGCCCTGCGAATTACCGGTCGGCTGTACCAGCCCAGCCGGGAACGGGTTGCTGAGCGTGACCGTCGGCACCCCCGAGGTCTGCGGCAGCGTCGTCGTCGCCGAGTAACCAATCTGACCCCAGCCCGTCGTACCGGCGGCGGGATAGTTCCACGGCGAGTAGTACAGGCCCCAGCCGCCGCGCAGCACGGTCTTGCTGTCGAGACTGTAAACTGCACCGATGCGCGGCGCAGTCTTGAGCACAGGCTGATTGCCCTGCACTGTGGTCGCGCCGTTGACACCGGCGAACACCAGTCCTCCGAGAATCTGGCGCTTCTGCCCGCTGACCGGATCGATCAGGTTGACCTGACCGTTCAGGGGATTGACCGCGTTCTGGTCGAAGTTGATCGTCTGCTGATTGTCCTTCTCCTTCATGCCCGACTCGCTCTCGATCCGGAGGCCGTAGTTGATCGTGAGGCGGTCGTTCACGCGCCAGTCATCCTGCGCGTAGCCGGAGTAGTAGCGAACGTAGCCGTCGAGGTTGGTGTTCAACGGAATGGTGCTCGTGCTGCCCTGTGGATACCCGAGCAGGAGATCGGCGAGCGCGTTGTTGGAGAAGCCGCCGCTGAACGTGTAGGAGCCGGTTGACGCCCCGTAGTTGAGCGACGTCGCGCCGATCGTCCGGAAGTCACCACCGGCCTTGATGCTGTGGCTGCCCTTCAATTTGCTCAGTGTTCCGTTGCCGCCGTACTGGTAGTAGCCGTTCGCCTGACGATTGGTGAAGCCGGAGCTCTTGTAGCCGGTGATCGCCAGCGTCGGGAAACGATTGGTGTCAGACATCGCGCTGGTCAGCGCCGAATTGTTGAAGAGCGCAGTGGCATCGAACGGGTACGGCAGGTTGTAGTTGTCGTCGAAATGGTTGTAACCGCCGCGCAAGGTCAGCACCGTCGACGAGTTCAGGATGTAGGTGTTGTTGACAACGAAGGTCTTGATGACCCGATCGAGCTGATAACTCGCGCCGACGAACTTGTTCACCGGGTTGTAGTTCGAGTTGGCCTCGTGCGTGACCTGTCTCAGAAGAAACCCACTCAACGCCACCGATTCGTTGAAGTGCTGATCCACCTTGCCGGTGATCTGATAGGCCTTGCTCGGCAACTGGTCGGTCATGGCGAAGTTCGACTGACCGTTGTCCACCTGCGTGTCTGCGGTCGGAAAGTATTTTGCGAGCGCGAGGCCGACCGGATTCAGCCTGTTGGCAGGAATCTGATTATTGGCAAACGCCAGACCGGTCAGCGGATCCTTGACGATCACCTGCGAACCGTTGCGCGTAACGCCATTGAAATTGCCCGCGAGTTCAGCTGCCGTCGGCACGAGGAAGGTGCTCTGCTGCGGCTGGTTGTCCACGTACTTCTCACCGGCGACCCAGAAGAACGTCTTGTTCTTCACAATTGGTCCACCGCCGCCACCGCCGCCGTTTCGCCAGTATTCGGGCACGTTCGGCTGATTCAGCAGTTTCGGAATCAGGAGTTCCTGGACGAGCGCTTCGGGTCTGAAGACGCCGTAGGCCGACCCGTGGAAGGCGTTGGCGCCGGACTTCGCCGTCATGTTCATGACGCCGCCACCGGTGCGCCCCATTTCCGAGTCGTAGGTGTGAACCTGGACCTTCATGTCCTGGATCGCCTCGATCGTCGGATTGGTGGACGCGCGATTCTGGAGGTCGGTAACCGGAAAGCCGTCAACCAGGAACTGGTTGGCGCGGACTGGTCCGCCGCCCATCGACACCGCCGAGTTGCCAACCTGATCCTGCATACGATTCCAGTGCGCGTTGCCGCTGGTCTGCACCGTCGGCTGCAGGTTCGCCATCAGGAACACGCTGCGGCCCGGAGTCGGAATCGATTCGAGCGACTTGGTGTCGAGGACGTCGCCGGTGGACGCATTCGCGGTTTCGAGCAGCGGCGCTTCGGCAGTGACGGTGATGGTCTCCTCAATCGCACCCAGCTCGAGGCCGATGTCGATGCCGACGAACTGCTGTGTGCCGACCCGGACCCCCTTGCGCTCGAAGGTCTTGTAGCCCTGCACGACTGCTTTGATGGAATAGTTCGAGGGATCGACTGCTGGGAATGAATACTCGCCCACGCCGTTCGTCACTGTTTCGCGGGTGGTGTTGTTCTGTTCGTTCGTCAGCGTGACAGTGACGCCCGGGATCACGCCCTGCGCGTCTTTGACGACGCCGCGTACGCCGCCTGTGAATGATTGAGCCGAGACTCCCACGGCGACGCTGAGCACGAGCAAGCTCGACGCCAGCCACACAGACCAGACTCGACGAATTTCCACATCAACCTCCCGGCGATCACGCCGCAGTTGTCAGATCGGATTTCTTATGGCCCCACTGTGTAACATTTATGTAGGAGAAAAGCCACCGAATTGTCGCAATTGATCTGGCAATTTTTTCCTTGGGGCTAGCGATCGTGAAGCATCGCCAGTGAGTGCGATCGACTGAATTCAAGCGCGACGGGCGGAGCGCGATCGCGAACGCCTGCGGTTCTCCTCGAGCAGCATCGGCGGATGCGCTCCGGCGTCGCCGGTCGTGACGGCGCGGGCCACCGTCGCCAGCGTACCGGCCAGCGCCCGGCGCTTCGCGGACGCCAGACCGGCGATGGCGCCAATCAGACGTTCCTGCACCGCCACCGGTGTGTCCGTGAGAGCGCGACGTCCACGTGGTGTCACATCGAGGCGCTGGCGTCGCCGGTCCTGGTCGACCGCGACTTTCGCAACCAACCCACGCGCGACCAGCCGTTGGATCACCACCGACACTGAACTCTGGTGCGTGAAGGTCAACTTCGCGACGTCGTTCACCGACGCTCCCGGATGCTCCGCGATCTGCTGCAGCGCGAACAGCTGGGCGCTGCTCAGCCGTCCCCGGCGCGAGGCGTCCGGCGCGGCCAGGCGCAGGGCCTGGATGATCCGGCGCAATGCATCGAGAGCCGCGCGAACGTCGGACTCGCTCTTGCCACGTCGTACCAGCGCCTCTCGCTCCGCTCGCCGAACTGAAGCCATCAGCGGATCTTAGACGACAACATGTCGATGGGAACGCGAGGTAGGATGTCAGGGAGACACCGATGAGGCACGCTCGCGTCATGGCGCTGACGGCGCTGACGGTAGTAGCGACGTCGAGTTCTTTTCACGCGCAGGAGCCGTCGCTGCCGACGGTGATGGCGCGCGTGGGCAGTTACGCCGCCACCTTCCAGCGTCAGCTCTCGAACATCGTCGCCGAAGAGCGTTATGTGCAGGACATCACGCACATGAACCTCGTGCCCGGCCGCTTCGCGGCCGACGCGCATCGCGAGCTGCTCTCGGATGTGCTCCTGGTTCAGCCCGGCGGCACCAATCGCTACGTCGGGTTCCGTGACGTATTCGCGGTCAACGGGACACCGGTCCGCGATCGGCAGAACCGGCTGGCCGCGTTGTTTCTCTCGCCGGACGCCTCTGCCGAGGCCCAGATCGAGCGAATCAATCGAGAGAGCGCCCGCTACAACATCGGCAACATTGAACGCACCATCAACACCCCGACGCTGCCGCTGCTGTTCCTGCTGGCGCCGAACCAGGCACGATTCCGGTTCGCGCGCGGCGTCAGTCGTGGTCCCGCGATCAATCGCAGCATCGCCGCGCCCCGTGGCGCCGACGCTGCCAGCTTCGCCGTCCCGGCCGAAGCGTGGACGATCGACTACGAGGAGGTCGAGCGCCCGACCATGATCCGCACGACGTTCGGGGCGGACCTGCCGGCTCATGGCCGGTTCTGGGCCGATCCGGAGACAGGCCGAGTAGTGATGACCGAACTCGTCACCGACGACCCGGCGGTGCGCGCCACGATTGACGTCAGCTACCAGCGCGACCTCGTGGTGGGAGTGCACGTTCCAGCCGAGATGCGCGAGCGCTACGAGGGGCGCCGCGACGGCGTGGTCATCGAAGGCAACGCCATTTACGGCAAGATCCGCCAATTCCAGGTGCGAGCAGACGAGCGGCTCGCTGGCGCGGAACCGCCCCTCGTCGAGACCGCGACCGCAACACCAGGCGCGCCTGCCAACTCACCGCTGCTCGAGCCGGTTGCCAGCGATATCGATCTGAGAACGATCGGCACCGGCGTCGAGGTTCAACCGCCTCCAACCTTCGCCACCGGAACAGAGCTGGTGCTGGTTGATTTCGTCGTCAACGATTCCGCTGGTCGTCCAGTGCGAGGCCTGTCGGCCAAAGACTTCGTATTGAAGGAGGATGGCACCGAGTGTCCGATCGTGACGTTCGAGGCCTTCGGCGGAAGCGCGCCCGGGACATCATCGCACGTGACGCCGTCAACGCCGGCCGCGGTCACCGTGCTGCTGGTGGACGATGGCCACCTGTCCCAGGCACAGGCGGCGCGGTTACGTCCGGCGCTGAGGGGCCTTCTCATGACCGTCGGCGAACGCGGCGGCGCGCTGATGCTCCTCGCGCCGGCGTCGAAGGTGCAGGTGGTTGGAACGCTGCCTGGCGGAACTGCGGCACTGACCGCAGCAGTCGATCGAATCGCCGGTCAGCGCAGCGACGACTCCTCGAATTTTCCGGTGGCGGACGCTGAAGCATTGGCGATCGCCCGCGGCGACGGCCCGGCGCTCGCGCGGCTCGTCACTAGATTCATGGCGCTCAACCCTGAGCTGAACGCCGATCAGGCGAACATGTTTGTCCGTGAGCGCGCGAACCTGCTGGCGCACGACGCGCGGGCCCGGCGCGACGACATGTACGACATCGCCTTGCGCAGCCTCGACTGGTTGGCGGGCCGGCCGGGGCGGCACGGCCTGATCGTGATTTCAAGCGGCTTCGCTGCGGATCCAGACGACTCGAAGTACAACGAGGTGGTGACCCGATCGCTGCGCGCCAACGCGCCGATCCATTTTCTCGACGCCCGCGGCCTTCAGGGAATGAGCCGCTATCAGGGCGTGGACTACGGTACGGGGCTCGGCCGCGGCGCCGACGAGGGTCCCTTCGGATGGTCTGACGCGGCGGCCGGCTCCACGGCTCTCGCCGACGACACTGGCGGCCTCATCGTCAGCAATACCAACGATATGGCGAAAGGACTCGGGCACCTGTTCGATTCGATGACGACCTACTACCTCGTGGCTTACCAGCCGCCGACGCATCAGAAGCCTGGCTACCGAAAGATCAGGGTCGAGGTCAAAGCCCGAGGACTGCAGGTTCGGGCACGGCGCGGCTATTTCTCCGAAGCGCCGATCGCCCGCTGACGATTGTCGGGAGCCTCCAGCAGCGACGCCACCCAGAAACAGCCGGCCGACAGGAGCACCGAAAGGCCCGCGATGATCGCGGCTTCTGCGGCCGGGTCCTTGAGCGCGTCCACCCACCCGAGCAGCGTGACGACCATGTCGCCCATGAGAATTGCGTTCTGCCGCGCCTTTTGCTCCGAGTATCCTGGCAACAGCTCGTCGATCGTCGGGCCGGATCGCGCGAATTTCCAATAGAAGGCGCCGGCGAAAACGAGGCCGAGGACCAGCACCTTACGGCCGATGAATCGCAGCCGCCGGGCAGGGGCCTGCAACCACCATCGTGTCAGGGGATTCACCAGCCTAGAGTACTTCGAGCTGAACGGCCCCACTAACGAATTGGCAGGTCGATTAGCACGACGTCGGAGTTTTCCTGGGCACGTTCGAACACGAGCTCGCGACCGTCTGGCGAAATGTCGAAATCGCCGATGAGCATGCCGCGATCGAAATTCGTCAGCTGACGTTCGGCGCCGGACGGCAAATCGATCGCCCACAGGTTTTTGTGCTCGATGTCGCCGCGCAGCACGATCAACGTGTCCTGGCCGGGGAGAAAGCGGAACCGCCTGGCGCCGCGGATCAAGGTCAGTTCCGGAATGCGGTGCGGCTGGCCGGTGTCGGTAATCGATTTCAGCGGGAACGTCGTGCCGATGTCCATGCCTGAGTAGACGAGAAACCCTCCCGTCGGCGACCAGGCCGATCGAGCGCGTAGTCGTCTCCGACATGGACCGCGGTTCCGGTGTTCACCGCCACGCGAAAGAGACGCGGCTTCCCGCTTCGTTGACGGCCGTCACGATCGATTCGGCGTCCGGCGACCACGCCGGCGCGCCACGAAAGTCGCGCGGATCACCCACCGCTCGGGCGCCGGTTCCATCGGCATTCATCACCACGAGACGCCGCTGACCCTGGTCTTCGATCAGAAAGGCAATTCGATCGCCGTTTGGATTCGCAGCCGGACCACCGACGACTCGCGCTGAGGAGGAGGTCCAGAGCTCGGTCGCGGCGCCGTTGGCGAGCTTCCAGATGCCATCGACGGCGCCGTTCGACGCGACATAGAGAAGGTAGTCGCGCGCCAGTCTCGGCGATCGTCCCTGTGTATTGGGAAGCGCGATCCTGTGGGCGGCAGAAGCCTCGGCCGGCCGATCCGACAACGGCAGGCGCCACCGCGACGTTCTGGGATTGTCCGCCGTCGCGAGCAGACGCCGGCCATCGCTGCTGGCAGCAAGCGAGATGTAGCGATCGACGCCGTTACTCAGGCGATGCGGAATACGCCGCTCCAGATCCAGTCCGTAGATCCGCAGGGCGGGGTCGTCCTTGTCCGCGGCGAGGTACAACAGAGTGGAACGATCGATCAGGATCGGATGACTGACACGCGAGTTCTGAAACGTGATGCGTTCCGGAGCGCCACCGGCTGGCGCAATCCGCCAGATGTCCATCTCGTCCGGCAGGCTGCCCTGTACGAAATAGATGAACGAATCGTCGGTCGACCAGGTTTGGAAGTGGCTGTGCTGGCCGGCGCCTTCAAAATCGACAGCGCGGGTCCATCGTCCGTTTTTACGAAGGTCGGATCGCCGGCGTCCGGGGTGTGGTAGACGAGTCGACGTCCGTCGCGCGACCAGTCTGCCTCGGCGACGCCCTCGAGATACGGGTGCGGCTCACCACCCAGTATCGGTGCAGCCCAGATACCGATCTCCCGGCGGTTCGACGCGTCCGACTTTCCCGCTCAGAACGAGACAGCGGCCGCGTCCGGCGAAAACCCGAGCGCGCGCACCGACCGATTGACCAGATCCGGCATCCGGCCGTTGGTGAGGTTGCGGAATTGCCCGGTGCCGATCTGCGTAATCCAGACGTCAACCTGACCGTCACGCGACGATTCGAACGCCGCGAGCTTGCCGTCGCGTGAAATCGTGGCCGAGTGTTCGGTGCCTTCGAAGTCAGTCAAGCGTTGAAAGCGCGCGTTCGCCAGCGGATCGCGCCAAAAGTAGTCGACACGCTGCAGCCGCCGACCCGAGCTTGTCGTGGAGATGCCGGTGAACCGGCATGCGCTCGTGCTTCTCCCAGCGTTGCGCAGTGGTGACATCGCGCCGCAGATAGGCGGCGATCTCCTTCCACGAATCGAGACGGTCGGTCGGAGCGCCGTCACGACGCGGCGTCAGCGGATTCGCGGCAGGTTCAGTAGGGCTCCGCATCACATCGATCCGCCTCGGGGACACCGGGATTCTACACTGCCGCACCTACAGGATGTTGACGGCTCGGGCTGCGAGCAGAACGAGCACGGTCAACGAGATGATCGACTGGGTCATCATCAGTGCCTTGCCCCACCGCGCCAGCACCGCGGTGTCGGTCGGCGAAAACGCCGTGCTGGTGTTGAAGGCGAGGAAGAGGTAGTCGACGAAATTCGGCGACCATCGTTGCTGGCCCGCCGACATTTTCGCCTCGGGCAACATTATCATCTGCGGAAACAGAAACGCGCCGGCCGCGTGGCCTTCCCGCGTTTCGCGCCCGTGCGGACCGCCGGCATCGAGGCGCCAGTACCACAGCGCGAAGACCAGGATGTTCGCGACCCAGATCGCTGCGGCGGACACCAGCAGCTCGGTCGCGGATTCGCGGTGTGACGGCAATGCGGTCACCAGACGAATGACCGAGGCGATGAGTTCGATGGTCAGGACCGAGGTGACCGCGAAGCCGAGGATCCGATCGAGCCGATGACGTCCGGCCCAGTGCGAGATGATGGTCGGCACCAGCAGCGCGCCGATCACGGCCGCGAACAACCACGGTGGGCCGATCGTCAGACCAGGCGCGAGGGCCAGGTACACGCCGCCGACGGCCACCGCCGCGATGATCGCCGGCCATCGCGGCTCAGGATTCGCACGCGCAATTTTCGGCCGGGGCGCAGGAGCCTTCTGCATGCGACTCAGTATTGTATGCCGCTGGAGTCAGCACGCTCGAACACTGCGCTCGATCGGGTACCGGTAATCAGGCGGACGCGATCAGAAGGTTTCCAATCGCGTCCGCCCGAGGCTGTCAGCTAGCGGTTATTGTTACCGGGTCGGGCGACGATCGTGGTGATCGTCCCGATCGTGGTCGTGGTCCCACTTGTGATCATGG
>DASXIR010000306.1:0-2827 GCA_036497895.1 Vicinamibacterales bacterium | reverse complement strand
GCTGCATGCTCAGGAATCGCTCGTTCATCCCCTGCACGACAGCGTCGCCCAGGCGGCGTCGCGAATTGCGCGCGAACCGTCGCATCAGCCAGGTGAACGGCATCAACGCGGCTGGGCCAGCCGTCACCCGGTACTGCTTGGCGCTCTGTTTGGTCTCGGGCTAGGACTCGTCGGCGACGCGAAAACCTGCGGCGCCAGCAGCGACTACACCTGCCGACGACTCGGCGCATACCTTGGCAGCCTCGGGGCTGGCCTGGGAGCCGGGGTCGGCGGTTTGGTGGCGTTGGCCGAACCATAGCCAACCCGACGCGCACGACGCTGGGGCCTCGACCTGAACATCAGTCGAGTCCTTCGACGATGCGGAAGTCGCGCTCGGCGCCGGATCCGAGCGCACGCGCCGCGCGCTGGTATTCCTCGCTGTCATGGGTCGCGACAGCCTTCGCGAGACTCTCGAACTCGATAATCGTGGTCCGTTGCTTCAACCCGGCTTCGACGGCCATGACGTCAGAAGTTCGAATCAACGCTTTTCCGCCGTTGGCCGCGATAACCGGCCAGGCGAGCTTGGCGTACTCGCGTAAGGCAGACTCGTCCGAGATCGATCGATAGGCGACGACCCAGTAGCCCTTTTTCATGTGCCTCATTATCACACCGGAAGCGCCTGAGCCCGACTTTCGCGCGGTTGCCGCGTCTAATAAGTGACGCCATGAAACTGCTGCAGAGCGCGCTGGTTGCCTGGATGCTTTCGCTTCCCGGCACCGGTTTCGCGCAGCAGCCGGCCGTCGCACAAGATCCCGAGCCCGCTCCGAGCGTTCGAAAGTCCGTACTCGAAGCGTCGCTGCAGTCACCGCTGTTGACGACGCCGAATCTGCCGTCGTGGATCGCGTTGACGGCGACGACATTCGGAATACTCACGTTCGTGACACCGGAGACGCGGGGCGGAGTCGTCAGCGTCAGTATGCCGGTCGGCGACCTGACGATGCGCGCGGCACGCGCCATCGGCGGACTCGAGCGCCGGCGTGCAGAGCGGGCGGCTCGCGAGGAGGTTGCACGAGTCATCCAGACCCTGCAGGCGGGGTCGAATGCGACTGCGGAATCCAAACGCTGAATCCGGACGGGCGTTGGTCGCAGCCCGAAAGCTGATCAGTTCGGCCGGCGTTTGGAAGGCGTCTGTAATGTCGGCGCTGGATGGCGCACTCACCATACGAATCATGGCCATGAGTGACGCGCTTCAACTCTCAGACGCTGCCCTTTTCAGGTGGCTGACCTCTCAGCAAATCCGGACAAACCTCCTCGTCGTCAGCCGGCACCTGCCGCTCGATCGGGTGGCTGATTGCCTGATGAGGCGGTTGCCCTCACCGGCCGTGCTGAGCCAGTTGCCGGGACGGCTGCGAACGCCGGTGCTGGCGACCAGAACGTGGTTTCTTCAGGACGTTGCCCGGATGTCGCCGACGCAACAGTTCGAGCTGGACCGCTGGCTTGCGAACTGGCGGAGCGAAATTCAGCTGGTGTCCATCTCGTCGGCACCGTTGTGGCCGCTGGTCGCCAGCGGCCAGTTTCTCGAGAGTCTGTATTACGGGCTCAATTCAATCGTGTTCGAAGCGGGGTCGGATGACCTCCGCTCGAATTATGATGAGCGGGTTGACGCCCGTTGATCCAGACTTCATGGCGCGCTTGCGCCGCCGCGAACCCGACACGCTCAAAACCGTCGTCGAACTTCACAGTCGTCGTCTCTATCGATCGGCGCGGGGCATGGGATGCTCGGCCGACAGCGCCGCCGATGTGGTGCAGGAAGTTTTCGTCGTTTTTCTGAATTCGCTCGATCGGTTCGAAGGGCGGTCGCAGGTCGGGACCTGGCTGTTCGGCATTCTGAGCCACAAGGTCCGGGAGAAGCGCCGGTCGTCGGTGGTCGAGAAAACGCAAGATCCGATCGACGATGTGTTCGAGGCGCAGTTCAACGAATCTCAGGCTTGGATTCAGCGCCCGGTCGAGCCCGACCGGTGGATGCGTTCCAGCGAGGCCAGGGTGGCGATCCAGGCCTGTCTCGAGGGATTGACGCCTTTGCAGCGCGAGGTGTTTCAGCTGCGGCAGGTCGAAGAACTGTCCGGTAATGAGGTCAGTAATATTCTGGGTCAGAGTGTCACTCACGTGGGAGTGCTGTTTCACAGGGCACGCGCGCGCCTTCGCGAGTGCCTCGGGAAGAAGGGTTGGAAGTCTGCCTGATGATGTGTAAAGAAGCGTCGATGATCCTGTCGACGTCTGAACCACCCGCCGAACTGGGCCGCCGCCTCGCGTCGCGCCTGCACCTGGCGATCTGTCCGTACTGCCGGACGTTCCGCCGCCAGATTCAGGCGCTCGGTAAGCTGGCCCGGGAATCCTCCGCCGATTACGAGTCGGAGCCTGGCTCCGACTTCGAGGCGCAGATCGTGCGCAGCCTCGCCCGCGCCGAACACGATTCCTGACGCGATCACTCCTGGACGGCCTCGAGGCGGTCCCTTCGTCAACGACACCGCGCGCACGGCCTCGTGAGCGCGGGCCCCCGTGCGTGACCCCGCCTGACACGTGCGCGGTCAAGAATTTCGTTCATGGCGCCCGACAACTCGCACCTGCTCGCCGGTTACGTCGCCAAACCACCCGCCGGGCCGAAGCCCGGCGAACACTTCTGGACGCTGACAAAAAGCGCCAGTCGTATTGACTGTGAAATGCGCACGTCTATTGCAGGCGTTGAGGTCCAGTTGATCAAGGATGGCGAATGGTTTTACGGCTGCCGATTCGCGGAACGGGCCGACGCCGTTGCCCACGCCGAAAAACATCGTCGGCACATGCTCGG
>DASXIR010000305.1:0-7535 GCA_036497895.1 Vicinamibacterales bacterium | reverse complement strand
CGAGATCGTCGCGGTCAGCGAGAGTGGATTGAGAACCAGCGACGACCTGGCTCGGCTGCGCGCGCTCGGTTATCGCGCGTTTCTGATCGGCGAACGCTTTATGGGTGCCGCAGATCCTGGAACCGCTTTGAGAGAGCTGCTCGACACAAGAGACCCGATGCTTCGTGTCGAATCAGCGCCGGAGGCCCCGCGATGCTCGTGAAGATTTGCGGAATCACGCGCCTCGAGGACGCCGAAGCGGCCGTGCGCGCCGGCGCCGGGGCGATCGGGTTCATTTTCTGGCCGAAGAGCCCGCGCTTCATCGATCCGTTCCGCGCGAAGAAGATCGCTGCGTGTTTGCCGGCGTTCGTCACTCCGGTCGGCGTCTTCGTCAACCAGCCGGCGGCCTACGTCAGCGGCGTCGCTCGTCTGGTCGGGCTTGGCGCCGTTCAACTGCACGGCGACGAGACGATGGAATACGCGTCTGCGATCGGGTCGCCGGTGATCAAGGCACTCAAAATCGGCGATCCGCGCGTCGACGTCTGGCCGAGTCATGACACGGTGTTGCTCGACGTGGACGATCCGATCCGTCGCGGAGGCACAGGGCAAACCATCGATTGGGTCGCGGCCGCGTCCGTCGCGTCGAGGCGGAAGGTGCTGCTGGCCGGTGGCCTGACGCCGGAGAACGTGGCCGACGCCATCGCTCGAGTCCGGCCATTCGGTATCGATGTGTCATCCGGCGTCGAACGGGCGCCGGGCATCAAAGATCATCAGCGCCTGCGGGCGCTTTTCGAGGCAGTGTATGGCACCAGTCATCTCGCGACGCGATCCTGACGCGCGCGGCTACTTCGGCGAGTTCGGCGGACGGTTCGTTCCCGAAACATTAGTCGAGCCGATCGAGGAGCTCGAACGGGAATATCTCGCGGTGCGCGACGACCCGACCTTCGGAGCGGAACTCGATCGGCTGCTCAAGGACTACGTCGGCCGGCCGACTCCGGTCTACGAGGCGACGCGGTTGACCGCGGCCGCCGGCGGCGCTCGAATCTTCCTCAAACGGGAGGATCTGACCCATACCGGCGCGCACAAAATCAACAACGCGCTCGGCCAGGCGCTGCTCGCCGTGCGCATGGGCAAACGGCGCATCGTCGCCGAAACCGGCGCCGGCCAGCACGGCGTGGCGAGCGCCACTGCGTGCGCGCTGCTGGGCCTCGACTGCCACGTTTACATGGGCGCCGAGGACATGGATCGCCAGGCGTTGAACGTGTTTCGCATGCGGCTGCTCGGCGCCGAGGTGTGCCGCGTCGACGCCGGCAGCAGGACGTTGAAGGACGCGATCAACGAAGCCATGCGCGACTGGGTCACCAACGTGGCCGACACCTACTACCTGCTCGGCTCGGCGTTGGGACCGCATCCGTATCCGCTGATGGTCCGCGAGTTCCAGTCGGTGATCGGACGGGAAGCACGCAAGCAGATCCTCGAGCAGACCGGCGCGCTCCCGACCGCCGTGGTGGCGTGCGTCGGCGGCGGCAGCAACGCCATCGGCATCTTCGACGCGTTCATCGACGATCGCGACGTTCGCCTGATCGGCGTCGAAGCAGGCGGTGAGCTGATCCTGCGCGGACGTCACGCGGCCCGATTCGCCGGCGGGAGCGCTGGCGTCTTGCAGGGAACACGCACCTTCATCCTGCAGGATGACGATGGCAATATCGAGTCGACGCATTCGATCTCGGCCGGGCTCGACTACGCGGCGATCGGGCCAGAGCACGCGTGGTTGCGCGCGCTCGGTCGCGCCGAGTATGCGCACGCGTCCGACAGCGAAGCGCTCGAGGCGTTTCAGCGTCTGGCGAAGCTCGAAGGCATCCTGCCGGCGCTCGAGTCGGCGCATGCAATTGCACACGCAGGCAAACTGGCGCGCGAACTCGGGCCGACGGCGACGTTGCTGGTCAACTTGTCAGGGCGAGGCGACAAGGACGTACACACAGTGGAGAAGAGCCTTGCCGGGAAGTAGCGCGCTGGCGGCAGCGTTCGCAAGGATTCGAGCCGAGAAGCGCCCCGGCCTGGTGACCTATACGACCGTGGGCGATCCGGATCTGCCGCGCTCGGCCGAAGTCCTCAAGGCGCTCGATCGTGCCGGCGCCGACGTGCTCGAAGTCGGCGTCCCGTTTTCTGATCCGCTGGCCGACGGTCCGGTCATCCAGCGGGCCACTGAACGGGCGCTCGCGGCCGGCGGCAGCCTGCGGACGGCGCTGGACGTCATCGCGACAGTGCGTCCCACGATTACGGCACCGGTGGTGGTTTTCAGCTACGCCAATCCGTTGCTGCGCATGGGAATCGAGGTCTTTGCGAAGCGCGCCGCCGACAGCGGCGTCAACGGCGTGCTGGTCCTGGATCTGCCGATAGAGGAGGCAGGTGATGTCCGGGAGACGCTGGCCGGCGTTGGCATCGACACCATCTTTCTGCTGAGCCCGACCACGACCGAGGCGCGGATCACGAAGGCGGCGGAACTGGGACGCGGGTTTCTGTATGGAATTTCGAGGCTCGGCGTGACCGGCGCGCGGGCCCGGCTGTCAACGGACGCCAGGGACATGGTCGGCCGCATTCGCGCGAGGACATCGCTGCCGATCGCGGTCGGGTTCGGGATCTCGAGCCCCGAGCACGTCGCCGAGGTGTGCGCCTACGCAGACGCCGCCGTGGTTGGCAGTGCACTGGTGTCGTTGATTGCCGAGGCCAGTGCCACGCCGCGTCTCGTGGAACGGGTCGAAAACTACGTCGGGTGGCTGAGGGGGGCGGCCGTGCTCAATGCCAACGCTTGACGATTTACGGGACGATATCGACCGCGTAGACGAAGTGCTGGTCCGGCTCCTGAACGAGCGCGCCCGCGTGGCGTGCGAGATCGGAGTGCTGAAAAAAGAGCTCGGCGTCGAGGTCTATCAGCCGGAGCGCGAGAAGCAGGTGCTGGCTCACGTACGCGGCATCGCGGCGGAAGGGCCGCTCGGACCAGACGCGATTGCCCGGTTGTTCGAGCGCATCATCGACGAGGCTCGCCGTCTGGAGCGACGGCTTGTGCACGGCGAAGGCGCGCCACCAGCGTCGGATCATTCGTAGACCAACAGGTAACATCACCAGACAGGCAGTGGAGGCGACAGAAGCCATGGTCGTAGTAATGGAAGAACGGGCCACAGAAATTCAGATCGAGCAGGTCGTCGCCCGTCTCGTGGAGATGGGGATGGACGTGCATCGATCGACCGGCGTCACACGTACCGTACTCGGCGCGGTCGGCCAGGGGCATCCGGACAAGGCACTGATCGAACTGCTCGACGGTGTGCACGAGGTCCTGCGGATTTCAGAGCCCTACAAGCTGGCCAGTAAGACCTTCAAACCGGAAGGCACGATCGTCAACGTCGGCGACGTCAGGATTGGCGGGGACGAAGTCATCGTCATGGCCGGTCCGTGTTCGGCGGAAACCGAGGCACAGGTGCACGCGGCCGCCGCGGCGGTCCGCCGCGCCGGCGCCAAGATCTTCCGGGGCGGCGCGTTCAAGCCGCGCAGTTCACCCTACAGCTTTCAGGGACTCGGTGAAGAAGGGCTGCGCATGCTGCGCGACGCCGCCAACGCCGAGAACCTCAAGCTCATCACCGAGGTCATGGACGTCAGCCAGATTGAGGTGATCGAGAAATACGCCGACATTTTCCAGCTTGGCGCCCGGAACATGCAGAACTTCACGCTGCTGCGGGAACTGGGTCACGCCCGCAAGCCGGTGCTGATCAAGCGCGGCATCTCGGCGACGATCGAGGAGTGGCTGCTCTCGGCCGAGTACGTCCTGAGCGGCGGCAACACCGACGTGATCCTGTGCGAGCGCGGCATCCGTACCTTCGAAACCGCGACCCGCAACACGTTCGACATCTCGGCCATTCCAGTGGTGAAGAAACTGAGTCACCTGCCGATCGTCGCGGACCCCAGTCACGGCGCGGGACGTCGCGACATGGTCGCGCCGATGGCGAGGGCCGCGGTCGCCGCTGGCGCCGACGGCCTGATCATCGAGGTGCATTGCGATCCGGACCACGCACTGAGCGACGGTGCGCAATCGATGTTCCCCTCGCAGTTCGACCGCCTGATGGCCGAATTGCGGATCATCGCTCCGGCGATCGGCCGCGGCATCTGCCTCGAGCCGGTCAGGCGCGGCGGCTGGGGATCGTAGCGGCCGCGAGATTTCAGTTCGAGTCTGAATCGTTCAGCGTCACTCCGTTATGTCGCAACAACTGCCTGTCATTCAATCCGGTCGCGCCCACGAGCCGTCGACCGCGCCGCCGATCTTCGAGAAGATCGGCATCGTCGGCCTCGGACTGATTGGCGGATCGATCGCACTGGCCGCGCGCGAGATCTGGCCCTCGTCGCTGGTCATTGCCGTCGACAACAAGGATGTGCTCGAAACCGCGATGCGGGTCCACGCCATCGACGTGGCCGCAGACGACCTGATTGTGCTGGCCGAGGCGGATATCGTGATTCTGGCGGCGCCGGTGAAGCAGAACCTGGCGGTGCTGGCCAGTCTCGATGAGAACGTGCGCCAGCACGCGGTCATTACCGACACCGGGAGCACCAAACGGGCGATGGTCGACGCCGCCAGGGACCTGCCGCCGCGATTTACGTTCATCGGCGGCCACCCGCTGGCCGGAGCCGCCCAGGGCGGGCTGGAACGCGCGCGTCCCGACCTCTTCACCGGACGGCCATGGTTGTTGACGAGCCCGCCCGGCGACGCCGCCGGTCCAGCGCTCGAAAAACTGACCGCGTTCGTCAGCGCACTCGGCGCGGTGCCGCGCGTGATGAAGGCTGACGCGCACGATCGGCTGCTGGCGTTTCTCAGTCACCTGCCGCAGCTGACGGCCAGCGCGCTGATGGCGGTGGTCGGGGAGTCGGCCGGACGGGACGGCCTGGCCATGGCTGGCCGTGGTCTCGCCGACACGACCCGGCTCGCGTCGAGCCCAGCCGACATCTGGCGCGACATCGCCGCGACCAACGCGGACGAAATCGGACCGGCGCTAGACGCGTTGATCGAAGTGCTGCACCACCTGCGCAAGGATCTCGCCGACGGCGATTACCTTGGCGAGGTGTTCGACGACGCTGGCCGCTGGCGCGCGAGCCTGACGAAGTAGCCTGAATCGGGTAGTCGACCTCGGTGCTAGCGCTGCGGCGCCGGCGCCGGCACCAGTGTCACGATGGTTGACCGATCGGAGGGGAAGAACCGCTTGAACACGTCCTGGACCGTGGCCGGCGTGACCGCATCAATCCGCGCGGAGCGAGTCAGGATATCCGATGGATTGAGCCCGAGCATCGTGGTCGATTGCAGCCGTCCCATCCAGTAGCCGTTCTGCTTCAGCGATGTCTCGTAGGTGCGGCGGGCCGATTCCTTAGCCCGGTTGGTCAGGTCCTCCGACGGTCCGTCCTTCTGCAGCCGCGCGATCTCCTGCATGACACGCGAGGTCATCGCCTCCAGGTTTTCTGGTGCGGCGCCGAAGCGGACTTCGATGTGCCCTTCGCCACGTTGCGGCAGCGGTTGCGACAGCCCGACCTGCACGGTGTAGGTCTGGCCGAGATCCTCACGGAGGATGTCGCGCAGCGCGATGTCCAGCACCGTGGTTGCCGCGGCGATGTTTTCCTGTTGAACCGGATCCGGAGTCGGGTCCGCAAAGAAGCTGATCACCGTCTGTCCGCGAGGTTCGCGGCCCTGCTCGACGGTGATGCGCTGGTTGGCCGAGGGGAAATGCATCGCGACGTCCTTGAACGCCGACGTCCGCTGGCCCGTGGAGGGCAACCCGCCGATATAGCGCGCGAGCAACGGCACCGCCTCGTCGACCTTGAATGCACCGACCATGAAAAACGTGAAGTCAGCGGCGTTGGCGAAGCGCGCCCGATAGAAGGCGGTCATCCTGGCGCGATCGAGCGAGGCGACGCGCTCAGGAGTCAACGGCTCGGAGGTGTAATGGTTGGAGCTGTTCACTTGCGACAGCTTCTCGCCGAACACCTGTCCTGGCGATCGGCCGCGATTGGCCACGGCGGCCTCGAGCTGCTTCTTCATCAGCGCGAAGGCGTCGGCATCATCTCCGGGAGCGACGACCCGCTGATAGAGGAGCTGCAGGCCGGTTTCGAGCTGCGCCGGCGCCGCGTTCCCCTGAACGCCGTGCGACGACAGCGAGACGAACGGTTGCGCCGAAACCAGCTTGCCGGTCAGCGCCTTGTCGAGTTGGATCGCCGTCAGACCACCGGCGCCCGCCAGTCCGACATATGCCGGAGCCAGGGTCGCCTCGATGAATTCCGACGGCGGCGCGAGCGACGCGCCACCCGACGCGTTCAAGCCGAAGAGGATCTGGTCGTTCTTGAAGTCGGTCGGCTTCAACCACGCGTCGACGCCGTTGGCAAAATGCACGACGGTGACGCCGATATCGTCGAGCGACTTGCGGGAGGTCGCCGCGCCCGGCGTCGGCAGCGTCTCCATCACCGCCCGGGTGGCGCCGCCATCGGCCCACGCTTCGACCGGACCGGCACTGGCTCTTGCCAGCGAGGCCTGCAACTGCGCGTCTGTAGGGACCGAGATGCCGGGCTTCTGCGGCGAGACGGCGAGGATCACGCGGCTGTCGTCGACGAGCAGCGACTTGGCGAGCGCCGATGCATCGTTGGCGCTCATCGTCGGCAGGAGCTGCTGTACGAGCCGATACTCGTACTCGATGCCCGGGCTCGGTTCGTTGTTCAGGAAGTAGCTGATGTACTCCTGTGCGAACGAGCCGCTCTCGGTCTTGGTCCGCTCACTAAAGGCCTGCTCGTAGAAAGCGGCCATCCACTGTTTCGCTCGATCCATTTCCGAGGCGCCGAAACCGAACTCGCGGACGCGTTTGGCTTCCGAGGCAATCACGCCGATGCCATCTTCGAGCTTGCCGTCCTGGACGGCCGCGCCCATCGAAAACGTCGCGACGTCGCGGCTGAGGCTGCCGCCACTGACGCCGGCGCCGAGGAATTTCGCGTCCGGTCGCTGTGCCAGCTCAGTGAAGCGCTCGTCCATCATGTGCTCGATCGTGCGCTCCACCAGATCGCGGCGGTAGTCGGCGACCTTCTGCTCGCCTTCGCGCTTCCGCTTGCGCTCGATGCTGACCGACGATCGGGTCAGCTCGGGATCGGTCACGATGCTGAACAGCGCGTCCTTCTGAAGTGGCACGGTCCGGTCGGGGAGCGCGGCGGCTGGCGCGCGATCGGCGAGCGGCGAGAAGTCGGTCTTGATCGATTGCTCGATGGTCGCCGGCTCGATGTCGCCGACGGCGATTACCGCCATCCGTTCCGGGCGGTACCAGGTGTCGTAAAACGCACGCAGCCTCGCGACCGGCGCGTTGCGGATGATGTCGGGTTTGCCGATCGGCAGCCGCTGGGCGTAGCGCGACTGGTAGAACAGGATCGGGAGCTGCTTGTCGCGTACGCGTGAGCTGGCGCCGAGACCGCCGCGCCATTCTTCGATGACCACGCCGCGTTCCTTGTCCACTTCGACCGGCGTCAACGACAGGCCGCCGGCGAAA
>DASXIR010000304.1:0-2041 GCA_036497895.1 Vicinamibacterales bacterium | reverse complement strand
ACCTACAAGCTCGAGATCGCGTACGAAGAAAAAGTGATCTCGGTGCAGCGAGAAACGGGGGAGCAGCTCTTCGCCGTGACGACCGAGTCGAGTCGCGGCGTCCAGCGCGTTCGTCACGCGCGGAATCTGGTGATGGCGATCGGCTACTACGATCATCCGGTCCTGCTCGGGATTCCTGGCGAAGACTTGCCACACGTGCATCATTACTACGGCGAGGCGCACGCCCACTACCGCCAGCGTGTCATCGTCGTCGGCGGCGGCAATTCCGCCGCGGAAGCGGCACTCGAGCTGTATCGTGCCGGCGCGCAGGTGACGGTGGTGCACCGGCGGGCCGCGCTCAAGCGGACCATCAAGTACTGGGTCCGTCCGGACATCGAAAACCGCATCAAGGCAGGATCGATCGCGGCGCGGCTCGGCGCGCAGTTGGTCGAGATTCGCCAGGATGCCGTCAGCGTCCAGGCTGTGCCGGATGCCTCTGCCGCCGATGATGAAACCGCGCGACAGCGCGAGTTGTTCGCGGACGCGGACGCATCGGCGGCGCCAGCGTCCGCCGTTGTTGCACCGGCCACCCACACGCGCTCGATCGAAGAGATTCCGGCGGACGCCGTCTATCTCCTCACCGGCTACCGCACCGACGCGAAACTGCTGGTCGCCGCCGGCGTGCAACTGAACCAGCGCGATGCGCCGGTCCACAATCCGCAGACGTTCGAGACAAATGTGTCGGGACTGTTTGTCGCCGGCGGAGCGATTGCCGGACAGGACACCGGCACCGTGTTTATCGAGAACGGTCGCTTCCACGGACAGAAGATCATCGACGTAATCGCCGGCCGCCTCGAATAGAATCGCCGCATCTCCAAGGAGGCGGCGTATGACGACGGGCAGGACGTTCGCGATCGGCGTGCTGGTGCTGTGTGCCGCAGTCGGCGCCGCGCCGGCATCGAAGCCCGCGCTCGTCGACGTTACCGTGCACGAAGGCACGTCGATGTCAGTGGCCGTCTCACCGGATGGCCGCACGCTGGCGATCGATCTGCAGGGCAGCATCTGGACGCTGCCGGCCTCCGGCGGCACCGCCACACGCATCACCGATCTGTTCAACGACGCGCGTCAGCCATTCTGGTCGCCGGACGGCAAGTGGATCACGTTCTTCGCGTATCGCGACGGCGGCTACGACATCTGGGCGATCGCGCCGGATGGATCGAATCAACACAAGCTGACCTGGGGGCCGTTCGACGATCGCGAACCGATCTGGTCGCATGACGGCATGCGCGTCGCCTTTTCCTCCGACCGCGGCAATTCACTCGGCAGCGACTACAACATCTGGACGCTCGACGTGCGTAACGGCGACCTCCGTCAATTGACGAAGGATCCCGCCGACGACTACATGCCGTCGTGGTCGCCCGACGACAGGGAAATCGCGTTCGCATCGTCGCGCGACGGCCAGCGGCTGGTGCGCATCGTCAGTGTCGCCGACGGGACGGAGCGGGCGATCGCGCGCACGGGCAGCGGCCGCGTGGATGCGCCGTCGTGGGGTCCGGGCGGCGACATCGTGTTCAACCTCGCGACGGGAGGCCGCGGCGCCGCACCGGGCGAGGCGGAGGGCTCGAGCTATCAGATCGGCGAGAAGTCGATCACGGGAGCGGAGAACGTGTTCGACTTCCGCGCGTCGTGGGCATCGAAGTCCATGTTCTACTACGTCTCCGACGGCAAGATCCGAAAGCGCGATATCACCGGCTCTTCCGCGCCAGAGACCATCGAGTTCTCCGCGACCATGCAGGTGACCCGGGCCGCGAACAACTACACCCGTCGGACTCGAGATTTCACTTCAACGGTTCCGCGCCAGGTGCTCGGCGTCGTCCATCCGGTCATTTCGCCTGACGGCAAGCAGATCGCGTTTGCCGCGGTCGGCGACATCTACGTGATGCCGGTCGGCGGCAAGCCGGTGAATCTCACAAAGGACGCCGCCCTCGATACCGATCCCGCGTGGTCGCCGGACGGTTCGCAGTTGGCGTATTCGTCGGACAAAGACAGCGAGCATCTGCAG
>DASXIR010000303.1:0-42227 GCA_036497895.1 Vicinamibacterales bacterium | reverse complement strand
CTGTCCTTCTGCGCGGAGAATCGCGGCGGCCTTCTCGCCTTCGGCTGTCGTGACGACGGCGCGGCGGGTCCGCTCGGCGGTCATCTGCTTTTCCATCGTCAGGCGAATCTCTTCCGGCGGCGTGATGTTCTTGAGCTCGATGCGCATCACCTTCACGCCCAATTGCTGCGTCGCGGAATCGAGCGCCGAACGCAGCTGGGTGTTGGTGGTGTCGCGCGACGACAGCGTGTGATCGAGATCGAGCTGGCCGATGACGTTGCGAAGCGCCGACAGCGTCAGCTGCTCGAGGCCCCACGCCAGGTTCTGCACCTCGTAGGTGGCGCGAACCGGATCGGCGACCAGATAGTAGATGACCGCGTCCACCTCCATCGTCACGTTGTCGCGGGTGATCACCGGCTGCGGCTCGATCTTGGTGATCTGCTCGCGCAGGTCGATCGTGGCCCGGACCGAATCGAGAAACGGCACGATGGTGTTGAGACCGGCCTCGGCCGATCGATGGTACTTGCCGAGGCGCTCGATGATCTTGACCTGCTTCTGCGGCACGATTTTGATCGTGCGCATCAGCACGACCAGCAGGAACACCGCGAGACCGACGAGAACAATATTGCTCATGCGCGTATCACCTCCAGCACGATGCCGTCCGCGCCGACGACGCGAACTCTCGTGCCTGCGGGAATCGTTTCCGTGCTGCGGGCCGCCCAGTCTTCGCCGCCGACGTTGATGCGGCCGGTGCCGAGCGTGGGATCGATGTCGTGGGTCACCTGGCCGTGGCGTCCGACCAGCGGCTCCGTGCGCGACGGTACGCCGGGCCCGGCGACGCGATGGAGCAGGCGCGAGCGCAGCGTGACGATCGATACGGTCAGCACCACCACGAACACCAGCACCTGTGCGGTGACGCCGAATCCGAAGTACGCCGCTGCTGCGGCGGCGACGGCACCGACGCTGACGAACGCGGAGCCGAAATGGGGGACCGAGACTTCGATGATCGCCGCCACCAGCGCGAAGCCGAGCCAGACGGCGACGCCGACTTCAGTGGCCCACATGGACAAGAAGGTCGTCAACCAGCTCATAGACGGAAGAGCGGCCGTCCGTTCATCGTGCCGGGCCAGGGCGTGCCTGCGAACATCAGCAGTGTCGCCAACCCGTAACAGATGAGCATCCGCATTCGCTTGGCCGAAGGCGTCGTCGCTTTGCGAGAGAGCACTCTTCCGACGTGAGTCAGGATGACCGCGGCGATCATCATCGTGATGTGCTCGACCGCCCAGTAACGCAGCTGTGGCGTTCGCATGGCCGCCCCGAAGTCCTGCATCGCCTGCACCGTGAACGGGCTGAGCGCGAAATACAGAATCAGGCCGAGCAGCATCTGCAGATCGAGAGCCGTGACCATGATCATGCCCCAGCGGTCAGCGGCGGAATTGTCGCGGCCGGAGTCGCTGCGGAGCGCGGCGAGCGTCGCGCCGACGCCGGCGATCAGGGCAAGCCACCGGACCCACGAGTGCAGAGCCAGAACCGACGTATACATAACGCTGACCTTAACACGAGCGTGACAGGTTTTTTACCTTCCACCACCTCCTCGGTCTAAGGTAGCGGAACGGAAAGGGGTCTGGATGGCAAGCGGCGACGCGCTCATCGAGCATCTTCTCCGCCGGGCAGGTTTCAGCGCCGGCAGCGACGAACTGGCCTCCTATTCAGCCCTGTCCTATACGCAGGCTGTCAACCGGCTGGTGTACTTCGAGTCGGTGGCGGACACGGTCGATTCCAACCTTGGCCAGCCCGGCTTTCTTGGTACCACGTCTCAGGGACCGTTTTCGCCCGACACCCTCATCAGCGACGCGCGCCAGCGCTGGTTGTTCCGCATGGTCCACACCAACCGTCCCCTCCAGGAAAAGATGGGGCTGTTCTGGCACAACTACTTCGCAACCGCGTATTCCAAAGTCGCCGGATCGGTGCAGGCGCTGGACGGTGCGCGGTTGATGAACACGCAGATCGACCTGTTCCGCACGCTGGCGACGGGAAACTTCCGCGAAATCCTCCTTGCCGTCGCCAAGGATCCGGCCATGCTGATCTGGCTTGACGGCGACACCAACACGAAAGCCGCGCCGCAGGAAAACTTTGGCCGCGAGTTGATGGAGCTGTTCTCGCGCGGTGTCGGCTTCTACACTGAAGACGATGTCTACGCTGCGGCGCGAGTGTTCACGGGCTGGAATCTCAAACGGCCATCCAGTCTGACCGACCCCGACGGTGCGTTCAGCTTCGCCTACAACGCGAACCAGCACGAAACCACCGCGAAGACCTTCAGCTTTCCGGTGTACTCGAACGGCAGCAAGACCATTCCGGCCCGCGCCGCATCGAACGGCATGCAGGACGGCATCGATCTGATTACCGCCCTGGCGTCGCATCCTGAAACGGCGACCCGCCTGGTCACCAAGCTCTATGGGTTCTTCGTCAGCGAGACCGTGCCGCCCGATCCGGGATTCATTTCGTCGCTGGCGACGACCTACCTGCAGAACGACACTGTCCTCAAGCCGGTGATTCTGCAGATCCTGACGTCGGGTCAGTTCAGGGATTCGTCGGTCTACTTCACGCGCTACTCGTGGCCGGCCGAATTCCTGGTGCGTGCAATCAAGGAAACCGGCTGGACCGGGCTTTCGGCGGGCACCTGTCTAACACCGCTGGTGAACATGGGGCAGGATCTGTTCGAACCGCCGAATGTCGCCGGCTGGCCGCTCGGACAGGCCTGGTTCTCGACCGGCGCGATGCTCGCGCGTATGAACTTCGCGTCTTCGCTGGCTGCGAATCAGAAATTCCGGCTGGCAACCGCGGCGACGGCCGCGAACTCCAGTCCGACCGCGTTGGTCGATTTCCTGGCCGATCGGCTGACCGTCGATCTCAGCAGCTCGGTTCATTCTGATCTCGTCACCTATGCAAGCGCGGGTGGGGCGTGGACCGGCTCGGATACGCAGCTGCAGGCCAAGGCTCCCGGCATCGTGCACCTGATCCTCGGATCGGCGGAGTACCAATTCGTATGAAACGAAGGACGTTCCTCAAGAACGGTGTCGCCGCATTTACGCTCAGCTTTGCTGCGCCGGCATTTCTGTCCGATCTGGCCCGGGCCCAGGGCGCGACCCGCCGCAACCTGATCGTGCTCGATCTGAGCGGCGGCAACGATGGCCTGAGCATGCTGATTCCGTACACGGATTCGTTCTACTACAGCCGGCGGCCGACGCTGGGCGTTCCGGCCGGGACGGTGCTCCAGATCGGCAGCGACTCGAGCGGCAAAGCGCTCGGCTTGCATCCGAAGCTGACCGGCCTGAAGGACATCTTCAACCAGGGACGTCTGGCACTGATTCAGCGCGCCGGATACGCGAACTCGAGCCGATCGCATTTCTCCGGAACCGACATCTGGTCCACCGCCAATCCATCGAACACCACCGGCAGCGGCTGGGTCGGCCGCTACATGGCGACGCTGCCGGCGCCGCTCGATCCGCTGGCCGTGTGGAACACCACCGGCGATACGCCGCACGTGCTGCAGTCGGCCACCGTTGCGGTTGCGTCCATTCCGAGCATCACCGGCTACGCCTTCAACAGTCCGAACAGCGGCACCGAGGCCACCTACGAGAAAGCCGCGGCGGTGAGCATCGCGTCGCACGTACCGGTGGACAAGCCGCACGTCGCGTTCGTGAGTACGACGGCACAGGCGGCCATGGCGACGCTCAGCCGTGTGGCATCGGTCGGCACGTATAAGCCAAGCGTCACCTATCCAAACAACGGATTCGGCCAGGCGTTGCAGGCGATCGCGGGCGCGATGGCCAAGGGCATTGGCACCAAGGTCTTTTATCTGCAGACAGGCGGCTTCGACACCCACTCGGGACAGGACACGACCGCCGACGCCGGCGCCTATGTGAAGCTGATGGTGACGCTGAACGCCGGCCTGACCGCCTTCTACAACGACGTCCAGAACCTGGGGATGATGAGCGACACGCTCCTGCTGTCGTTTTCGGAATTCGGCAGGCGCATCAGCGAGAACGGCAGCAAGGGCACCGACCACGGTGCGGCGAGCGTCATGTTTGCGATGGGCGGTGGCGTCCGCGGCGGCATCTACGGGACGGCGGCTTCGCTGAATCTCGATCCACAGAACCCAACGCTCGAAAACAGCGCCGGCGACGTGCACTATGAAACCGATTTCCGTTCGGTCTATGCCAAGGTGATCGACAACTGGCTGGGCGGCGACTCAGTGGGCGTGCTCGGCGGGAACTTCAAGAAGACCGGAATCGAGTTCGTGTAGCACTTCGCACTTCGCACCTCGCACCATCACTTGACACTCCGCAACTCCGACTTCAAGCGCGCAAGTTCGCGCCTGGCGTCGATCAGTGCTTCGTGGGCCGTTTCCCACGTCGTGCGGGCGTCGCGTTCGACGTCTTCCGCTTTCGCGAGCGCGGCCTCCGCGATCTTGATCTCGGCGGCGCGTTTTCGGGCCTCCTCGGCCGCGACCTCCTGGCGTGCGCGCTCGCGTTCTGCTTCGAGTCGCGCCTTGCGCTCCTCGGCCGCAGTGCGCCTGGGCGGCTCGCCCTGACCGCGCGCGGTGGCCGGCCTGGCGACGAGCTGGGGTCGCGGCACCGGTTCGCCTGGCACTGGTGACGCCGCCGGGGTGATGCCCAGCAGCGCTTCGAATCCGGCGGGTTGAAGCGGTTCGGTCAGCCGTCCCGGAGACGCGGTCGTGGTCGCGGCCAGCGACAACGCCTCGAACGTACGCGCCAGCGCGTCGGCGCCGGGTTGTGCTCCGGCTGCCGACGCCAGTCGTTCGGCCTCCGCGACCGCGGCGGCGATGGCCCTGCGATGCGCGGTGTCGGCCTCGCGCGCGTCGGACGGTCGTCCTTCGAGCGCCGCGATTTGTGCGGCGCGCAGCCGCTCACCGCTCTTGAGGAGGCGATCGTAGGTGGCACGCGCGCGCCAGTACACCTGGTTCACCGCCCAGGGCACCACCGTCGGTTTCGTGAGAGCCTTGACGTGCTTGGCGGCGTCGCCGGTCAGCGACTTCGCCAGCAGATTGCGGGCGGACGTGAACTCGGCGAGAGGCAGACGGTACAGGTCGTCGATCTGGTCGTCGAGCGACGCCACGTGACGCTCACTCAGTCCCGCAACCGGCTACGGATGCGAGACGGTCATCGTGTAGGTCTCGGGCGTGGTGAACCCCACCACGTCGTAGACGACGATGCAGTAGGAGCCTTTGGTGATCTGGGCGCCGGAAATGGCCGGCACGTTGAGCTGCGAGAACTGGTTCTGGAACAGCGAATTCTGACTGCACGTTCCGTCGCTGTTCTGATACACCCAGGCGATCCCGACGGGGCTCGACGAGACCGGTGAGAGCGCGGTCAGCTTGACCGTCAGCTCGCCACCGGCGGCAGCCGTGAAAGCCTGACCGGACGGAGCTGTGCTGGAGAAGGTGCCGCTGAATGTCTGGACAGTGTTCTGAGACGGATCGGTGATTCCGCCGCAACTGATCGTGATCAAACCGGCGACGATGAGGATCGCCGCAAACCGCAAGCGCATAGTGTCCTTTCCTGAAGATATCTCCTCGATTCTCGCACACCTCGCCGCCGCCGCGCTCCCGGATGCCGGCTTTATACTTCGGCCATGTTGCCCCGCGCCGCTGCAGGCCTGATGCTGTCCGCCGCCGTGGTCGCGCTCGCCCCTCCGTCCGATCCGACCTGGCGGCAACCGGTCGAACCGCTGCGAATTGCCGGCAACATTTACTATGTCGGCACGCGCGGCCTTTCGTCGTTCCTGATCGTGACGCCCGCCGGCGCCATCCTGATCGATACGGGTGAGGCTGAGTCTGTCCCGTTCATCCGCGCCAACATCGAGCGGCTCGGCGTCCATCTGTCCGACATCCGAATCCTGCTCGCCGGCCACGCCCATTACGATCACGTCGGCGGCCACGCCGATATGAAGCGCCTGACCGGGGCCACGGTCGTGGCGATCGAGGCCGACCGCGACGCCATCGCGTCCGGTGTCGATCGTTCGCCTCTCGGCGGACCCGGGTGGACGCCGGTGCCAGTGGGTCGGGTGGTGAAGGATGGCGATGCGGTGTCGCTCGGCGGAGTGGCGCTCACCGCGCATCTTACGCCGGGCCACACGCCGGGCTGTACGACGTGGACGACCGAGGTCGTGCAGGAGGGTAGGCGTTATCGCGTCGCGTTCGTGTGCAGCGTCACCGTCAACGACGGCGTTCACCTCGTCGGCAACACCAGGGTGCCGGATATCGCCTCGCAATACGCGCAGGCGTTTCGCGTGCTGCACTCGCTGCATCCGGATGTGTTCGTCGCCGAGCATCCGGTCGTGTTCTCGCTGGAGGCCAAGGCTGCCGAACTGGCGGCAATGGCTGACCCACACGGCAGGAACCCGTTCGCCGATCGCGACGGCTACGCGCGCCTCGTCGAGAGCGCCGAACAGGCGTATCTGACTCAGCTCCGTCAGGAACAGCGTTGAGGCGTGAAAAACGGGTCGCGCTCCCGTAGAATACGGCCCACCCCATGACTACAGCGACAGTGGCGGCGCCGGCCGCCCCTCTTTCGTTCAGGGACGTGCTGCGCATCGACGTGATGCGGCGCGTCTGGTACGCGCAGGTCGTGAGCCTGTTCGGCGACTTTCTCGCGCTCTTCGCCGTCATCGCCGTGGTCTCGTTCGGCATGCACGGCACGCCGGCGCAAGTCATCGGCCTGCAGATTGCCTACATGCTGCCGATTGTTTTTGTCGGTCCGATTGCCGGGGTGTTCGTCGATCGGTGGCCGCTCAAGCCGACGCTCGTGTCGAGCGACCTCATCCGCGCCGGGCTGGCCCTGCTGCTGATTCCGTCGACCTCGGTGTGGCAGGTCTACGTCGTGCTCGCGGCGTTGAGCTGCGTGTCGGCGTTCTTCGGCCCGGCGCAGACGGTGACCATTCGCCTGGCGGTTCCGGTGGCCGGATTGATCTCGGCCAACGCGCTCATGCAGATCGCGTTCATGGGCAGCCGGATCATCGGACCCTCGACCGCCGGAGCGATCGTGTCGGCCTTCACGCCGAAGGTCTGCTACCTGATCGACGTCGCCAGCTTTGTCGTGTCCGCATCCCTGATTGGATCGGTCGGCATCAAACGTCCAGCCGGCGCGCCAGTCGCGGAAGGGACGTCGGGCAACCGGATTCATCAGATCTGGATCGACATGGGCGACGGCTGGCGCTTCATCGTCCATCACGGATCGATCCTGTTTTTCGTGCTGGCGATGGCGGCCGGCCTTTTCACGATCGGCTGCTTCGGACCGCTGATCGCCATTTACGTGAGAGACACGCTGCACCTGCGGGCCGGCGTCTTTGGGTTCGTCAGTGGCATGGTGGGCGTCGGCATGCTGATCGGTACGCAGATCGTCAGGCAGCTCGCGCGCCACTACACCGATACGTCCCTGGTGCTGGCCGGATTGCTGGGCATCGGTGCCGGCGTGCTGCTGCTCGGGGCGGTGCCGCACGTGGCGGCCGCTCTTGCCGCGACGTTCACGATCGGATTCGCGTTCGGCGCGATCATCGTGCCGGCTCAGACGCTGATTCAGCGCGAGACGCCGCACGACATGCTGGGGCGGGTCGGCAGTACCAACACGTCGGTCGTCTTCCTCGGACAGATTCTGGGACTCGCACTGTCGGGCGCCTTTGCCGAAATGGTCGGCGTCCGGCTGGTCTTCTTCCTGTGCGCCGGGCTGTCGGTGGCGCTCGCCGGCGGCGGCTGGATATTCCTTCGCTCGCGGCGCTGACGGTCAGTTCGGAGAGCTCGCACGCGCCGCGTGTCGCTTCACGAAGTAGACCGCGACGAGGTTAAAGCGCCGCGTATGCCAGACATCCTACAATGTGCGAGACAGCCCGCCGTGACGGGCGCGCGAGGAGGCCCGATGGAACGCTGGTGGCAGGATCTCCGCTATGCACTTCGCGTCCTGGTGAAGAAGCCGGGGTTCACGGCCATCGCCGTGATCTCGCTGGCGCTCGGTATCGGGGCCAACACCGCAATCTTCACGGTGATCAACGCGGTCTTTCTGCATCCTCTCGCGATCGAGGATCCGTCGCGCGTGGTCGAGATGTTCACCCGCGACTCCAAGACCGTCCAGTCGGGCAATTTCACGCTGACGCCGACGTCGTTTCAGAACTTCGAGGACTATCGCGATCAGAACAGCGTCTTCAGCGGATTGACCGGCTACTTCGGGCTCGGCCTCCAGTGGACGCGCAACGGCGACACCCAGCCGCTGCCGGCGATCATGGCAAGCGCGAACTACTTCGACGTGCTCGGCATCAAACCGTTTCAGGGACGGCTGTTCCGCGCTGACGAAGACCGCACCATGGGCGGCGACACCGTGGCGGTCATCAGTCACAGTTTGTGGACGCGCGAGTTCGGATCCGATCCGAACGTCATCGGCCAGAAGCTGACCTTCTCCGGCCTGCCGTTCACCGTAATCGGCGTGACGCCGCCGGGCTTCAAGGGGACGTTTTCCCTGGCCGGTCCGGATCGGGTATGGGTGCCGCTCAGCATGCGCGAACAACTGCTGACGGGACAGACGCGTCAACTGATCACGAATCGCCGTTTTCGCTGGATCAACATGGCCGGCCGGCTCAAGCCGGGCGTATCGATGCGGCAAGCCGATGCCGCGATGAAGACGATCGCGTCCACGCTGGCCAAGGAATACCCGGCCGCGAACGAGGGGCGCACGCTCGACATGGCGCTCGAATCGGACGCGGCGCTTGGCATCAACGGACGCGGCCAGCTGGTGCTGGCCGGCGGCGTGATGATGGGGGTCGTCGGCCTGGTCCTGCTGATCGCGTGCGCGAACCTGGCGAACCTGCTGCTGGCACAGTCAGCTTCGCGTGAGAAGGAAATGAGCATCCGTGCCGCCATGGGTGCCGGCCGCGGCCGCATCGTCCGTCAACTGCTGACCGAGGCGTTGCTCTTGTCGATTCTCGGCGGCGTCGCGGGAATGATCGTGGCGTACTGGGGACGCACTGCGTTGTGGTCGTACCGGCCGCCGTTTCTCGGCAACGCGTCGATCGATTTGAGCTTCGAGCCGCGGGTCCTGCTGTTCACCGCGTCGATGACGATCCTGACCGGCCTGTTGTTCGGACTCGCGCCGGCGATGCGGGCATCGCAGATCAACCTGAACGAGATGCTCAAGGCCGGCGGCCGATCGGGCGGCGCCTCCGCGGTCAGCAGCCGTCTTCGCAGCGCGCTGGTCATGTCCGAGATCGGGCTGGCGACGGTGGCGTTGATTGGTGCCGGCCTGTTCGTGCGCAGCATGCAGGCGGTCGAGCAGATGGATCTCGGGTTCGATTCGGCGCACATCGGCCTGTTCTTCCTGAACCCTGGCCAGCAGCGCTACGACCAGGCGCGCGGCCAGCAGTTCTACCTCGACGCCATGGCGAAGGCGCGGGCGGTGCCAGGCGTCGAGTCGGCGACGGTCGCGTCGGCGGTGCCACTGGGCGGCGGCATCCTGCTGACGGTATTTCCGGAAGGGGAAGCGCAGAATCCCAACTACCGCGGCTCGCTCGTCACCTTCAACGACATCGCGCCCGGCTACTTCGAGACCATGCGGATCCCGGTGAAGCAGGGCCGGGACTTCACCGAGTTCGATGGCGACCAGTCGAAGGCGGTGGCGGTCGTCAACGACGCGCTCGCGAAACAGCTCTGGCCGGGGCAGGACGCGCTCCACAAGCGCTTCACGGTCGTGCAGCAGAACACGTTGTTCGAAGTGGTGGGGGTGGTCGCGACCGCGGTGATCAACAGCGTTGGTGAAGATCCGACGCCGATGATCTACCGGCCGCTGCGTCAGGAATACGCGCCGGGCGTGGCGTTGTTGATTCGGACCAGTGGGAACCCCGAGCCGCTGGTCGGCGCGGCGCGCGATCAGGTGCAGACGCTCGACCGCGCCATGCCGCTGCGCGGCGTCGGCACGGTGCAGCAGAACATCGAGGCCGGGCTGTGGGCGCCGCGGATGGGCGCGGCGCTGCTCAGCATCTTCGGCGGTCTCGCGCTCGTGCTCGCGATGATCGGCGTCTACGGCGTGATGTCGTACACCGTGACACAGCGGACGCCGGAGCTCGGCGTGCGGATGGCGCTCGGTGCGCAAACCGGCGATGTCCTCATGCTGGTGTTGAAGCAGGGGATGGTGCTGGCGGCGGGCGGCGCGCTGATCGGCGTGGCGCTCGCGTTATCGCTCGCGCGGATTGTCAGTACGCTGCTGTTCGGCGTCAACGCCCGCGATCCGCTGACGCTGGCGATCGTGACGCTGGCGTTGACGCTCGTCGCGCTCGTCGCTTGTTATATCCCCGCACGACGCGCGGCGCGTGTCGATCCGCTTGTCGCGTTGCGGGGGGACTGACTGCGGCTTTCAGGCGAATGCTGCTTTCAGAGAATGTAGTGGTCGGCTTCAGCCTGGCTTCAGCCGGCCGTTGCCGTCCGCCTGAAGGCGGACACTACACAACGAAACGTGTCGGCGTCCGCCTGAAGGCGGACACTACTTCCCGGCCTTTGGTATCCACCTAAAGGCGGACACTACACCCGAAACGTGGTGTCCGGCTCAACGGCAGGTGGTCGGTTGCCGCGCATACGATTGATGTTGCAAGGCGGTGCCCCGGAGACGTCGTTGACGCTGACAGCTGAGACAGTTCTGTCGGACCGCGCTTGCGATCTGACAACCTTGTCCTCGCGCTTTCGTGTTTCGCAGCCCAATCGCAAGCTCGTCCGGGCACATGCGTTGCTACCAGTTGAACGGTCCCGTGATGGAGGCACTAGTGCTCCGTAAAACAAATGCCGTCCGTCAAACGGACATCGTCGCGCTTCAGCCGTCGGTGTCGCCGCTCTGGATGCTCACCGACGAGCCGCTGGTCAACGACCTGGTCAGCTATCTCGAGACCATGCGCCGCCGGATTACCGCTGACCCTGGCGGCGAACACACCTTCAGTTTCAGCCGCGCACATCTCACTGAAGTCCGTACCGCGTTCGCGCGCCTGATTCGCAAAGGCGAGGTCAAGCTGCACCGCGTCTGCGAGCTGCTCTGCGACAGCTACTTCGATTCAAAATACACACTCCAGAGCGTGGTCATCGGCGAAGTAGCGAGCAGCCACGAGCGCTTCACGCTGGTGCAGCCGCTTGCCCAGGGCGATCTCTATTCCCACACCGATCTCGACCTCGGCACGCGGCAGCTGCGGCGGCTGCGCTTTCACGACGGTCGCAAGTGGAGCCACGCCGCCCTCGTCGCCAACGTCGTCGAGTACCAACCCGACGCCCCGAATGTCCACGGGATTCACAAGTTCATCAGCCGCATCAAGGCGGAGGAGCAGATCTGGAACAAGGTCGTGGACACCATCTTCGGCCTCGATCGACTGGTCCGCGCCGACAAGCAGTTGCGTCACCTTGGCCGTTTCGTCAAGGACGTCTTCGGCGTGAAAGCGATCGTCGGCGATCCGAAGCAGGCGCGGATGCTGCACGAGGCGCTGCAGCGTCTCGCGTGGAGCGCCGAGATCCTCGGTGCCCACGGCGTGCCGATGTCGGACGCGACCCGGCGGATGGAGTTCATCGAGGTGAAGGACTACATGGCAACCGTCGGCCGTAAGGCGACCGGCTGGGAGGCCATCAAGTCAGTGTTCCGGTGGTGGGACACGATGATCGAGGTCCAGGTGCAGCCGCTGGCGAATTTCCACCGCGAGCGGGAGGCGCTCACGGCCGAGAGTCATGCCGGCTTCAAAGCCCGCCGCGACCAGCTGCGCAACCAGATTGCCGAGCGCCTGCCGCTATTCGGCTTCTATCGCGACCTGCTGCGCTGGTTGTTCATGGCACCCGCCGAACCAGCGCCGACCTTCGACTCGATCGTCATCGTCCTGACCGACTGAGCGGCGGCCCACGGTCGTCCAACCTCAACCGTGCGGGGTGCGCTATCCTCTTCCCGCGACGTGTGCCACCCGTCGCGAAAAATACATGTCGTTTCTTCGCGATGGCGGCGTCACCGGCGACCTGATCCGGTCGATTGACTGGTCTCAGACGACGCTCGGCGCCATCGATTCGTGGCCGGCCAGTCTCAAGACCACGGTGGGCACCATGCTCCATTCCCGCCACCCGATGTTCCTCTGGTGGGGCCCTCAACTGATTCAGTTCTACAACGACGGCTACATGCCCAGCTTCGGCCAGGGCAAACATCCCGCCGCGATGGGGCAACGCGGCGCCGATTGCTGGCAGGAGATCTGGCCGATCATCTCGCCGCAGATCGACGATGTGATGCAGCGCGCGCGCGCCAGCTGGAACGAGGACCAACTGGTGCCGATTTTCCGCAACGGCGGAATCGAGGAAGTGTACTGGACCTACGGCTATTCACCCGTGTTCGACGAAACCGGTAAGGTCGGGGGGACGCTGGTCGTCTGCACCGAAACCACGCCGCGCGTGCTGAGCGGGCGGCGCCTGCAGACGCTGCGATTGCTGGTAGACGGAACCGTGCTCGCCGCCACGCCGCGGGCGGTGCTCGAAGCCTCGGCGGAGATCATCGGACGCGAGCGCGCGGACGTGCCGTTCGCGTTGATCTACGCCAGCGATCCAACGTTGCCCGCGCCGATGCTGGTGAAGGCAATCGGTCTGGACGCCGCATCGGCTGCCCGCGTCGTCGAGACGGTGGGCGATCGCCTGCTCGAGTGCGCGCTGGATTCGACACCGCGCCCGTTGTCCGCGCCTGTACAGGATACCGATAGCCCGTGGCCAGAGCCTGTGAGTCACGTGTTCGTCGCGCCGATCGCCTCCGGTCCGCAGCGGTCCGCGAGCGGCTACATTGTGTTCGGAATCAGTCCGCGCCTGCCGTTCGATGCTGCGTATCGCGATTACCTGCTTCAACTCGCCGAGGGCGTCAGCCAGGCGCAGACGCGCGTCGAGGCGCTGCATATCCGCGCGGTGATGGAAAACGAGCGCAACAACCTGCTGCAGCAGGCACCGGTCGCGACCGCAATGATGACCGGGCCGGACCATGTGTTCCAGCTGGCCAATCCGCTCTATCAGCAGCTCGTCGGCCGGCGCGATCTGATCCGCCGGACCTTTGCCAGCGCGTTTCCGGAACTGCAGCAGACGCCGCTGCCCGGCATTCTCGACCGTGTCTACCGGACCGGCGAACCATTCGTCGCCCACGAGATGCTGGTCCGGTTCGATCGCAACGCCGACGGCATGCTCGCCGACTGTTACGTCACGTTCAGCCTCGAGCCGCTTCGCAATGACACCGGCGACGTCTACGGGATGATGGTGGTGGCGATCGACGTGACCAGCGAGGTGTCGGCGCGCCAGAGACTGGAACGCGCGCAAAGCGAGCGCGAGACGCTGCTGCATGAGGTGCAGGGCGCCAATCGCGCCAAGGACGAATTTCTCGCCATGCTCGGGCACGAACTGCGCAACCCGCTGGCGCCGATCCTGACCGCGTTGCAGTTGATGCGCCTGCGCGGCGTTCAGGGAGCCGAGAAAGAGCGAGCCGTGATCGAGCGCCAGGTCAGGCACGTGGTGCGTCTGGTGGACGACCTGCTCGACGTCTCGAGGATTGCCCGCGGCAAGATTGAGCTCAAGCTCGAGCCGGTCTGGCTGTCCGAGGTGGTCGCAAAAGCGATCGAAATGGCCAGCCCACTGATGGAGCAGCGCCGCCAGCGCCTGACCGCTGACGTTCCGGGCGAACTGGTCGTTCAGGCCGACCCCGGCCGCCTCGCACAGGTGGTGGCGAACGTGCTGAACAACGCCGCCAAGTACACCGAGCCGGGCGGCGCCATCAGCGTCAATGCCACCCTCGAAGGCTCGATCGTTCGCCTGGTTGTCCGCGATACCGGCGTCGGCATCGATCCGGCAATGCTCGCGACCGTATTCGATGCGTTCGCGCAGGAGCGCCAGGACAGTGACCGCTCCCAGGGTGGCCTTGGCCTCGGCCTCGCGATCGTCAGAAGTCTCGTCGATGCCCACGGCGGTACGGTGATGCTGACGAGCCAGGGAAAAGGGACAGGCACGGAGTGCGTGATCGAGCTGCCGTCTTCGTCAGTACGTCCGGCCCGACCGTCGGCAGTGCCGGAACACCACGCCGCTCCAGTCGGTGGCGGCCTCGAGGTGCTGCTGGTTGACGACAACGTGGATGCCGCCGACATGCTCGCCGAATCGCTGCGCGCGCTCGGACACCACGTTCGCGTCGCGCACGACGGCGTGCATGCGCTCACCATCGCCACCGACTACGTGCCGGACATTGCGCTGCTCGACCTGGGGCTGCCGGTGATCGACGGATACGAGGTGGCGGCACGGCTGCGCCTGCAGCCTGGTTGGGAGTCGGTGCGCACCGTGGCGCTGACTGGTTACGGTCTGCAGAACGATCGTGAACGCACCAGGCGTGCCGGATTCGACGGCCACCTGATCAAGCCGATCGACGTCAACGACCTGGACGCGCTGCTCCGGGCGCTTCAACCCTGATCGCCGCAGCTAACTGAGCGACGGACCTGAAGGTCTGGAACATGCGCTCCCATTGCGGACCGGTCATCTTGTCACGAAGTTCCGCTTGCGCTTTCTTCCATTGCGGCCGGGCCAGCGCCAGGCGTCTGCGCCCTTCAGCCGTCAGCACAATCCGGCGTTCGCGCTGATCTCCGGCCGACGACACGGCCACCCATCCACGACGCTGCAGCAGCCGCACGTTGCGCGACACCGTGGTCTTGTCGAGGGCATAGCGGCGGCCGAGCGCGGTCTGGTTGCACGGTCCTTCCTTGTCGAGCGTCAGCATCAAGGCGAACTGGGGCGCCTCGATGCCGCTGCTGCGCAGACGCCCGTCGTAAAGCTGGGTGAGGACCCGCGCCAACTGGCGCGCCGTCGCACAGGCACATCCCAGATCGGTCAGTTGGTCGTCTGGCGCCCTGTGGTTGGCGGCCTTCGATGCTGAGCGGGTTGCGCGGCTCATCGCACAATCCGATGCGTCATTGCCTGGCCGGCGGGTCGTTGACCAGCGCCCGCAGCGGTGTGAGCGGCGAGAGCGGAGTGTAGTCGAGCACCGCGAGGCCGGCCTTGGCCAGCGGCAGGCCGCCCATGATGGTCCGGGCTTCCTCGACCGTCGTGCAGTTCATGATGAACACTACGCCGCGGCCGTCAGCGCGTGAGTACCACTGCTGAATCTTGCCGTCGAGATAAAGCCTGACGGTGTCGCGCACCTCCTGCGGCATCACCGCCGGCACCTTGGCGCGATCCTCGGGCTTCACGGTCAGGTTTACGAGCACGGCGGTCACCGGTGCAGCCGGTGGCGCCGGCGGCTGCGCAGTCGCCACGGTTCCGACGACCACGGTTACGAACAGTCCGATCAGAACGGCACGCTTGATCATGTGCACTCCTTCGTGATCGGTAGTATATACAACTAATTGGTGCTTGGGCCTTGGTTCCTGGTTCTTGGTCCGTGCCTGGTCCTTGGGCCTGACGATTGGTTGTCCGCGTCTCACAGGAGGGTTGAATTCGGACTCGGGACCGAGGACCATGAACGAACCACGAACCACGAACCAGGAACCAAGCACCAAGGACTAATCGTCGGGTTTCTGGTCGTCGTGCAGAGCAGCCGCGAACAGCGCCCGCACCTCGGCGGCGTGAGCGCGCCGGTTCTCGGTCCGCCAGCCGCTGGTATCGACCGCCGGCAGCACATCCACCTCGATCGTGCGCGTCTCGAGGGTCGGAAACCGCTTGCGCGACCACAGTCGATGCACCCCGTGCAGCACCACGGGGACGACCGGCAACCCGGTCTCGATGGCGAGCTGGACGAATCCGGTCTTGAACCGGCGCAGCCGCCCATCGTCACTTCGGCTGCCCTCGGGGAGGATCCACACGCCGAGTCCATTCGCTTTGACGAGCTCGCCGACTTCACGCAGGACGGTGACGGCATCCCGGGCGTGGGCGCGATCGATGATCGCGTGGCCCGAGAGCCGGTAGATGATGCCGTAGCCGGGGACGCGCGAAACCCCCGACGTCATGATCCCCATGGCGCCGGGTGGGGCAAGCCGCATACCCAGGAAGACATCGAACGCGGACACGTGGTTCGTGACGTAGATGGCCGGAAAGCTGGATCGCATGCGATCGCCGTGGCGAATCACCAGCTTGACCCCGGCGATCCCGATCACGACGATGGCGAGGACTCGGGCGGTGACGTTGAAAACCCGAACCCGGGCCGCGCGCCAGGGCAGCAGGACCACCGCCAGTGGAATCATCGCAATCGACAGCGTCACCAGGGCGACGAAGGCGAGCGCGACGCGAATCGTCGTCGCGACTTTATTCACGGATCATTTAGCGGAGGGCGAGAGCCAGCGGCACAGCGTTTCGAGCCAGCGCCCGCGGTCATCGTCGGACCATCCCGCGTGACCGCCCTCGATGCGCTTCAGCACCTGCTGCGTCTCAGCGGATGCGGGCGAGGCGCTGGCGAGCATGGCGAGCATGACCGCTTGCACCGACGTCACACCGCGAGGCGCCACGCGCGCCACCTGGGCCGCGAGGGACGCGTCGCCGGCGGGAAGGGGTTCGTCTCCAGTGGCAAGCGCGTTGATCGCCTGCATCACCAGTTCGCGTCGCTGAGCGTACGGCAGCGCCTTGAGTGTGGCCGCCTCGATCGGACGTCCCACCACGTAGTCCTGACGCCCGTAGTCGAACGGAAAATCGAGACGCGCAGGAACCGGCGCCGCCGGCAGTCCGCCGCCCAGCCACACCGGAACAACCGGCGCGTCGAGGGCCAGCGCCATGTCCAGCAGCGACGCTGAGACCTGGGTCACGCGATCGCGGCTGGACTGCGCGCGCGTCCCTTGCACGTGCACGAAGAGCGAGTGCGGTGCGCTGCTGGCTTGCCGACGATGGTTCTCGAGCAGCGACAGCATCGACGCGGGATCGGATTGATCGAAGAACGTGATCGGCCGCCAGCTCTTGAATCCCGGATACGACTCGGTGTGCGCCACCAGCGGGCCGAGCCAGTAGGTATCCGCCCGCAGGTCGCCGTCAGCGGCCTGATGTTCACGGCGGGCGACCGTCGAAATGGGGACGCCGGTGACGGCGCCCATCAGGATCGGAAAGAGCAGCGATTCAACCTGAACTTGATGGTTGGACAGATACACCGCCGGCCGCGAGGCGAGCAGCCGTGGCGTATCAGGGTCCGTAAATTCAAGGCGCCTGACGAAGCGCTGGACGAGACCAAAATAGAGATCGAAGAGAATCCACTCGTCAAAACCGAGTCGTTGCTGCCAGAACTTGCGGACGCTCGACAGATCGAGCGATTCCGGCGCGGCACCGGACGCGACATGGTCGCGTCCCTCGATGGACGAGGAGACCAAAAACCGGTTCAGCGGCAGGCTCGCGGCCGTCATGGCCCGCCCGTCAACGCGAATCCGCGACGGGTGGACGCGGGCGCGGCGCCCGACATGTTCGAGCGCGGCGATTCGGGCAGTGTCGGCCGAGCCATAGATCGCCGACACCGTCCCAGGCAGCCAGTCCGTCGCGGTAACTTCCTCGTCGGACAACCGCGTCACCTCGCCGTCAACGCGCGACAGCGACATGCCATCGACATACTGCCGATCGCGGAGGAATCGCACACGGTCCGGGCCTGGACGCATGCCCAGCCGACCCTTCGGCAGCAGCACCTCACGCAGACGAATCTCCGTCCACACACGATCGCCGGCCAGAATCTGAATGTGGAAGGTCGGGAACGGCGCGCTCGCCACCATCCGCGTCTCGCAGCGGACGCTGCCGGCCGTGGGCGTCGGCCCGTGGAAGGTCGCCGATTCGATAGTGTGCGGATAGCCGGCGTTGGCAGAACCAAGCGCTGGATCCCATTCCCCGAGATCGTCGTGCGGAATCCCGTGCAGCGACGCATCGAGCAGCGCTGGGTGCAGCAGGCCACGCGGGACCGTTTGCTTGCCCGCGTCCAGCACCGAGGATGCGGCACCCGGCACGGTCGTGAGCCGGGTAAGAAGCTGGAAGGCCGGTCCGTGAAACAACCGTCCGGTCTCGTACGGGTTCGGCGCAGGGGCGCCGGGCAGCGATGCGAGCGGTGCAGGCGCCGGCGGATGGTGCGGCGCGAGGGTCACGCGCGCAGTCGCCGCTGTCTCCCAGGCCCCGCCGATGAGCGTCTCGAGTCGTGCCCGAACAATTCCCGGCGCGACGGCCTCGAGCCGCGTTCGCAGCGTCAGCGGATCAGGCGCCGGTATCAGCCACCGCAGGATGCGCAGATCGTGAACAGCCGTGACCTGCAGGCCTGGCGCCCGTAACGCGGCCGCCTGCGCCATCCGATCGAGCATCCACATCGCCGGAAGCGCGGGCCGCTCGGGAACGTACGCAGGGCAGTGGTCAGTCACCCAGGGGTCACTTGCCGCGCTCACCTGGAACACGGCATCGGCCACGCGCCCGGAGGGCTCCGGACCGGTGTCGCGCACGGACGGATCGGGACCGGCATCGAACAGCCGCACCGCAATCCCCACGCCCTTGTAGATGCACAGGCCATCCGCCCACAGATACGAGTCCGCGATGATGACGATGGAGTCGCCCTCCCGTTCGACAGCCCTGGCCTCCATCTCGATCACGACGCGCTTCTTGAACGGGTTCACCTGGCCGCGATATTTCCAGACGGCCTTTCGTCCGGTCGCAGCGTCTTCGAACACCGGACGGGTCATGCCGGCCGCGAGGCCGGTATGGATCGCGTAGGCCTGAATCGTCTGGATCATCGCCTGGACGCCGAGCGATCCGGGCTGGACCGGGTCGTAATAGAAATGCGCCTTGAAGAACCAGGCGCCGGGATCCATGTCCTTGACCGCGCGCATCCGGCCCAGGCCGGCCGCGCCGGCGGTCGGCCACCAGCCGTCGATGCGATCGATCATCAGCATCTGACCGGTGGCGAGGCCGGCGATCGGTGTCTCGCGGAGATTCACGAGGAAGTCGTTGGGCTCGACGATCCACGCCTTTTCTGCGGGTGTGCGCGGCATGCCGACTTGCGAGTCGAGCGACGCCTTTGGAAAGTGGCCGAAGACGGTGTCGAGCTTGTAGACCGACGTATCGCCGACGAAGCACTCGACCTTGAACGACTCGATCGTCATGCCGCCGGACGCCGAGATATTGGTGCAGGTGACGTGGGTGCGAATGGTCCCACATGTACGCGTAATCGGCGCCGTCGGAAAACTGTCGCCGTCGAGGTTGCGGAAGAACAGCAACTGTTCTTCCTTGAGCGTGATGCCGAGGAAGGTGGCGAGCCACCCGCACGGCTGCAGGGCAATCTCCATCAGGACGCCGAACGGCATCAAGCCGGCGGGGTTGTCAACGAAGTAGAACGCGTCGGGCGGAACGTCGTATTCGACGACCAGACTCGAACCGGGACGGATGTCGCCCATCACGGCATCGAGTTCGGTGACGCGTGTCATCAGGAAGTAGGGCGGACCCGGCAGGTGACCGGTGCGGCGATGGACGCCGTCGAACACTTTGAAGCGCGGACCGAAGGCATCTTCAGGACGCCCCCACGCACACGCCAGCATGGCCCGCTCGTCGAAGCGGAAGCCGTCCACCTCCGCGGCCGGCCGCCCGGTCGCCACGCTGCGCAGCAGCGCAGGCATGCTGCTGAGCGGCCAATCCGGAATCAGGTTGAGCGCGGCAGCCTCGCAGTGAAACGCCTTCATGCCGTCCACGGTGCAGAGGAGATCCGCGCGCAGCGTCGGCACCGGTCCGGTGATCACTTCACGCACGAACACTTCGTAGACGACCAAACGCGAGGCCGGCGTCGCCTGTCCACGGCAACGCAAGGTGAACCGTTCACCCGACACCGGTTCGAACCGCCAGGCGTCGTGCTGGATCGTCGTGCCGAGCGCGGCGAGATAGAAGGCCATCGCCTGCATGCAGCCGTCGAACATCAGCGTGCCCGGCATGCACGGATCGTTCTTGAAATGGCCTTTGAGGAACCAGTCGTCCGGATGCAAATGCTGCTCGGCGCGGAGGTAGCCGCGCCCCCACGGCCCGCCGGTGAGGTCGAGATGCGTGACCTGGTCGAACAGCTGCATGCGTCCGGCTGAAATCGTCGGCGTCCGGGTGTGCGTCTGCGCGAGCTCGTAGCCGCGTCCAAAGCACTCGAACGCGTGTCCTTCCGAGAAGGCGCGGACTTCTGCGGCGGTGAACGAACTCCGCACCGCCGGGACCAGCGGCGGATCGACACGGCCGGGCGGCAGGGTGATCGCGGCCGGGTCCCACAACACACCTGCAGACGAGGCCAGCTCCTCGTCGGTGAAGAACCCGGCCTGACCGTGGCGGACGGATAGACGGACGTCGTTGCCGATTCGGCAGTCGGAATGGAAAAAGAAAATGCGGACATCGCCGTGATCGGCATGGCCGTCGATGTGAATGTCGTAGGCGCAGGTGTCGCCGATGTGAGCGAGGCGACCGTGAAAGGTCAACTCGCAACCGAGCAGACGATACACACGGCGGCCCTGGTTGAGGAAATCCGCGCCCATCCACGAGACCAGGAGCAGATCGGCCTGGCCGGCCTCGATCATGACGCCCGGAGTCATGTGTCCCGCGTGCAGATACCAGGCATCCTCGGTGACGTCGGTCTCGGTCCAGATCGTGCCCTCGCCGAGCACGCCAGGCGGGGCGTCGATCCCGGTGACGCGATCGGCGAGGAGGAGCGGCGGTTCCGGCATCCGCACCTGACGCGCGAAGCCGTCCTGACGCTTGAACAGGTCGCCGAGCACCGCCGACACATCGCGTGACGCGAGCCACTCGAGCTGCGCGCGCGAGAACTTCGGTCCTGGCAAGGGCGCAACCGGTGAGACGCGGGCCACGTCACGATCGCGAGGAGGAGTCTGTTGCGCTTGGTCGGACGAATCGACCGCCGCCGCCAGACTTTCAGTCTGTGTGTGGGCTTCGCGATCGACGACCGGGAGCGGCGCCTCGACCCACATCGAGATGTCGCGTTCCAGAACGTGCTGAGACGCCGGCCACGACGACAGCAACGATCGGTAGGCACCCTCGGCGGTGTCCACATACTGTCGATGGACCTGGCCCATCTGCTGGATGGTGCGCAGGAACTGCCCGTGGAGATTGGACATCTCGAGCGTCTGAAGCGGCTCCGGTTCGTGGACAGCGGTCGCCGTGTGCGACTGCGATGCAGCAACGGCGATACCCGGGCGAATCGCAATGGCGAGCGGCGATGCTGGCGGAGCCGTCATGGTTTGCGCCGCAGGCGCGGCCGTTGACGGCGTTGACGTTTGGTTTCGGTTCGGCACAGGAAGTGGCGCCAGACGAATGGCAGGCGGGTGCGCGGGCAATCGCAGCATCGGACTTTCGTTCGCGACGTGGTCGGTCGCCGCTGCAGGCAAGGTGTCCCGACGAGCGCGTGCGACCCAGCCATCGAGGCCAGGCATTTCGACGCCCGCCGCGACCAGGCGCCCGATCGCGTGCCACACCTGATTCCAGGAAGAGCGTGTCGCAATGTCGAGCGGAATCGCGACATGCTCGCGATCGCCGAGGATCTGATCAATCCAGCGTGAGCAACTGCCAACCGGCCCGTGCTCGACGAACACCCGCACCCCATCGTCCCACGCCTTCTGGATGAGGCGCGGAAAGTCCACCGTGTGCGAGAACTGACCGACCAGCGCGTCGGCGGCGCTGTCGTCGGTCGGCTGATACGAGTCGATGGTCGCGTGCGTGTAGAAACGGACGCCGGGTACCGGGGCGGTCGGCCGATGGTGCAGGGCGCGCCACTCGTCGAAGAACGCCGACGTCTCCGGGCAGTGAGTGCACAGGTCGTAGTTGAGAGGGCGGGCGCGTTGCGTTCCCAGCGTGGCGAGCACGCGGTCGCAGCCGTCTGCGTCACCGGAAATCACGAAGTTGCCTGGCGCGTTGATGATGGCCAGATGCACGCGCGGTTCGCCGGCAAGGAGGTCCCGCAGCGAACTCTCAGGCGCGAGGACCTGCCAGCTGGTCCAGCGGATCGGATCCTTTTCCTGCCAGGCGCGACGGACGGTCAGGTGTTCGCCGCCGATCTCGCGGGTGAAGATTCCTGAATCGGTCACACGCTGATGGAACGCGTCCATGTCCGACCAGGCGCCCATCGCGAAGAGTGCGTTGGTTTCGCCGGAGCAGAAGCCGATCGCCGCGGTTGGGCGCAGACCGAGAATCTTGCGCGTCAGTTGCGCGTGAACCTGTGTCAGGTACGACGAGCCCCATAGCTTGTCGGTCGGCGTGGGCACGCTGTCTGGCTGGTAAAGCCATCCGGCGGCCTCGCGATGGCGCGTGATCAAACTGCTCAACCCGTCGACGAGCTCTGGCGCCGCCAGCAGCAGATCTCGACCCATGCCGTGATACGCACCGCCGGGTCCGGAAAACACGAACGCCATTTCGCCCGTGAGCGGACCTTCGTGGAAGTACGCGCCAGAGGGGAGCGGGCTGCCTGACCGTAACGCCTCGCGGGCGCTGGATCGCAGCGGTTCGATCTGACCCGCAGCGTCGGCAACCAGCACCAAACGCGCCGGCCCGAGGTTCCCGGAGCGCTGAGCATCGATCGCGGCCATGACATCTGCGCGATCCCTGCCGCTGTAAACCACCAGCGTCGGGTTCGGCAGGCCGCTCGGTATCGTCGATGGCGACGCGGGATCGGCCTGGAGCCTCACCGTGGCGTGCTGGCCGCCGAGCGCGCCGACGCGAACCTCCGCAATCCGGCTGTCGGGCGTGGCCAGCCACGGCCGCGCCGGCAAGGGCGCATCCGGCACCATACGGTGGTGGCAGGCCAGCGCGCCGGCGGCGACGTGAAGCAGGCCCGAACAGGCGTGCGCGTGGCCGAATTGCGACGTCAGCGCCGAATTAGCTCCCCGTGCGCCGGCCTCGACGGTGAGCGTGGCATCACGATCGGGATCGGCGCCAGGCAACACGGCGTAGACGCGATCGCCGTCGCGGCGCGCCTGCTCCAGTCGCTTAATCACGAGCACGACCGCCGCATCGCCGGGCGTCACGTCCGGCATCGCGGCGATCTGGACGTCCTCGCACGACAGATCGACAGCGCCGACAATGGCGACGTCAACGTCGCGATCGTGGAGCGCCTGTGCCGCGATTTCGAGCGCGCGAATACCAGAGAGCTCTTCCGCCGAGACGGTAAAGCTCGGTCCACGCAGATCGAGTTGCCGGTTGATGCGGTTGGCGGGAATGTTCGGCATCGTGCCGATGACACCGGCCGCCTGCAGAGGCGACACCACATCCTGCCGGGCGTTCGCCAGCCATCCGGCGTCGGGCGTACCGGCCCCGGCCGCGGTCCATGCCCGGCACCACGACTCGAGCCGCCATCGCATGCCGTAGCGGGCGATCTCGGCATCGGTCTGCATGCCCACGAGCACGCAGGTGCGGTCGTGCGGGAGATCGCCAAGCGGGCCGACGGCTTCGAGTGCGGCCTGCAGCACCGCGAGCTGCTGCGGCAGTGTCTGTTCCAGATCCCTCGGCGGGAAGCGTAATCCCTTGAGCGGCAGCACCACGTCGTTCGCGGTGCCACGCAAGCGACCGTCGGCGGCACGGCCGAGCCGCGATTCGCCGTCGATCAACGCGCGTGTGAAATCGGCGAGGCCGGTGGTACCCGCCACGACCGCTCCAATGCCGACGATGGCCAGGTCGGGCGGCGGCGTGGCAACATCGGCGGAGGGAAACGAGATTCGCTGCTCCCGCCACTCTTCGACGATGACGTGTGAGTTGTTGCCGCCGAACCCGAAGCCGCTGACGGCCGCGCGTCTCAGTCCCGTCGCCTTCCATGGTTCCGCGTCGTGCAGCAGTCGCAACGGCGAGCCTGCGATGTTCGACAGCGGGTCGTCTGCGTGCAGCGTCGGTGGCAGCGTCTCCGCCTTCATCGCCGCCAGGACCTTGATCACACCGGCGGCGCCGGCAGCAGTGATGAGATGGCCGAGATTTGATTTCACCGAACCGATGCCGACACCCGAACAGCCCTCGAACACGCGGCTCAGGCTGGCGACCTCGATGCCGTCGCCGATGTGCGTGCCGGGTGCGTGACACTCGACCAGCGAGATGTCGGCCGGCGACAGTCCGGCGACTTCGTAGGCGCGGCGCATCGCGCGCACCTGGCCATCGCTGGCGGGAATCAGCACGCCCTCGCTGCGTCCGTCGTTCGACAGACCGATGCCGCGGATGACGCCGAGAATCGTGTCCTTCCGCCGCACCGCATCGTCCAATCGCCGAAGGGCGATGAGCGCCGCGCCTTCCGCCGGCACGAGGCCATCCGCTTCGCGGTGAAACGGCCGGCTCCGGCCCGTGGGGCTGAGCGCGGTCAGCGCGGTGAAGCCCATTTGCAGGAAGAGCATCTCGGCGCGATTGACGCCGCCCGCCAGCATCACGTCGGCGCGCCCGGTGGAAAGCCACGAGCACGCCACCTGCATGGCGTAGAGAGACGAGGCGCAGGCCGCGTCGAGTGCCAGCACGCCGGCGTCGAGACCGAGCGCGTTCGCGAGAATGTGGGCGGGTAGCCCGGACATGAACCGGTTCTCCCGCGCGACCGGTCCGCCGATCGGGGTCAGTCCACTGTTCTGGCACCACACCGACTCGGCAAAGCAGCTCAGACCGTCGCTGGGAAACGACAGGTTGCCGAAGATCGCGCCGCCACGTTCCTCGCGTCCGACCCGGGCGGTTCGCAGCGCCTCGCGTCCGGTGTGGAGCAGCCAGTGGCACAGTGGATCGAGCGGAGCCAGCACGTCGGCCGGCAGTCGCAGTCCGTCCGGCGAAAACGCGAAATCGGTGACCACGCCGGCGCGGTTCGAAATGATGTGGTCGCGTGTGTCGGATGGATCGGTGGCGACGACGAGGTCGCCGTCCATGCGCCAGCGCTCTGCGGGGACCGGCGTCAGCAGATCGCGGCGGGAGATGACCGCGTCCCACAGGGCGTCGGGCGTGGCTGCTCCGGGCAGGACGCACGCCTGCCCGACGATCGCGATCGGTCGAAAGGTCATACGCTCGCGACGCCGACGAGCATGCCGCCCACCACGACCTCGCATTCATTGGGTCTGGCGTGAGACAGCTCGGCGACGAAGTGGCGCACGCCCTGGGGACGCTGAATCACCGGAACGCCGCGCTCGCGGAAGTGCTGTTCGAGCGCTGGCGTCACCATGCCTCCGGCCCACGGGCCCCAGCCAATCGCGCGTACGCGACAGGTGCCGCGCGTTCGCGATTCAGCCGCCGCGACCTTGTTCAGGATCTCGTTGGCCATCGCGTAGTCGCACTGTCCGAAATTGCCGGTGCGGGCCGCGACAGAAGAGAACAGAACGATGGTATCGATCGGATCGGATTCGGTGGCCTCGAGCAGCGCCCGCAGCCCGAGCACCTTGGTCTCGAACACGCGACGGAACTGTGCGACGGTCTTGTCGGCAATCTTCTTGTCGGCCAGCACGCCGGCGCCATGAATCACAGCGGTCACGGGTCCGAAGGCACTCCGCACGTCTTTGAGCACGGCGGCGAGCGCGGACGGATCGAGAACGTCGGCAGCGTAATACCGCACGCTCGCGCCCGCGTCTTCGATGGCGCGCAGGGTTGCCCGAATTTCGCGCACGGCAAGAATTTCGAGCGCGCGAGCCCCCAGTTCCTGCGGTGTCACTTTCGTGCCCGACGATTGAGCCGCCGCCAACAGCGCCTGTTTGATCTCGGCATCGGTCTTTGCGGCTGTCGTCGCGGCGGGCTCGTCCACCAGCGGCGTACGGCCAAGCAAAGCGAGACGCGGATGCGACGCTCGAGCCAGTTCGACCATCGCTGAGGCGGTGACGCCTCTGGCGCCGCCTGACACCAGCAGGACCGACTGCGGCGTGATTGACGATTCCCCGGACACGAGCGGCGACGGCACCGCCTCGAGTGTGGTGCGCAGGCCGTCCGCGTGCAGGCCGACGTCAACGGCCGGCGACGCTGACTGCAGTTCGTCCGCCAGGACGAGCGCGAGCTGCCGGATCGATCGGCCGTTGCACTCGAGGTCGATCGCTTTGGCTTGCGCGAGCGGCCATTCGAGCGCGGCCGTGCGCGCGAGTCCGGCGAGGCCGGCGCTCCACGCGCGAACCGGGTCGTGACCGTCGAGACCAAAGTTGCCGCCGGTGTCCTGCACAGTGACGAAGAGCCCGCCGTTTTCGATCGCGGCCGCGGCCGTCTGGGCCGCGCGGAACGCCTCTTCGTTGACCGCAAGCGCCGCGTCGATATCGTCCATGCGCCGCAGGCCACCGAGGTAGACAACGCCGCGCGCCGTTGGCGGCACGTCGCTCACTTCGATGGCGTCAACGCCGCGCTTGCGGAGTACCGCGACCAATTCGGTCGAGATGCCGCGGCCGTCAGGCGTCACGACCAGAGGGCCGGCAATGGCGCGTCGCGCCGCGGTCGGGGGCGCCGCGACCTCGACGACGCGAAAACGATCGAGCGCGGCCGAGGCGGTCGAAGCGTCGGAAGGCCGCGCGCCGGCCGCAGCCTGGCCTTTGGGAGTGGTACCGGCAGTCGGGTTCGAATCGCCGCCGGACAGTGCGGCGCCGTTCATCGCGGTCACGATCTGGCCAAGCGTTTTCAGCGCGGCCATCGCGGTCGCATCCACCGGCGGCAGGTCGGGGCAGCGCTGCTGCATCGCCGCAAGAATTTCGACCCGCTTGATCGAGTCGATCCCGAGATCCGCCTCGAGCGCCATATCGAGCGAGAGCATCGCTGCCGGATAGCCGGTCTTCTCAGAGACGATTTCCAGAAGTCGCGCCGCGGCATCCACGGTCTGCGTCACCGCCGCAGCGCCGGACTGAGGGCCGTTCGCGGCGGCCGAACCGCCCATCGCGGTGATGATCTGCCCGAGCGTCTTCAGCGATGCCATCGCCGTGGCGTCCACCGGCGGAAGGCCGGGGAGACGCTGCTGGAGCGCGCTCAGGATCTCGACGCGTTTGATGGAGTCGATGCCGAGGTCGGCTTCGAGCGCCATGTCCAGCGAGAGCATCGTCGCGGGGTAGCCGGTTTTCTCGGCGACGACTTCGATCAGCCGCGCCGCGGCTTCCTCCGTGTTCGGCACCGCCGGAGCGCTGGCCCCGGCAGCGGCCGCTGTCGCGGGGACGAGCTGAAGGCCGTCTGCCGCAGGACCAGCTGCTATCGTCACGGTCGATCCCATCGCCGCGACGATCTGGCCGAGAGTTTTCAACGCGGCCATCGCCGTGGCGTCCACCGCCGGCAGATCGGGCACGCGCTGCTGCATCGTGCTGAGGATCTCGACGCGCTTGATGGAATCGATGCCGAGGTCGGCCTCGAGGGCCATGTCGAGCGAGAGCATCGCCACCGGATACCCGGTTTTCTCGGACACCACGTCGAGCAGCAACGTAGCCACCGGGACGGCTGCCGGTTTGGCCGCAACCGGCGCCGGTGCGGCTTTCGCTGGCGCCGACACAGGCTCGGGCACGCACGACACCAGACGCGGCGCGGGCGGTGCCACTTTCGCGGGGGCGATGGTCGGCGCCATTGGCGTGGTGGGCGTTGCCGCCGCGACGGTAACCGGCTGACGCGGCGCCGGCCCAGGCGCGCTTTCGTACGCTGGCGCGGCTTCGGTCGCGTAAGGAACTGTCCTCGGACTGCCGGACTGCGCCGCGCAGTAGTTCGCAAATGCCGACTCCATCGCGCGCAGGTACTGGGCCTGACTGTCGCCGAGTGTGCGTTGAAACGCCTCGTGTGCCTCAGTCAGGAGACGCGCGCCGTCACTCGACGCCTGGATGGGCGCCGAGCGCGGGGCAACAGGCGTCAACGTCCGGGCAGGTGCCGGCGGAGGTGCCGAGACCGGGGCAGCGAGAGATTTCGGTGGTGCCGCGGCAGCCGGCGTTGCGACCGTCGGCGCGGGCGCAGGCGTCGAAGCCAACGCGACTGCAGGCGGTCTCGAGGGCGTCGCGCCGGACGAGGTGCGTTCCGGATTCGGCTTCGGCAATCCGGCGGCTCCGTTCGCCGGCGGGTACACCTTCCCGTAGTTCGCTCCCGTGATCGTCATCGTCATCGCCGGCTTCTTCGTGATCGGCGCGGCGACGGCCACGCGATCCCATAGCCGATCGAACACGAGCGGGACGCCGGCAACCGCGAGCTGTCCGAGCGCCTGCCACAGGCTGGTGAGGCCGTGTGCATCCTTGCGATCCATCGCGATCACTGATGCGGTCCGGCCGGCCAGACACTGCTGTGCCAGTCCGGTGAGCACGGCGCTCGGTCCCACTTCGACGAAGGTCCGCGCCCCAGCCTCGTACATTGCGTCCAGCGTTTCGACGAAACGGACGGCGCTGCGCATCTGCTCGCCAAGTTGATTTCGCACCGCGGCGGCATCGCCGGTATATGGCTGCGCGGTCGCATTCGCGTACACCGGTACCTGGGGCGTTGCGAACGACGCGGAAGCGAGCGCCTGAGCGAACGGCGCAGTCGCCTGCTCGATCAGCGGCGAGTGGAACGCCGCCGCGACGGGGAGGCGGGTGGCACCCAGGCCGGCCGCACTCGCACGCCGCTGCGCTTCATCAATCGATTCGACGCTTCCGGACAGCACGACCTGCTGGGGCGCATTGTCGTTGGCCACGACGAGCAGCGGAAGGCTCCAGGAGGCGAGCAGCTGCTCGACGTCCTTTCGCGACGCGGTGAGCGCCAGCATGGCGCCGCCGGATCCGCTGGCTTCGGCCATCAGCTCGCCGCGCCGGCGAGCGATGCGCAGCATGTCGGCATCGGCAAGTGCGCCCGCGGCGGCCAGCGCCGAAATTTCGCCGAAGCTGTGTCCCGCCATCATGTCGGCGTTGAGTTCGACCAGACTCAGAACGGCGCGGTATGCGAGGCTGGCAGCGCCAACCGCCGGCTGCGTCCATTCCGTCGCCTTCAGCAGCGCGGCCTGTGCGTCCTTCTCGTCGTCAGTAAAGACCGGCTTCGGAAAGACCACCTCGTGGAGCTGAACATCGCCGAGATGGGTGTCGTCGGCGGCGTCCCAGACCGAGCGGGCACCCTCGAACGCCATCGAGAGATCGGCGGTCATGCCGGCGTATTGACTGCCTTGTCCCGGAAACAGGAACGCGATCTTGCCGGGTTCCGCCTGCCACGTATACGAGACGCCACCGGGGAGGTTGAACGCCGTCTTCGGCGCGCGTGCGATGGCATCGGCGGCCTGGTTCAGACGGGCCGCGAGGTCTGATTCGCTGCCGGCGACAATCGACAGGCGCGCCGCGTGGCTGGTCTTCGCCCACGTCAGCTGACTGCGTCGCGCCAGCCAGCGAAGCGTCGTCGCCGGCGTGCATTCAGACGCCACCTCACGGCACTGTTTGACCAGCGCTTCCGGCGTGTCGGCGCCGAGCAGCACCAATTCCGTTGGGCTGGCGCGGAAGCGATCGGCCTTGGCGCCGCTGCCACGGTATTCCTCGAGCAGCATGTGCCAGTTGCTGCCGCCGAAGCCGAACGAACTGACCGCGGCCCGGCGCGGATGCGCGGCGTCGCGCACCCAGGGACGGGCTTCGGTATTCAGGTAGAACGGGCTGGCTGGAATGTCGAGTTTCGGATTCGGCGTATCGACGCCGATGGTCGGCGGCAGCACGCCTTCGTTGAGTGACATCACCGCCTTGAACATGCTGGCGGCGCCGGCGGCGGCTTTGAGGTGACCGATCTGCGACTTGATCGAACCGATTGCGCACCACTGCGGCTCGGCGTGGGCCTCCGCGAAGACCATTTTCAGGCCGGCGAACTCGGCGGCGTCGCCGGCCCGCGTGCCGGTGCCGTGCGCTTCGACGAGTTCGACCGTCGCGGGGCTGATGCCGGCCGCTTCGTAGGCACGGCGGACCGCCCGCGCCTGACCCTCCGCGAGCGGCGCGTACACGCTGAGCGCACGCCCGTCCGACGCGCCTTCGAGCGCCTTGATCACCGCGTAAATGTGATCGCCATCCCGCTCCGCATCGTCGAGCCGCTTGAGGGCGAAGAAGCCGATGCCCTCGCCGAGCAGCGTGCCGTCGGCGGCCGCGTCGAAGGGGCGGCAGCGTCCCTTTGCAGACAGCGCCGGTGTCTTGCTGAAGCACATGTACATCGACGGATCGTTGAACGTGTCGGCGCCGCCGGTGATTACCATGTCGGCCTGGCCGAGATAGAGCTGGCTCAAGGCCAGCGACATCGCGGCAAGCGTGCTGGCGCAGGCGGCGTCGGTGACGCAATTGGCGCCGCCCAGATCGAAGCGGTTGCAGATGCGGCCGGCGACCACGTTGCCGAGCGCGCCGGGGAAGGTGCTCTCCGTCCATGGCACGTAACACGCGGCGATGCGATCGCAGATCGCCTGGACCTCGGATTCGGGCAGGCCGCTTTCGCGCAGCCCTTTGACCCAGACCGGCCGCTGCAGCCGGTTCGACATCTCGACGTAGAGTTTCTGGCCGGCGGTGACGCCGAGAATCACGGCGATGCGATCGCGCTTCAGCTTGGACAGGTCGTGACCGGTGACGTCGTTGAGCACATCACGGGCGGCGAGCAGGGACAGCAGCTGGCAGGTATCGGTGGACGGAAACAGTGCCGGCGGAATGCCGAATTCCACCGGATCGATGTCGATCGAAGGCAGAAACGCGCCGCGCGCGGTGTAGATCTTGTCCGGGACTGTGGGATCGGGATCGAGGTAGTCCTCGACCAGCCAGTGCGTGGACGGCACTTCGGTGAACAGATCGCGTCCTTCGACGATGTCCCGCCAGAAGCCGGCGATCGTCCGGGAGCCCGGAAAGATCCCCGAAACACCGACTACAGCGACAGGTGGACACGGCGCGCGCATACGAGGGCTCCTGACTACGGCTGAAGACGACGAGGGGCGAAATGAAACGCGGCGTCCGGCATCTGCACGCCGGCCGACCGCAATTGCTGCGCGCGCGTGAGCACCGCCGCGCCCTCGAGCATGTTGAAGGCAATCTGAGCGACCGTGCGCTCCTCGAGCGGCTCGAGAAACGAGCCGGCCACCCAGGCGTTGAACGCGCCCATCGCCGGTCCGCACCAGATCTGCAGATCCATCTTGCGCTCCGGCGTGCCGGCGATCGCCCAGTGGCTCGACAGACCGAGATACCAGCGGAACACCAGCGCCATCTGGTGTCTCGGGTCCGTCGCCGCGCGATCAAGTTGTGCCGGATCGCGCTCGGTGAAGAAGCGGCGGGTCTCTTCCCAGACCGCCGCCATCGGCTGCTGAAAGATCTCCCGTTCGAGCCGGCTGCGCTCGGCGGCCGGGATCGCGTCGAGCGAGTCGTACAGGTCGTAGCACTGATACAAACGTGCGGCGCGAGGTGCGAACATGGTGCCGCGCTTCAGCACCTGGACCTTGACCCCCATCTCGAACATATCGGCCGCCGGCGCCATCACCACGTCGGCGACGTCCGCGTTGGCCAGCAGCTGCTTGCCGTGAGCAGACAGGCCGGATTCGACCGCCGCCTGATTGATCGAGCCGGTCATCACGTAGGCGGCGCCGAGCGCGAACGCGCCGGCGACCGATCCGGGGGTCCCGATGCCGCCGGCTGCGCCGACCCGTACGGGTCGCGCGCATCCGTAACGCGCAGCGATCTCATCGCGCAGACCGAGCACAATCGGCAGCAGCGCGTTGAGCGGGCGGTTGTCGGTATGGCCGCCCGAGTCGGCTTCGACGGTGATGTCTTCCGCGACCGCGACGAGGGGCGCCAGCCGCGCTTCCTCACCGGTGATCTTGCCCTGCGCGACCAGCGCCGCGATCATCTCTGCCGGCGCCGGCGCCATGAACTGACGCGCGACTTCAGGACGCGAGATTTTCGCGAACACGTGCGTGCGCCGCTGAATCCGGCCCGCCGGATCGAGATGCAGGCCGTGCAGCGCGTAGTGGACGACGTGCGGGGACAACGCCATGTAGGCGGATGCCGAGACCCGCGGGACGCCGCGCCGCAGGTAGAGCTCGACGATCGCGGCCTCGAGTTCGGGTTCGTTCGGGGAGTGAATCAGGTTCGATCCGACCGCGTCCGGCCCAACCGCCTGCTGGATCTCGTTGATCGCGCCATCGACGCGGGCCGGGCTCAGTCCCGCGGCTCCGAAGAATCCGAGCACGCCGGCGCGGGACGCGGCGATGACCATCGCGGCAGTCGCAATCCCGTTCGCCATCTCGCCGACGATGTAAGGGAAGCGGACGTGGTGGGTGATGCAGAATTCGCGGCTACCGAGCCACTCGGGGTAAACCGCCGGAAGGCAGCCCCAGAGGAATGCACCCTCCGGCGGATCCTGCTCAAATGTGCACGAAACGGCGCCCGAGACGGGGTCCTGCCAGAGCCACAGCGGCAGTCGAATTCCGCTGATTGCGTCCAGCAGCGTGATGGCTGCGGAGGGTAATGCCGCTCCCTGCACTGGTTATCGTTTCCCGACGCCGCGCGCCATAAATCCTCAGCCAGCGGCGGTCAGCTGAGGGTGCCGTCGAGCGTGAACGATTCGGCGCCAAAAGTGACGTCTCAACAGGCCGTAATGATAAATACTCGAGTTAGAAATGATAGCGAAAGTTGACGCCAGACCAAAGCGCTAACTCTTGGTCCGAGCGGGTATTACAGAGGTATTACAGAGCGGTTACAGAACAGTCTATTTGTGCGTGGTCGGGGTGGCAGCCACGCCGATCTGAATCAGGACCGCGTTCGTTTTCTTTTCTGGAACGTCCACGACGACCCGGTCGCCGGCTTTGATGTCAGCGACGGCCGCCGGCTTGCCCGCCTTCTTGACGGTGGTCTTCTCGTCGATGGTCAGGGTTTTCGTACTGGCGTCGGTTGCCTTCACGGTGATCGACTGCGCGGAGACCTGAGTCACCACGCCGCGGACATGGTCGAATCCCCCATGAGCGAAGGCCAGCGTTCCGATCAAGACGAATGCGGCGGCGAGCGTAAACAAGCGCGTCATGATGGCTCCTTGTGATGATGCGTGGCAGTGGCCGGCGCGGGCGAGGTCGGGTGGTCCGTGCCTTCCAGAAATTCGCGGTCCTGCCGTTCTTCTTCGAGCTCCGATGCGGTCTTCGGATTGAGCGATTCCATTTCCTTCAGCTGATCGCCCGTCATGTGACTCAGGTGACGGATGAAATGGACCAGCTTCCAGGTGTCCACATCGTTGTCCGAGCCGTCACCCCAGGCCGGCATCCCGGTGAGCCGGACCCCGTTCTCGATGATCCAGTAGATCTCGCCGTCCGACAAGGCCTGCGTGTCGGCGAGCTGCATGTCCGGCGCCTTCGGATAGAGGGCCCGTCCCATTTCGGTTTGGCCGCGGCCGTCGTTGCCGTGACAGGAGGCGCAATGATCGGCGAAGTGCGCACGCGCATCCGACCAGGCCTCGGGCGAAAACGGAATCGGATTCCTGGCGTCCCGGGCACGCGATGGAATTGCCATGTGCCGCATCGCACGCGCCGCGACGTGCTCGATCATCGACGGCTCGGCGCGCGCGCTGAATCCGCCGCTGCGCTGAACGAAAACGAACGCCGCGAGACCGAGCGCAGCAACCACGACGAGGGCGAGAACGAGCCAACGCATAGGCCTTCGACTGTCCACAGCTTACGAGATCCCGTGGCGCCATGGCACTCGAATCACCGGCCGCCACCCATCGCCGGCGGTTGGCTGATTGGCAGAGCCGGTCCGACCGCGTAGAGCTGGGTCCATCCCTCAGCTTGCGGCGTGCGGACAATTCGCGGCGCGATGTTGGCGTCCGCCCGGATCCAGGTCGAGACGTGCAGCATCGCGCCGGTCACGAGCCGGTGATGTTCTTCGTCCTCGCGGGCCGGATCAGGCGGCGCGCCGGGGTCCGGTTCCTGAATCAGCACGAGCCAGGCCGGCGCGTTCGGCCGCTGCGGCAGTCCGAGGTAGTTGACGAACGTTCCGCTGCGTACGACGCGCCAGTCATAGGCGCCACCTTTGGCGGTGGGATCTGGCGCGAATGGCGGGATGCCGTCGTCAGCGAGCCGTGCGACGTCCGGCCAGCTGCCGGCGTCGGCGCGTCTGGTCTCGGCTTCGAGCAGCCCTTCCTGCAGCTCCCGGAACATCCGTTGTTCGGTCGAAGGGCGATCCTGAATCAGCGCCTGGAACGGCAGCAGATGTCGTCGATCGGCGGCGGCGCCATGAAAGGTGCCACTGTCAGTCGCCAGGTACATCCACACGCTGACCACGATGACCATGCCGAAGCGGACCACGTTGCCGAGCTCGACGCGCGCCGACAGCGGCCGTACTTCGATCCGGCGAATGGCGCCGGCCATCGCCGTCACGCCAGCCGCCGCCGCAGCAGCGACCGCGCCGCCAGCGTGACGAAAAAGATCGCGGTCACCGCCAGCACGACCGCGCCGCCGGTCGGCACCAGGAAGCGGGTCGAGACGCCCAGTCCGCCGACACCGGCCAGAAATGCCACGGCGACACTCCAGGCGAGATAGCTGCGCGTGCCGGTCGCCACGTTCCGCGCGGCCGCCGCGGGTACCACGATGAGCGCCTCGACCAGCAGCGCGCCGATGATTTTCAGGCTCACGACGATCGAGAGCGTCAGCAGCAGCGCGAAGAAGTACTCGAGATAGGCCGGCTCCGCACCGGCGACTGTGGCCAGCGGCGGGCTCAGGCTGTCGAGCAGGAGGTTGTTGTACTGCCGCACGAGCAGGACGCCGACCACAATGCCGACTGCGACCAGCAGTCCGAGGTCGGCATCGGTGACAGTCAGCAGGCTGCCGAACAGCACCGACTCGACCTGATGCACATTGAACTGCAGCGTCAGCGCTACCAGCAGGCACAGGCCGAGCCCGAGCGTCAGCGCATGGAAGACGCCGATGAGGGTGTCGGGAGGCAGGGTCGCGTGACGCTTCACGTACACCATCGCCAGCGTCGAGAGCAGGCAGAACCCGAACATGCCGCCATACGGCGCATTGAGCGGCTCGCCGAGCAACAGTCCGAGCGCGACGCCGGTGATCGCCGCCTGTCCGAGCGCCGCACTGAAAAACGCCATCCGCCGCGTCACCACCAGATGACTCACGCCGCCGAGAATTGGTGCCAGGACCAGAACGCACAGGAAACCGCGGACGAGAAACGGATACTGGAAATCAGCTGGCAGAATCCCGCGTTGCGCGAGGCTTCCGATCCACGCATAGAAGGTGGTCATGCTTTAACCAGCTTCCGATCGCGGGTCGCCGGCAGCAGCTCGCGAATGCCGGTCTGGCCGAGCATGTCCACGCCGCCGTCGGCGACGATGCGACGGTCGAGCACACTGACGCGATCGGCAACGCGACGCACTTGCTCCATGTCGTGCGACACCATCAGCACCGTCGTCTTGCCCGCGTGCTTCAGCGACTGGAGGATCTCGTCGAGAATGCGGATCGCCGATTCGTCGAGACCGGCGGTGGGCTCGTCGAGAATCAGGAGTTCCGGCTCCGGATCGAGGGCGTGCGCCAGCAGCACGCGACGCAGCTCGCCGCCTGAGAGCACGGCCAGCGGCCGCGCTTCGAGCCCGGGGAGGCCGACGCGGCCGAGCAGCGCCGCGATCGAGGTCCGCGCCGCTCGGGTCAGCCAGAGGCAGACCGGCCGGCGTTGACGCGTGAGCGCGAGAAAGTCGCCGACGGTCACTGGAAGCGTGGGATCGACGGCGAAGCTTTGCGGCACGTAGCCAATCGTCCCGCTGCCGGCCCAGTTCAGGGCAATGCGACCGTCGAATTGAATCTGCCCGAGGATGGCGGAAATCAGCGTGCTCTTGCCGGCGCCGTTCGGTCCCATCAAAACGTGAATGCCGCCGCGCTGCACCGTCAGCACGACGTCTTCGAGAAGCGCGTCGCGGTTGCGCCGCACCGAGACCCCGTCGATTTCGACCAGTGCGACTGGCTCGCCGGCGTCGCTCATGCCTCGGTGACCAGGGCGCGGATCATCGTGTCCACGTTTCGCTGCATCTCGCGCTCGAACTTGTCCGCGGTGTACGCGCCGGACGCGATGTGCGTGATGATGTAAACCCGCGCGCCACCTTCGTCCCGCAGCACCTTCAGCATTGCCTCCGGGAAGGTCTCCTCGCTGAAGACGACCTTGATCTTGTCCTTCTGCAGCAGCTTGACCATGTCCCGCAGCTCCGCGGCCGAGGGCGTGAGTCCGTGCGCAGGCTGGACGACGCCTGCGACCTCCAGTCCAAACTCCTGGAGCAGGTAGCCGTATCCATCGTGGACCGTGACGACGCGTGTAATCTTCGCCTCGGCGAGTTGCTGGGCCGCTTTCGATTTGATCAGCCGCAGGCGGCGCGCGTAGTCGCCGGCGTTCTTCTGCAGCGCCACGGCGTCCTGCGGCCGGAGCGCCGCGATCGCGCGCTGGATCGCGTAGGTCTGCTGGATGGCGTTGGTGAACGAAATGAACGTGTGCGAGTTGACGCTGGTGCCGTGCGCGGCATGAATCTGCGGCGTCAATTCGTTTGGCCGGATGATGATGATCTTCTTGTTGCCCGATGCTTTCAGCATCGGCATGATGAAATCATCGTGGCCGATGCCGTTGATCACGATGGCGTCGAGGTCGACCAGCTTCTTGATGTCGTCAGGACGAGGTTGATAGTCGCCGGCGTCGATCTCGCCCGGCAGGATCGGCCGCACCTCGTAGCCAGGCAGGTCACCGACGATGTTCTTGGTCCACGAATAATAGGGATGCAGCGTGACGCCAATCTTCAGCGTCGGCTTGGTTTGCGCCGCGGCGCGATCAGGTGCGATCTGCATCGCGACAACGACGGCGAGCCCGAGCGACCAGAGTCGGCGACGAGTCATGGCTTCCTACCTCTTGATGGCATAGACCGGGTTCGGTACCTGGGCGAAGACTTCGACCCAGCCGGTGTTCTGCGGCGCCGGAACGAACTCGGCTGGCACCTGTCCACCGAAACGATGAGTCCATAGATAGACGTGCAAGGTGGTTCCGTCCGCCAGTCGATGATGTTCCTCGTCGTTGGGCGCAGGATCCGGCGCAGTGCCAGGCTCCGGTTCTTGAATTTCGACCAGCCAGGCCGGCTGTGAAGCATCAGCCGGCTGACCGAAATAGTTGGTGACAACGCCGCGGTCGAAACGCGTCCACCGATAACCTGCGCCCGGCAGACCGAGTGACTCGGCGCTCGGCCAGCTCGAGACACGCGAACGTTCGGCCTCCGCGTTGACCAGCTTCTGCCGTAGAGCTGTGAACTGCTGTTGATCTGATTCGGGCAAGGTGTTCGCGAGCGCCTGGTATGGGAGGAGACCACGCCGGCTGTCCGTGTTTCCGGCGTTGAACGCCAGGTAGGCGACTACGATCATCACCACCGCGCCGGCGACCGCGAGCACACCGATTCGTTCCCGTCCACCCTGATTGGAACCGCCAGCCGGCTGGACGACCGTAGTCATCGGCTTCGCGCCACGCCCCGGCCGCGGATCGAACCGGACGGATCCGCAGCCGAGAGGCGATTGACCAACGCAAAGCAGAGCATCACGCTCGCCCAGACCAGGGTGAGCCAGATGATCGCGCGATCGCCGCCGAAGGCAGCCGATGGCGCCAACACATGTCCACGATCGACGACGCGATGGACCGCTTCGTGGGCGATGAGCACTGATCCGAGAACAGACAGGGTCCGCGCCGGCGTTCGGCGCTGGTCGAGCCACAGCCGCGTGCCCCAGCCCACGGCGCCAAGCCACAGCTCGCAGATCAACGTAACGACGACGAACGAGATCGTCGCCAGCCACGTATGGGATCCGCCAAATGGCGCCGAGGCAGCCAGGGTGTTACCCAGCGAAACGCCACCCAACACGCCGAACAATGCGGCAAGCACCATCACTCGTGCCGGTCGCGCCTCGACGACGTTCTGAAGTCCCGCGATGACCACCACCGACGCGGCCGCCACGCCCGCCGCCGTGACGGTCGCTGCTGCGAGCGCCGGTTGGGACGCAACGATGATCATCGCGCCGAGCTGTCCCGCAGCAATGGCGGCGAAGAGTGCGATCGCCAGACGAGGCTGTCGCAGCGGCAACAGCAGACACAACACGAACAGCAGCTCGTCACCGCTTGCGAACACCGCTCGGACCCCGCGTGCGATGAACTGCCGGGCCACATCCAGAGTTGACGGGTCGAGCTGAACGCGGACCGGCGGTCCGGTCACGGTCAGCAATTGCTCGGTCCCGGAAGCTGTCGAATAGCGCAGGTTGGTGCGCGCCGGCCCTTCGACGGCGCGAAACGCGTTCAATCGAGCTGACACGGACCCGGAGACGCCGCCGGTGTAGACAAGTTCGACATCAACCGACCGGCGATCGTCGCCAACGCGAGCCGTCGCGGTCGGCGCCGCGAACGCATTCTCACCCTGCTGCAGATCGAGATTGCGCGCGACATCCGCCGCGATTCCGGGCAGCAGCGGTCTGGCGCGAGATGGATCGATCGTGCGATCGGGCAGCCTCGGCAGATTCGCATCTGCCAGCACCGTTGCGGGCACACGCAAGTGCACCACCAGCTGCGGACCGCGGACCGCGATGTTCATGTCGATCACCTGATCGACGACGACGTCGTGCGCCAGCAGCCGCACTCCAGTCAACGCGAGGGCCACAGCGGTCGCACGCAAGGCGGCTGTCAACCGATTCACTGATTCTCCGGCACGGGATCTTTCCAGAGTCTACGTTGGAGCGAGCGGCGGTGAATACCCGGGAGCCGCGCCGCCTGCGAGAGATTCCCGCCGCAGTCGGCCAGCACACGCTGAATATGCTCCCATTCCACACGAGGCAGCGACGGCACCGCGAAGGTCGGCGAGGGCGTCGCCGCCAGATACCGGGCCGCCTGCTCAGATCCAGTTGCAGAATCCATTTTGCGCGCCGGTTCAAGTGTAACGGCGTTCGGCGCAGGCTCGGGTGCGACAATTTGCTGCACGTCCGATCGGAACCGCACACGCAGACTACTCAGCCACCGGGTCCGTGTGGTCGGCTGGGAGGTCTGGTTGGGAGTGTTCGGCGTTCGATCATCCGATTCTGACGCGGCCGCCGGGCGTTCCCGCACGAACGCGCCGGCTCAAGTCGTCGTGCGTTTCCCTCAATTGTGATCAACAATACGTAGTTCGTTCTAAAGCCACCTTGTGTGCCGATGGCGGTTGCCCCGTGCGACCGTAGGCCCGCGCCCCGGGTGAGCTGTCGCGACCCACTCCCCGGCATGTCACCCAGTCGCCGAGGAACACAACATGAGCCGAACTGCCGGCCCTGTTTCAGCGTTCATCGATCGCCATTTTCTGCACTTCAATGCCGCTACGCTGATCGACGCGGCGAATGCGTACCATCAGCACGTCGAGTCCGGCGGCAAGATGCTGGTGACACTCGCGGGCGCGATGAGCACCGCCGAACTCGGCATCTCGCTGGCCGAGATGATCCGCAGCGGCAAGGTCCACGGCATCTGCTGCACCGGCGCCAATCTCGAGGAAGACGTCTTCAATCTGGTGGCGCACAACCACTACGAGCGCGTGCCGCACTACCGCGACCTGACCGCGAAAGACGAGCAGGCGCTGCTCGACCGCCATCTCAACCGCGTCACCGACACCTGCATCCCCGAGGAAGAGGCGATGCGTCGCATCGAACGCGTCGTGCTGCAGGAATGGGTGGCCGCGGACGCGACCGGCGAGCGGCTGTTTCCGCACGAGTTCATGTACCGGCTGCTGCGGTCCAAGGTGCTCGAGCCGCTGTACGAGATCGATCCGCGCAACAGCTGGCTGCTGGCGGCGAGCGATGCCGACCTGCCGATTTTCGTGCCGGGCTGGGAAGACTCGACGCTGGGCAACGTGTTCGCCGCACACGCAATCAGCGGCAAGTTCAAGTCGGTCCAGACCATGAAGTCGGGTGTCGAGTACATGATGGCGCTGGCGGCGTGGTACCAGCGCACGGCGCCGGCATCCTCGATCGGCTTCTTCCAGATCGGCGGCGGTATCGCCGGCGACTTCCCGATCTGCGTCGTCCCGATGCTGCATCAGGATCTGAGGATGCCGAACATACCGCTCTGGGGTTACTTCTGCCAGATCAGCGATTCGACCACGAGCTACGGTTCGTACTCGGGTGCCGTCCCCAACGAGAAGATCACCTGGGGCAAGCTGGGCGAGTCGACGCCGAAGTTCATCATCGAGTCGGACGCGACGATCGTCGCGCCGTTGATGTTCGCGAAAATTCTGGGCTGGTAAGAACAGGGGACGGCCTTGCACCGTCCCCTGTTCGTTTTACGCCGTCCCGACCGCGAGTTTCGCCGGCTTCATGAGGTGGAATCCGGCGACGTCCTGATACGCCTTCGCCAGCGCGATGATCTCCATCTCGCGGTACGGCTGCGCGAAGATCGTGAAGTTCGTCGGACTGCCGGTTTCGCTGAAGCCGTTCGGCACATTGATCGCCGGATAGCACGCCAGGTTGGCCATGTTCGAATGGCGCTGGGTCGGCGTCTGCGGACGATCCTCAGGCGGCGGACCGCCAGCCGCGCCGCGTCCGTCACCGCGACCACCCGGCGCCCCGGTGCCGCCGATGTTGTTCGACCCGACAATGTAGACGTCGACCTGCGCGGTGGCTTCGGCGAGCTTCATCATCATCATCATCCGCACGCGCTGCGATTGCAGGTATTCGACCGCCGGCACCAGGCGGCCGTTGGTTCTCCCACCGCCACGCGCCGTCTTCATCTGACCCGACCGCGCGTACTCGTCGAAGAACACGGTTGACTCGACCGCGAAGCCGCCTTGATTCACCGGAACGTCGGGCACCGACACCGGGATGAACGTCGCGACGCCGAGCGACTTGAGCGTCGCCAGCGATTTCTCGGCGTTCGCGCGGGCCGCCGGATTGGTCAGCTCCCGGAACGATTCCTCGATGATGCCGACGCGCAGTTTCTTGATGTCGGTATGCGCGTCCCAGTTGAAAGGCAGATCGGTGACGCTCATGTCGCGGCCGTCAGGCTTCGAGATGGTGTGCATCACGATTGCGCAATCTTCGGCGTAGCGGCAGATCGGGCCGAGGCGATCCTGCGTCCACGACAGCGCCATGACGCCGTAACGGCTGACGCGACCAAACGTCGGGCGCAGGCCGGCAAGACCGCAGCGCGCCGACGGACTCAGAATCGATCCACTCGTTTCCGTGCCGATGCCGAAGCCGACGCAGCCGGCCGCCGTGGCAGACGAAGGACCCGCCGACGATCCACTCGACCCCTGTGTCGGGTCCCACGGATTCCTGGTCTGACCGCCAAACCAGTTATCACCACCGGCGAGTTCGCCGGTGGCCAGCTTCGCGATCAGCACGCCGCCGGCTTCGCGCACCATTTCGATGACGCTGGCGTCGTAGTCGAACGACTGGTCCTTGAACGCCGGCGATCCCCAGGTCGTCTTGAAACCCTTGACGGAGATGATGTCCTTGGCGCCCCACGGAATGCCATGCAGCGGTCCCTTGTACTTGCCTGCGGCGATTTCCGCGTCAGCCTTCTTCGCCTCCGCGCGGCCGTGGTCGTCGAGAAACGTCACGACGTTGTTGAGCAGACCGTTGTAGCGGTGCAACCGTCCGAGGTACATGTCGGTGAGTTCGAGCGAGGTGACCTGTCGGGTGCGGATCAGTTCGGCGAGATGGCGAACCGGCCAGAACGCCGCGTCCTCGAGATTCGAGGGGCGTTTCACCGACGGCGGCGCGCTCAGCGTGAACGGGATCGCCTTGCGGCTGACGGTCATGCCCGGCGTGACCGGGCTGAAGTGAAACGGCGGCGACACGTCGTTCGGGATGTGAATCTTGCGCAGATCGTTGTAGCGCTTCAGATTCTGATTGGCGTTGTCGACCAGCGCTTTCTGTTCGTCCTCCGTCATCTCGATGCCGGAGAGCTTCAGCGCATCGGCGACCATCGCCAGCGTGATGGTCTGCGTGCCGGCGTCCTGCATCCGGGCCCACACGATGCCCGGCGCAAGCGTGGACGCGAGTCCCACGCCAGCAAACGTCGCCATGAACCGTCGTCTGTTTTCGTCGAGAATGGACATTCGGGATGCGCTCCTTGGGCCGAGCAAGCTCGGCGCCTATCTGATTTGGGCCGAGCAAGCTCGGCCCCTACACTGATCGCGTAGGGGCGGAGCTTGCTCCGCCCCCACTCGATCGATTGTTTCTACGGCATCGGAATCGATTCGCCTGGCCGTGCCGGCGTGTGGACCGGCAGGCGCCGTGCGTGCGTCGCCTGCTCGAAGCTGAATCCGAGCGCGAGCAGTTTCGGCTCGCTGAACGCCGGACCGAAGAACGAGATTCCGACCGGCAGGTTGTCACCGG
>DASXIR010000302.1:0-2311 GCA_036497895.1 Vicinamibacterales bacterium | reverse complement strand
GTCGCGATCGCCGGCATCGCGCCGATGACAAAGCGCTTCCGCGAAGGCACGAATCAGATCCTGACGATCGCCGCGGACACGACGTCGAGTCCGGCGGCGGCGCTGCATCCCGATGGACGCGACGATCAATGGTTCGCGCCTGTGCCGATGCTGTCGATCGACTCGCGGGGTGGTTGCGGTCCGGCGTGGTCGCCGGACGGCACCAAGATGGCGGCGATTTACGAGGGTGTACTCGCGGTGTGGCCGGTCGCTGCGAACGGTGAACCGCTCGGCCCACCGCGTCATATCACCAGCGAGAGCGCGCACATGCCCAGTTGGCAGGGCGACTCGCGTCACGTGCTGTATCAGTCGCTCGACAAACTGAAGATCGTGGACGTCGAATCGGGCGAGACGCGGACGGTGCCGCTCGACCTGAAATACGCACCCGCGATTCCGACTGGTCACCTGGTCGTGCATGCCGTGCGACTGATCGACATGAAGACGCCGACCGAGCGCACCAACGTCGACATCGTGGTCGATGGCAACAGGATCGTCAGTGTCCTACCGCACGCGGACGCAAATCATTCTGGAGCACCAGTCGTGGACGCCACGAATCTCACTGTCATGCCCGGGTTGATCGAGTTTCACTCCCACTTACAGCCCGACTTCGGCGAATCCGCCGGCCGTGCCTGGCTGGCGTTCGGCATCACGACGCTTCGCAGTCCCGGCAACACGCCATACGAACCGGTCGAAGAACGCGAGTCCAACGAAGCGGGCGTGCGGGTCGGTCCGCGCGTCTATGGCACCGGCAATCTGATGGAGTGGCAGCGCGTCTACTACAAGATGGGCATCGCGATTTCGAGCCCGGCGCATTTCGAGATGGAACTGCAGCGCGCGAAGGTGTTGCAGTACGACCTGATCAAGAGCTACGTGCGCCTGCCCGACTTGCAGCAGAAGCGGATGGTCGAGTTCGCGCATGGCATCGGCGTCCCCGTCGCGACGCACGAGATTTATCCGGCGGCCTTCGTCGGCGTTGACAACACCGAGCACACCTCGGCCACCAGCCGGCGCGGTTACTCACCGAAGATGGCGACCATGCAGCGGGCCTACGACGATGTGATTCAGTTGTTCGGCAAGAGCCAGCGGATCCTGACGCCGACCATGTTCGGCGCGGCGCGACGCCTGTTCGAGCTCGAGCCATCGCTGAAGGACGATGCGCGCTTCAAGCTGTATCCGCAATGGATGCAGACGCAAGTCGCGCAGATGGTGGCGCCTGGCGCAGCCGCGCAGGATCCAGCTGTCGGCAACGGCAAGATGGTCGTCGACGTGCAGCGTGCCGGCGGGCTCATCGTCGCCGGTACCGACACGCCGAACGCGATCAACCTGCACGGCGAAATTCTCGCCTACACCCTTGCCGGCATGTCGAACTTCGACGCGCTGAAGGCCGCGACCGTGAATCCTGCGAAAGCGCTCGACCTCGATGCCGGTACGGTGGAAGCCGGGAAGCTGGCCGACTTGATCGTCATCGACGGCGATCCGCTCGCGGACGTCGCCACCCTGCATAAAGTCCGTCGTGTGATCGCGAACGGACGCGTCTTCGAGATCGAGCAGCTCCTGGAAGGCGCTGTTCCGAGCGCGGCAGCGTCGAAGAAAGTGACCCTTCAGTAGAAGAGCTCGATTCGAACCAGTGTTCTGGTTCAGTCAAAATTGTCCGTCCATCTGATCGGCCGGACAATTGTGTTCCCGTCACATGAACGTCATCGCGTGAATTTACTGGCGTTTTTCGCAAATCCGCCGAGACCAGCCGGGAGCGCGAGTTGCACCTCGTTGAAGTCATTCACGACTTCCCCAAGAGGAGCACAATCACATGTTGAAGATGGGCATCATCGTTGGTTTCGTTGGCGCGGCAGTGATTTCGGTGGCGGCTGATACACAGCAAGCGGGTCTGCCGAACTCATTTCTGACACCGGGCAACACCAAGAAGGTCACAAAAGAGCAGGTCTGCGCGGCTGATTTCGCCTCGACGGTCAAGCCGATCAAGGACTCGATGAAGGAAGAAGCCTTCGGCCGCTATGGACTGCGAGTGGAGCGAGCCGAGGGCGACGTGCTCGACTATCTGGTGCCGCCGGAATTGGGCGGCAGCGACGATATCGAGAACCTGTGGCCCGAGCCGGTGAAAGGCGAATGGAGCGCGGCCAGGAAGGACGCGCTTGAACAGAAGCTGCACGCGATGGTCTGCGACGGCACCCTGACGCTCAAGCAGGCGCAGACGGCGCTGAAAAAGAACTGGGTCGCCGCGTATACGCAGTACGTGGGAACGGCGACCGCGCAC
>DASXIR010000301.1:0-6252 GCA_036497895.1 Vicinamibacterales bacterium | reverse complement strand
GCAGCTCGCAGGCGATCTCGAACTCGATCGGCACGAGGTTGTCGCCCCGGAGTTGGCGCGTGCGCCCGGTCGCAATGAAAGTCTTGACCGCGGCGAGCGCCCGATCGCCGCCGAGCGCCTCTCGGGCGGCGGCCAGCACGGAGCCGGCGTCGCGCGCTTGTGCGCGAACCCCTGGGTTCTGGATCGAGACAACGGCCCCCACCACCACGGCTGTGAACAAGACGGATCGCGTCACCAGGCGTCCTTTCGCTAGGTCACCTGCTTAGACGCTCAAACGAGGAAAAAGGCCATGAGACGGCGCCGAGTACGCGATCGAAGGCGATCGGAAGGATCAGGGGCGTGAGGTAAGTCCGGAGACACGCGCGAATGGCGGCGGGTTGGAGCTTATGGCCTGACTGGCATCAGCGGTGGGTTTATGGATGCGCTTCGAGAGACTGGTTCAGAAGCCGGATCAGCGCCGGTGCCCGAGGCAGAAAATCAGCCAGGGTGTGGTCGTCGAGAACGTCGAAGAACGCGCGCTGCGCGCGCTTCAGCGCGCCTTTCAATCCACAGGCGCCGTCGATCGGGCAGGTGTTGCTGACGCCGTCGAAGCATTCGACCAGGTCCCACCCCGGCTCGGTGCGTCGAATCAGCCGGCCCACGTTGATCTCCGCCGGCGGCTTGTTCAGACGCAGGCCGCCGCTCCGGCCGCGGACACTGGCGACCAGCTCCTGCTTGACCAGCAACTGCACCACCTTGACCATGATGTGCGGCGACACGCCATAGGCGCGGCTGATCTCGCCGATCGACACCAGCCGGCCCTCGTGCAGTCCCAGATAGAGCAGCAGCCGCAGTGAATAGTCCGAAAACTTCGTGAGCGTCAGAGGCGCCTCCGGTTGCTTGCCAATCCTACCTTAAACATGTATCCTCAATACATATTTATGTGGCAGCGTCGAATCGCCCTCGCGTCGGCAGCGCTGATGCTGGCGGCATCGGCACCCGTGGCTGCGGAATCCGGCTCGATGGCGCCAGTCGATTGGGATCGCGGCCTCAAGCTGCTTGAAGCGCACGACAACAACCCAGATCCGAAAATCGTCGAAATTGATCTGAACGCTCGGGTCGCCGATGTCGAGGTCGCAGCGGGGAAGACCGTGCGGGCCTGGACCTATGATGGCGGGCTCCCCGGACCGCTGATTCGCGCCCACGTCGGCGACCGTGTGATCGTGCATTTCACCAATGCCCTTCCCCAACCGACCACGATTCATTGGCATGGCGTGCGCCTGCCAATCGAGATGGACGGCGTGCCGGACATTTCGCAACCGGAAGTCAAGCCCGGCGGCACCTTCACCTACGATTTCGTGGTCCGCGACGCGGGCCTGTATTGGTATCACCCGCACGTGATGTCCGCGGCGCAGGTGGGATTCGGCCTCTACGGTGCCCTGCTCGTGGAGGATCCAGACGACGGCGTCGGCATCGCCGATCAACTCACGCTGGTACTGAGCGACATCGGCTTCGACGATCACGGGGCGGTGGATTCGGCAGACACGGGCGGCCCGGCCGGCATGGTCTTCGGCCGCGAGGGCATCTACGTCTTGGCGAATGGGAAGATTCACCCGACGCTCCGAGCGCGCTCAGGCGCACCGCAGCGCTGGCGAATCGTCAACGCGGCCAAGAGCCGTTTCTTTCGGCTCGATCTCGAAGGCCAGGACTTCTACGTCATCGGCAGTGACGACGGCCTGCAGGAGCGTCCGGAGACGACCGATGCGCTGCTCATCACGCCAGGCGAGCGGGTCGATGTCATCGTGACGCCAAAGGGGCCGCCCGGCGGGACGCTCACGTTGACTGCGGATCTCTACAATCGCGGCTACGGCAGCGTGGAATATCGTTCCCCTGAAGATGTGCTGACGATTGCGTTCAGCGACCAACCGACGCTGCCGACCTACCCGCTGCCCACGGTGCATCGCGATATCGTGCCGCCGGCTCTCGGCGGAGCCACGCAGGTGAACGTCGAGTTGACCCTGCCGCCTGCGGGACCGGATGGGAAGTCGGAGTTTCATGTGAACGGCGTGCCGTTCTGGAAGGCGAAACCGTTCCTGGCCAGGATCGGCGAGACTCAGATCTGGACGGTCAAGAACAGCTCGAAGTGGGACCATCCGATGCACTTGCACGGCTTCTCCTTCCTGCCGCTGGACGAACATCTTCAACCGATTCGGCCCATGGCATGGAAGGACACGCTCAATGTACCGATCGATGGCACGATCCGCTTTGTCGTCGTGTTCGACGAGCGGCCCGGTATGTGGATGTTTCATTGCCACATCCTCGACCACGCCGATGGCGGTCTGATGGGACACGTGCATCTCCAGGCGGCTTCTTCGGAGCAGTCTCGGTGAGTACGCTATTTGGGGCGGAAGTCGGTATCGGTGTGCACCGAAAATTTTCGATAATTCGAATATTCGGTGACCGACTCAACCTGAAATCGCCGAATGAGCACCCGTCCCGCCGCCTTGATCTGCAACCGTGAAGGCAGCCACACCTCGTCATTGATCTTCGTGCGCTCGTATGACGCCGTCGAACCGGAATAGATCTTACCGAAGGACCACGCGACGCCAAAATCCTTGAGCACCTCCACGTTCACGCGAACAAGCTCGTAGTCGCTCTCCGCCACCCACGCGCGCCCTCTCACCTTCGACATTTCCTCTCCCACCCGGGTCTTCGGGGTTGGGTTGGGCCGCGGTGCGAAGTCGATCACGATCACGGAGCGGCCGTCGATCTGCTGTCGTTCGATCAGCGTGAACTGATAGACCAGGCCGAGATCATCCAGTTCCGATCGCTCCTTAGACTGCGCCTCTGCCTGCCGTCGACGGCGCTGCTCGCGCTGGTCAGGCGTTTCACGTTTGCGCTGCTCCAAACCATCGAGGACCTGCTTCTGTCGGCGCATGTCCTCTTTACTGAGGTCTCGAGCATCCCGTGGCTTGCCGTCCTCCTCAATCAATCGGCGATATGTGTCTCCCGGCTCCAGTCCCGGGTAGATTTCGAACACCTGGACGGGTCCGGTCGTCACGGTTCCGAGTTTGCTGAGGTGAATATTCGCGTCGCGCTCGAGAAAAGTGTATTGGCTGAGGAGCTGCCGATCGGTTTGCAGGTGGCTTCGCACAGAGGCAATGAACTGTTGCGCCTCTGGCAAGGGGCGTTCCTGTGGCGACACAGGGAGAGAAAAGCAGAGCCATGCGGTGGCCCACAGAGCCAGGCATGAACAGCCGCTGCTCAAGCGGGCAACCCATCGGTGGTCTCGGCGCAGATGCACGATCCGAGTCTGTTGCAAAAGCGCAAAACGTGGCAACCCGGGACGACGGTCTAGAATGCACGTCCAGTCGTGACCGAACAACCGCTCGCACAGCCAGCGAATCCGATCGGGATCATCTTCGAGGACGAAAGCTCGTCGACATCCGAGCACACGACTTCAACATTGACGGCACAAATGCCAGCACGAGTAGCCACCGACAGCCACTCGCTCCTCGTCAGGGGCCATGGATTCACGCAATCGGCAACGACATTCGACCCGAGCCTGAGGTTGTCCTCCGCGACGGCGTAGGCGACGTTGTAACCTTCAGCCCCGACGCTCCATCCCGCGTTACGCAGGGCCTGCTCGATTGAGTCGATACGCACGTAAACAGCGCGCATTGCGGCGGCCAACTCACGCGCGATCGTGGTCTTGCCGACTCCGGGAAGTCCGCTGAGCACAACAAGCATGAGGACAGTGTATCGAACGCCATTCCAATCGGAGCCGGGCTGATGTTCACGGGTTAAGATATCCGCGTGCCCGATCCATACGACGCCTTGAGAACCACGACGGCGGCCGCGCTGCTCGATAGTCCAGGAGCGACAGCGGTGGAACTGCGTCAGGCGATCGCCTCGGGTCAGCCGCCCCCGGAACTCGCGGCGCTGGTGCAGAAGATCCAGACGCGCGCCTATACGGTCGTCGATCAGGATCTCGACGCCCTCCGGTCGCGCTACACCGAGGAGCAGCTGTTCGAGATCATGCTGGCGGCGGCGTTTGGCGCGGCCAGCCAACGGCTCGCTGCGGCGCACCGCGTGCTGGAGGACGCATGAGACTCTCGAACGTCGAACGCGGCGACAGTCTGTCCGCGCGCCTGTTCTATCGCTTCGTCCGCGCGGTGTCAGGATTTCGCGCGCCCGACGTCGTTCGCACCCTTCGCTACCGTCGTCACCTCTTCGGCCGGCACCATTCGGCCCACACCCATGCCGTCATGCGCGGGCCCTCTGCGTGGTCGGTGGGAGATCGTGAGTTGTTCGCGGCGTTCGTGTCGCGGATGAATCACTGTCATTTTTGAACCAACGCTCACGCCGCGGTCGCGGCGTCCGCTCTCGACAACGACAGTCTCGTCCAGCAGGTGCTCGACGACTACACGACCGCGCCGATCGCCGAGCCGCTTCGCGCGACCCTGGGCCTGCTCAAGAAAATGACGCTCGATCACGCTCATCTGGACGTTGAAGATGTCCGCGCGGTCGTACAAACGGGTGTGTCGAAGCAGGCGATTCGCGAGGCCCTTGAGGTGGCCTTCCTGTTCAACATCTACGACCGGATGGCCGACTCGATGGGGTGGGACGTTCCCGAGGTTTCGACCGGCTACTACCGCGTGGGCGCGAAGCGGTTGCTGACGCGGGGTTATCAATAACCATCGCCGTCCATTGACAGCGATCCGGCAGTAGACTGTGCGCCATGATCAATGGCGTACACGTTCTGTTCTACAGCCACGACCCCGAAGCGGATAGAGCGTTCTTTCGCGACGCGCTGCAGTTCCCCTCCATGGACATCGGCCGCGGCTGGTTGCTGTTCGGTCTGCCACCGGCAGAGGCGGCCGTCCATCCGTCGAACGGTAATCCCGAGCCCGTTCACGCCGGACACCATCACCTTGGCGCCGTCGTCTACCTGATGTGCGACGATCTGCACGCGACGGTGGCCGCGCTCAAAGCGAAAGGCGTCGGCTGCACCGACGTCAGCACCGAAGCGTGGGGTGTGAAGACCACCGTGCGCCTGCCGAGCGGCGGCGAGCTCGGCCTCTATCAACCGACCCATCCGACCGCGCTCCAGCTCAACGCACAGGCGTCGCGCTGAGCGGTACGCGTCTTGATGGTTCCTTCTCAATGGGGTGATTCATGAGCGGTAACGACAACAAAGCCACAGTCACAGTCGAGGACTCGCTGACGGCCTTGAGCGAAGCGGTGGGGAAGTCGGCCGACGATTTACGCGGCGTGAGGTCGGCCCTCGACCTGGCGCGCGCCGACCTCGCTCACGCTAATACCTCGATCACGCGCGAGGTCGTGAAGTACGCCGAGGAGGCGATCGTCCACCTGCGCGAGACCGACCAGGCGCTGCGCCGCGTGCTCACCCGACTGCGCGATCGCGATTAATCGGCGGACCGGTGTCGGCGGCCGAGTGTCAGCGGCCGAAGATCAGCGTTGCCAGCGCGTCGATCGCGGACTGGTCAGGCACGAACCCGAGCGTGTAGCAGGGCTTCCGGCCGACGATCGCGCGTCGCCGTGCCACGGCGTGCCGAAGACGACGACCGGATCGCGATCGGTGCGCAGGACGACCCGCTCGTCGCTCAGCAGTGTGACGCGGCCCGGAGCGACTTTTTGTCTTTCAGGCGGTTTTATTTCGGTTGCAACAGCTCCTTGATTCCGCCGAGCGACGCCATGATCCCGCTGGCTTCGTACGGCATGAACACGAGCTTTTGCGCGTTCGTCGAGATCTGTCCGAGAGCCTCGAGATACTTCTGGGCGATGAGATATTGCGCCGGGCTGGTCCCGCCGCCCAGTGCTTGCGACACCAGCTGAATCGCCTGCGCCTCCGCCTGGGCGACGCGCAGACGAGCCTGCGCCTGACCCTCCGCCGCGAGGATGGCCGCTTCCTTGGAGCCTTCCGCGTTGACGATCTGCGACTGCTTCTGACCCTCGGCGCGGAGGATCGCCGAGGATTTCTCGCCCTCCGCCGTGGTGACGACCGCGCGGCGCGTCCGCTCCGCGGTCATCTGCTTTTCCATCGTCAGCCGGATCTCTTCGGGCGGCGTGATGTTCTTGAGCTCGATGCGCATCACTTTCACGCCCCACTGCTGCGTCGCCGTATCGAGCGCGGCCCGCAGCTGCGTGTTGGTGGTGTCACGCGAGGAAAGCGTGTGGTCGAGGTCGAGCTGGCCGATGACGTTGCGCAGCGCCGACAGCGTCAGCTGCTCGAGGCCCCACGCGAGGTTC
>DASXIR010000300.1:0-7924 GCA_036497895.1 Vicinamibacterales bacterium | reverse complement strand
GGCACCGATCCGATCCGAAAACTGGTGGCGCCGCGGGTCCTGGCGGGCTTTTTCATGGCTCCCGTGCTCACCATAATCTCCGATTTCGTCGGCATCCTCGGCGGCTGGCTGGTGTCGGTGTTCCAGTTGCAGGTGGCATCCGGCGTCTACTGGTCGTCGGTGACGCAAGCGCTGTACACCCAGGACGTGTGGATGGGCCTGATCAAGCCGTTCGTGCTTGGCTTCGTGATCGTGACCACGGCGTGCCATGTCGGCCTGCGCACGACCGGCGGCACGCAGGGTGTCGGTAAAGCAACGACCGTCGCGGTCGTGACCGGATCGGTCAGCGTGATCGCCGTGGACTTTTTCGTGACCAAGATTCTCATTGCCACGATGTATTGACATGGCGGAGACGTCAGCGACCCCGACGGCGGCAGAGATCCTCAGCGAACCGGGTGCGCCGGTAGTGATGTTCGATCAGGTTCACCTGGCGTTCGACGAGAAGGTGGTGCTGAAGAACATCAGCTTCACGCTGATCTCGGGCCACACCAAAATCATCCTGGGCGCCAGCGGCTCCGGAAAGTCGACGATTCTGAAGATCATCACCGGGCTCCTGCGCGCGGACGGCGGCGTGGTCTGGGTGAACGGTGAGCGGGTTGACGAGCTGTCCGAGCGCGACATGATGCGGGTACGCGCCGACCTCGGCATGATTTTTCAGGAAGGCGCGCTCTTCGACTCACTGACCGTCCGCGAAAACGTCGGCTACAAGCTGTACGAGGAGAGCACCATGCCGATCCCCGAGGCTGACGAGCGGGTCAAAGAGGTGCTCGGTTGGGTGGGTCTGGGCGACTTCCTCAACCGGATGCCGTCCGAGCTGTCGGGCGGGCAGCGCCGCCGGGTCGCGATAGCCCGGGCGATGGCGTTCAAGCCGCGCATCCTGCTCTACGACGAGGCCACCACCGGCCTCGATCCGATCACCGCGACCACGGTGGACGAAGAAATCATCAAACTGCGCGACCTCGAGCACGTCAGCTCGATCGTGGTCACGCATCAGCTGCGCGACGCGTTTTTCGTCGCCGAAAATACGGCCGAGCGCGCCGCCGACGGCACCGTCCGCATCGTCCGGGCACCTCCGGAGAAAGAGCGTCAGGCCGAGTTCATCATGGTCCGCGAAGGCGACATCGTCTTCGAGGGCGATGCGCAGCAGCTGCGTGCGTCGACCGATCCGTACATCAAGAATTTCCTGAGCTGAGAGACAAGATGCCTCGAACAAGATCGCTGGCCTGGTCGGAACTCAAAGTCGGTCTGTTGACGATGGCCGCCATCGTGATTGCCTCGGTGCTGGTCTTCAGCCTCTCCGCCGGCAAGGGCTTTTTCTGGCAGCGCTACGCCCTGAAGACGCGGTTCCCGAACGTCGCCGGACTCGCCGATGGATCCCCGGTGCGGGTGGCCGGCGTGCAGGTCGGCGCCGTCAAGCACATCGAGTTTGCCGGTGACCAAGTGGATGTGGTGTTCGACGTGAACAAGAACGTCCGCGAGCGGATCACGGACAAGTCGGTGGCGACACTCGGCTCGATTTCCCTGCTCGGATCGAGCGCGGTGGACATCTCTCCGGAGACCAGCGGCACGCCGGTTGACGAATATGGCTATGTGAAGTCGGCCAAGTCGAAGGGGCAGTTCGCGGACGTTGCCGAGCAGGCGACCGACACCATCGATCAGTTGACCGGCATGATCAAGGACCTGCGGTCGGGCAAGGGGACGGCTGGAAAGCTGCTGACCGACGAGCGTCTGTATGCAGAATTGAATCAGTTCGTGGCCACGGCCGGCCAGATGACCCGTGAACTGCAGGAAGGCCGCGGATCGATCGGCCGGCTGCTGAAGGACCCCAAGGCCGCCAAGTCACTCGAGGCTTCGCTTGCGAGCATCGAAGACGTCACCAGGCGGCTCGACGCCGGCGAGGGGAGCCTCGGCAAGCTGCTCAAAGACGACGCCTTGTCGAATTCGCTGACCTCGGCGACAGCCAACATCAAGGAGTTGACCGATCGGCTGAACCGCGGCGAGGGCACCGCCGGCAAGCTGTTGACCGACCCGAGCTTGTTCAACAAATTCAACGCCGTCACCGAAAAGCTCGATGCGCTGGTGGCGCGCTTGAACGACGGCGAGGGGACGGCCGGTCAGTTGCTGAAAGATAAGCAGTTATATGAGAACATGAATGGCGCGGTAAACGATTTCCGCAAGCTGTTGGACGCGATCTACAAGGATCCGCGGAAGTATCTCAACATCAAAGTGAGCATCTTCTAATGGCACAAGACGACGGCGCAGGGGCAGGCAGCATTCTTCTGGCGTTCATTCTCGGTGCGGTGAGCGGAGCAGCGGTGGCGCTGCTGTATGCACCGGCGACCGGCCGTGAGACCCGCGAATTCCTCGGGGAACGCGCCGGCGAGGCTCGGGTCAAGGCGGCGGAGGCCGCAGCCAAGGGGCGCGAAGTACTGAACCAGGGGCGCGAGACGCTGTCATCCGCAATCGAGCGCGGCCGTGACGCGTATCAGCAGGCGCGCAAGGAAAACGCGTGATGGTCTGGGCTGACGTCTTTCTCGGCATCATCGCGGTGGCCACCCTCGCCACCGCCGTGATCCAGATCGCCGTCATCGTCATTGCCGGCCGCGCCATGCGGCAGGTGAGCGTCGCGGTCGATCGATTCGAGCAGGATATCAGGCCGCTGATCGGTCACGCGACGGCGATCGGCCGCGATGCGGCGCGCGCGGCGGCGCTTGCGACGGCTCAGGTCGAGCGGGCCGACCGTATGTTCGGCGACTTCGCCGCGCGCATCGAACAAACGGTGGCCAGCGTCCAGGAATCGATCGGCGGTCCGGCGCGCGAGGCGCGCGCGCTCATGGCCGGCCTGCGCGCGACCCTGCAGGCCCTCGGCGAAGTGCGCCGGAGCCCGCGCGGGCGCGCCGGCCGCAGCGAAGACGAAGACGCGCTGTTTATTTAAGGATTCAGCAGCGACCGCACCCAGCGGTCGCCCTGCCGTTGATAGATCATCCGCTCGTGCAGCCGCGCCGGATCGCGGGTCCAGAACTCGATCGACCTCGGCACAACCCGAAACCCTGACCAGAACGGAGGCCGCGGTACTGGCTGGCTCGCGAAGCGCGTGCTGATTTGCGCGACGCGATCGTCGAGCTCCTGCCGAGAGGTCAGCGGCGCACTCTGAATCGATGCCCAGGCGCCGATTTGCGACTCTCTCGGCCTGGTCGCGAAGTACTGATCAGCCTCGGCATCATCAACGCGCTCGACCGTTCCCTCGACGCGTATTTGCGTCTCAACCGGCCAGTAGAAACACAGCGCGGCGCGAGGATTGGCGTGGAGCGCCTGTGCTTTGCGGCTGTCGAGGTTGGTGAAGAACACGAAGCCCCGAGCATCCACGCTCTTCAGCAGGACGAAGCGGCCCGAAGGCCAGCCGTCCGCATCGACGGTCGACAGGACCATCGCGTCGGCTTCCGGCAGGATCTGTTTGGCGCGTTCGTAGAGGCTGAAGAAACGCCCGATCGGATCGTCGTTGACCATCGCAAGCACGAGCGTATCACCTGGGCACGAGACGTGCACTTCCATGAGCAGCGCCCATCAGGCGCTGAGGTGGAGGACGAATGATGTCGATCAGAATGTTAACGGTCGCGCTCGGCGCGGCCATTGCGCTCAATGCTTCAGCGTCGGCGCACGCTCAAACGCCAACCCCGCAACCGCCGGCGCCGTCGCAAACGGTGACGCCAGCTACCGTGCCGCCTGTGACACCGTCGCCAGGTTCACCGCAGGCAGCGACGCCGACCGTCACGCCACCGGGCACACCGTCACCGACGGTGGCGCCGCCGCCGACAGCAACGCCGACCGTTGTGCCACCGGGAACGCCAACTCCAGTAACGCCGTCGCCGGCGATTCGCCCGCCGATGATGACGCCCCCGCCGGTTGTCCCGCCGCCCACTGCACCGACGATGGCAGCACCGGGCGCGACGCCGACGTCGGCCGTGCCCGCTCCTTCGGCCGGAACGGTGGCGACGCCGTCAACCGCGCCGCAGAACAGCGTGCTGCCGGCGCCGGGCGGCCTCGCGGCGACCCCTGACGTTGACAGTGCGATCGTGATGCTCAATCGAATTCAGGCGCTGAGCGGTGGCGCGCTGCAGGACGCGCCGACGAACAAGCTGGCAAATCCTGGCGCCGACGGCAAGGCCGACAATCGCGGGATGGTCAAGGTCGATCGCGCAACGCTCGATGAGATCCGCGCGCTGGCGGGCGAGATCTCGGCGATGTTGCCGGCCCGGAAACAGCCATAGAGTCGCATCGGAGTTTGTGCTTTGTGGGCAACCGCTTCGCCGAATAGAATTCATGAAGCCGGTTGCCCACACTGATGCCCATCGAAGTCGAAGCCAATCTGAGAATTCCGGGACTGACGATCCGTTCGTCCCACGAACCCGATAAAATCATCAACAACAGCAGCGTTCGGTTCACCACGCTGATTCAGGTGCCGGCGATTCCAAAGCCAGGCAGCCCGCTGCTGTTGACGACGAGTGGCGGTTACGCCCTCGAAAGCACGGTGACTCGCGCCGACTGGAGCGAAGACCGGTCCATGTTCGTGGTGTCGTGCACCTATGCAAAGCGTTCGATCTCGCTCGATGAATACAACGCGCTGCTGAACGACGCGGGCTGGACGATGAAGCAGCTCATTTAGTGTCGCTGGTGCTCATCCGGTAGACGAGTTTCAGCTCAGCGCCGTTTCCGCGCGATCCCTGTTCGTCCTCGAGCCTCACCCGAAGTACCAGCTGTTTCGTATTCGGGAGCAGCGTGTAGGTGAACATGAGCCGCCGACGGCTGCTCAGGTCGAACTCGGTGACGATTCGGTCTCCCTCCCAGTTCGTTTCCGTCGGAATCGTCAGATCACCGAAGTGCTGATCCAGTCGCTCGCCGTTGGTCTTACAAAAGATCGCGTGCTCGAGTCCGTTGGTGACGACGAAGCTCGGATCGTGATGCGAAATGGTCAAGGTCGCGGCGCTCTTTTTCAGTTCCTCGGTGAGCGCGGCGAGACGCGCCTGATCGTCGGCCGACACGCCGCCGCCGGACGCGTCGTTGTGGCTGCGCCCGCCCGAATTGCCGCCGCCGCTGCCGCCGGAATGGCCGAACCCTCCGAGCCCGCCTAAACCGCCAAAGCCGCCGCGCCCTCCGCTCCCGCCGTGACTCTGCCCGCTCTGCTTCGACCCTCCTTGCGTACCACCGAAGTTGGCCTGCGCAGGATCGTTACTGTAGTTGCGATCGATGATCCACGTGCCCGAGAAATCGGGCAGAGCCCGATCGGCGGTGTGCGGCGTCTCACGCGTCGAGGGCGCCGGCGGCGTCGGCGGTGTCTGGGCACGCGCCAGGGTTCCGGTTTCGATGACAAGGCCAATCGCCAGCAGCAGGGACGTATGAGCCTTCATGTCAAAAGAATACCGCGACCAGAGGCCGGTGGCTCGCGTCCCGGGCCATTGTCAGAGTCTTTACACAACTCGCCGGCCGGGGCCGCCTGTCGGCCATCGATCGCCGCGGGCCGTCGCGCCGATGCAACCGCAACGGCCTGCGCCGCGGAATCCCGGTCAGGGCGCCGCTGGGGCCGGCGGCGGGGTCGGCGTCTTGGATCCGTTCGGCTTGGGCAGCCACGCGCGGCCCCACAATCCGCCGAAGAATCCGAGCACAAGGGCGCCGAGCGCGTTGGTGGTCGGCAGCCGCTCGAGCGGAATCGATGCCGCAGGGATCGACGCGATGATCCCAAACAGCGCCAGCACGTAGAAGACCAGGCCGATGAGCGCGCCGATCAGGATATGGCCGATCATCTGGTGCCACCATGCCGCGCTGAACGTCTCGGTTCCCGTCCCGACCAGTGCACCGAGGAAGCCGCCGACGGCAGCCGTCAATACCAGCATCCATGGCATGACGAAGGTGACACTCGCCGATTGGTCCACGAAGCCGGATGCGTGAGCGGTGACTTGCGCATCGCCTGAAGCGGCAGACGTCAGCGACGCCTCTGCGAACGGGGTGCCTTTGGCAATCAGGACCTGCCTGGGCTTCAGAGTGCCGCTCGTCGTGATCAGGTCAACGGTGATGTCGCGATCCGCAGAGGCTCCGATCGCCGAGTCGTCCTGGAGGAAGATCGTAACGGTGACCGGCGTCGAGCCGTCGTTGATGTCGCGGAGCGGCAGCGCCTTGACGACGAGCTGGACCGGCACGGCCTCGTGGTAATCGACCGCCACCTCGGTCACGCGCCCGGTGTCGGTCCACGCCCACACGGTGCCGGACCCCGCGGTGGTTGACGTCAGCTGAATCGGTTCGCTGGTTCGCGCCTGGCCGGTAACGATCTTCGACATGGCCGGCGTCACCAGCCCGATATCGGTCGCGAGGTAGACGTCCGTATCGGTCTTGACCGCCGCGGGTTCGCCGTCCTTGATGGCGGTGAGCAGCACTTGTGCGTGCCACGAGGAATGAGACGCATGCACATGCTGTGGCAGCACAGTAACGTCGAGTGCCGCGCCGGTCGCGGTGGTCGGTGCCGGAGCCGATCCGGGCGGCGCCGCTGCCACAGCTTTCGGGACCACTCTGGAGGGTGCGGGCACCGGTTTACCGGCGGTCGCCGAGGCCGCCGGATCTTTCACCACAACGATGGCGAAGCCGGCGCCGAAGCCCTGCGCCGTCGCTTCGATGCGCGCCACGCCTGGCCGTACGAAATGCAATTCAACCTGCGCTGTTTTCTGTCCGGTCGAGAACGCCGTCGTCGCCGTGTCGCTGAGATCGGAGCGCAGCGAAACAGTGATCGGTTGAGTCGCACCGACCAGGGTATCGGAGAAATTCTTCAGCGCGACAGTGACCGTCGCGGTGCCGCCTACCGTGACCTCGGCATTCGACGTCGTCAGCCCAAGGCTGAGCGGAATCGCCGCGGCCTGCCCTCGCGCCTCGCGTGTCGGGATACACACAAGGAGGACTGCGAGGACCAACATTGAACATCCACGATCGCGCCTCATGTGGCGAGATGATACCTGCTTCCGCCAGCCTTCTCAGGACGATATTGTCCGGCAAAGCCAGCGCTTACGGGCAAACGGCTGAGATAAGCGGTGGCATCTCGCGTGCACCGGCGACAACAGGAGTAACCGCATGCCCACTAAGAGTGTCGACGAGAAAACCCAACTGTCGAGCGAAGCGGCCATCGCCAAGATTCGAACGCTGTTGCCGCAATTCAAGAGCGCGATGCTGGTGACGCACACGTCCACAGGTGAACTGCACGTCCGCCCGATGGGATTGCAGGGCGACGGCTCGACTTTCGGCGGCGTCCTCTGGTTCTTCGTGGACGACCGCAGTCGAAAAGTATCCGAATCGGCCGGCGGCGCGCCGGTTTCGGTCATCTGTCAAAGCGACGAGCACAGCGCATACCTTCACCTCACCGGCACGGCGACGATGGTCCACGACCGGGTGAAAATGCGCGAGCTGTACTCGCCGATCGTCAAGACCTGGTTTCCGCGCGGGCTCGAGGATCCGCACCTGACCCTCATCAGGTTCGAAGCAATCGGCGGCGAGTACTGGGCCAGTCCTGGCGGCGCGTTGCAGGTAGCGGCGGCGTTTGCGTTCTCACTCCTCACCGGTCATCCCGGCAAGGGCGGGGAAGCCGGCAGTCTTCATCTTTAGCCACATCGGGGCCTAATGACGGGGCGGGCACTGGTGCCCGGCCCCGTTTGGCCGTCAATCCAGCACAATGTCGGCGATGTCCATTTGGGAGCCGGCCGTTCGACCAGTATCCGAAGGTCGATAGCGACCGTTTTTCGAGGAGGAGTGCCGATGCGATTCATGATCATTCGAAAAGCTGACCGGAACACCGAGGCGGGCGTCATGCCGGGCGAGCAGCTACTCGCCGCGATGATGAACTACAACCAGG
>DASXIR010000299.1:0-9783 GCA_036497895.1 Vicinamibacterales bacterium | reverse complement strand
CCTGCACGAACTGTTCGGCAGCCTGCTCCACCAGCTCGAAGTTCGATCGCATGCTGGTGCTGCGATCGAGCAGGATGACAACCGTGATCGGCTGAATGTCGTTGGCGAAGAGCGTCAACTCCTGCCGCTTGCCGTTGTCGTCGACCTGGAATTGATCCCGGGTGAGATTCGGAACCAGCCGGCCGTCGGCGTCGGTGACCGTCGCGTACACGGCCACCGTGCGATTGCTTCCGCTGAAGGTCGCCTGCTGTGCGGACAGCACGGCGGCAATGCCGCCGGCGAAGCAGAGCGCGATGACGACCTGCTTCATTTCGCCCGCGCCAGATCGGCCACGACTTGGTAGTTGTAGCGAACGAACCGATACAGTTCGCTCTCGAGCACCCGCTCCTGATCGCTGTGCATGCCGAACCCCTTCGCGCCGTCTTCCATATCGATTGCCGCACCGATGCCGAAGCACTGCACGCCGCGCGCCCGCAGCGGCGCCATGTCGGTGGCGCCCGTGCTCATCGTCGGCAGGGTCACGGTGTTGTAGATCCTGGTGGCGGCAGCCTCGAGCGCCTTGTACGGCTCGGAGTCCAGGCGGGCGTCGAACGCGGACGCCGGCCGGATGGTTTGCGCCGTGAAACGCACGTCGACCGCCGGATCGTTGACGACCTGTTTCACCTGCTCGAGAAACTTGGCCGGATCCTCGTCGGGCAGGGCGCGCACGTCGAGCGTCGCCCTGGCTTCTGACGGGATCACGTTCGAACGATAGCCACCGGTGAAGATGTTGGGAGAGACCGAGGTGCGCAGCATCGACGAGTGGACCGGCTCGTTCTCGAACAGCCAATCGTCCGCGGCAGCACGCAGCGTTGGATCGGTGGAGAGCACGTCACGGTAGTACCTCGCGCTCTCGGGTGATGCGATCTGCGCGAGCCCGCGAAAGTAAGTCCCGGTGGTCTCGTTGAACCGGATTTCCGGCCGCCACTCCCCGACGCGGGCCACCGCGGCAGCGAGGTGCACAACGGCGTTGGACTTGAGCGGAATCGATCCGTGACCGGAAATACCGTGGGCGGTCAGCTCGATGCCGCGCGGGATCTTCTCGAGCGTCTCGACGGTGGTGTACTTCACGCCACCGCCGATGCGGATGGCGCCGCCGCCTTCAGCCAGACAGTACTCCGACTCGATCTCTGGATAGTGCTGGGCGACCATGAACCCCATCCCGACATTCGACGCGCCTTCCTCACCGGCTTCCGACAGGAAGATCACGTCGCGGTCGAGCGGCACGTTGAACCGCTTCAACAGCAGCATCGTCATCAGACCGCCGGTCAGGTTGTCCTTGTCGTCCACTGTCCCGCGGGCGTAGACCCAGCCACCGTCCCGGGTCGCGCTGAACGGCGGGAATTTCCATTTCTTCTCGTCCACCGTCACGACGTCACTGTGACCCATGATCAGGATGGGCTTCTTCCGGCCGTTTCCCTTCAGCCGCGCCACCACGTTGGAACGATTGGCGTCGAGCGCGAAGATCTGGGCCGGAATGCCCGCCTTGTCGAACTCGCCTTTCAGATAGTCGGCGACGATGTGCTCGTTGCCCGGTGGGTTGCGGGTATCGAGGCGCAGCACCGCCTGAAACTGCTGCATCATCTCGGGCTCGAGTGCCTTCCAGTCCGGTTGCGCGTCGCCCTGTGCATGTGCGCCAACGAGAACAAGCACGCACGCCGCCAAAACGGCGGCCGCCACGCGCACACACTGGCCGACCCTCCCGAACGGGACCGTCGCGGGCGTGCGAAACCGTCGAACCATCACCTGGCCGCCGCCAGACTGGTGACCACATCCCAGTTGAACCGCACGAAGCGATGCAGTTCGCTTTCGAGCAGACGTTCCTGATCGCTGTGAGCGCCGAACCCCTTGGGCGGATCCTCGAAATCGGTGGCCGGCCCGATTCCAAAGCATTGCACGCCCTTCGCGCGCAACTGAGCCATGTCGGTCGCACCGGTGCCCATCATCGGCAGCGTTGGCGCGTTGTAGATGCGCGTACCCGCGGCCTCGAGCGCCTTATAGGCTTCCGAATCGAGTTTCGCGTCGGGGCCAGACGGCCGGATCGACTCGCCGGTGAACCGCACGTCCACAGCGGGATCGTTGATGACGCGCTTCACCTCCTCGAGAAACTTCACCGGATCCTCATCGGGCAACGCCCGTACGTCGAGCGTCGCCTTCGCTTCCGAGGGGATCACGTTCGAGCGATAGCCGCCGGTGAAGATGTTCGGCGACACGGACGTCCGGAGCATCGAGTCGTGACGCGGCTCGTTCTCGAGCAACCAGTCGTCGGCCGCCTTGCGCAGTTTCGGATCGGTCGAGGTGACGTCGCGGTAGTACTTCGCGGCCTCGGGCGGCGAGATCGCGGCGAGTTTCCTGAAATACGTGCCGGTGGTCTCGTTGAACCGGACCTCCGGCTGCCACTCGCCGACCCGCGCCACCGCCGCGGCCAGGTGCACAACCGCGTTCGATTTCAGCGGAATCGATCCATGACCTGAAATGCCGTGCGCCGTCAGCTCGATGCCGCGCGGCACCTTCTCCAGCGTCTGCACTGTCGCGTATTTCACCTGGCCGTTGATGCGGGTCACGCCGCCACCTTCCGCCAGGCAGTACTCCGCGTCGATCTCCGGGAAATGCTCTTTCACGAGATAGGCGATGCCGACGCCATTGCTGCCCTCTTCGCCGGACTCCGAAACGAAAATCACGTCGCGATCCAGCGCCACATGCAGTCGCTTCAGCAGCAGCATCGTCATCAGCGACGCCGTGAGGTTGTCCTTGTCGTCGATGGTGCCGCGGCCGTAGACATAACCATCGTCCAGGGTCGCGCTCAGCGGCGGATGCGTCCACTTCTTGTCGTCGGTGGTCACGGTGTCGCTGTGGCCCATGATCAACAGCGGTCGCTTCCTGCCGCTGCCTTTCAGCCGCGCGACGAGATTCGGCCGGTTCGGATCCGAGCCGACGATGATGGCGGGGATGCCTTCTTTGTCGAGCACGCCTTTGACGTACTCGGCCACGATGTGCTCGTTGCCTGGTGGGTTACGGGTATCGAGGCGCAGCACGGCCTGATAGTGCTGCATGGTTTCTGCTTCGAGCGCCTTCCAGTCAGGCTGAGTCGCCTGCGCGAAGACCACAATCGACGCGGGGAAAACGAAAAGAATCGCCAGCCGGCCGACGGTCATCGTCCCTCCCGGGGAATCGGAGGGATATTGACATATTCAGCGCGACATCACGAATTGTGGAACAGCCCGGCCCTGCGTAGCCCTTATTCGTAGCGCAGCGCCAGAATCGGATCGATGCGGCTGGCGCGACGGGCGGGAATCAGGCCGGCAGCGGCCGACACGATCGTCAGCAGGACCATCGTCGCCACGGCCGTCTGCGGATCGCGGGCCTGGACGCCGTACAACTGCGAGGACACGTATCGGGCCAGCGCCAACGCGGCGGGAATCCCGACCGCCAGCCCGATTACGAGCAGCAGCAGCACTTCCCGCATCACCAGCCAGACCACGCCCACGGGCTCGGCACCGAGCGCGAGACGGATGCCGAGTTCCTTGCGCCGTCTGGCGACGACGAACGCCATCACGCCGTAGAGACCGATGGACGCCAGCACCGTCGCGAGCAGACCAAATCCCGCGGCCAGTGCAGCAATCAGGCGATCGGTCAGCAACGTTTCGTCCAGCTGCCCTTCGAGCGTCTTCATGGCGTAAACCGGCATCGACGAGTCAAGTTTCCGGACGTCACGTCTGATGGCGTTGAACGCCGCCGCGGACGGGGACGTCGTGCGTACGTAGAACGTCGAGCTGTTGTTGCCCCAGTTCGGGATGAAGACCTGCCGGCGCACGCCCTCACGCGGCCCCTCGTAGAGCGCGTCGGCGACGACGCCGATGATTTCGATGTTCAGCTTCGACCGCGGACCGTTTCCAAACCCCACATGCTTGCCGACAGCGCTCGCACCCGGAAAGAAATGGTCGGCGAAACGCCGGTTGACGATCGCGACCGCCGTGTCGCCGTCCTTGAAATCGATCGGCCTGAAGTCGCGACCATCGAGCAGCGCGATGCCCATCGTCGCGAAGTATGAGGACGACAGCGAGTTCATGAAGGCCTGCATGTCCTCGCCGTCCTTGGCCGGGTGTCCTTCGACCGACATGCTGCTGTCCCATTCGTCGCCGGAAAGGATCGGGACGCCGGCGATCGCCGCCGACTTGACGGCGGGCTCCGCCCGCAGACTGTCGAGCAGCTGCTGAAAGAACGCGGTGCCACGCGGCTTGTCGTAACCGCTCAGCGCCGGCGCCAGCTGAAAGGTGACGAGGTTGTCGAGCGTAACACCGGTGTCGGCGGTGCGGAGGTTCTGCAGACTGCGCACGAACAGGCCCGCGCCGAACAACAACAGGAAGCTGAGCGAGACCTGCGCCGCCACCAGTCCCTTGCGCAGGAACAGCGAGCCTCCAGAGCCGGCGAGGGAACCGACCGTGTCCTTCAGCGTCGTCCAGGGATCGGGGCGGCTGGCGCGCAGTGCCGGCAGCAGTCCGAAAACGACGCCGGTCAGAAACGTCAGGCCGAGCGTGAAGGCGAGAATGCGGATGTCCGGCGCCGCCTGAATCATCAACGGCCGGCCGTCGGACGGGACGAACGCCAGCAGCGCGCGGGTGAGCGCAACGGCCAGCGCCACGCCGACGATGCCGCCGGCGGCGGAGAGCACCAGGCTTTCGGCCAGCATTTGACGAATCAGCTGACCGCGCGAGGCACCAAGCGACAGACGCACCGCAATCTCGCGCTGACGCATGAAGCCGCGGGCGATCAGCAGGTTGGCGACGTTGGCGCACGCAATCAGCAGCACCAGGCCGACCATGCTCATCAACACCAGCAGCGGCGTCGAGAAATCGTTGCGCAGCTGCGAGTAGCCGATTGCGGCGGATTCGACCCGCATGCGCCCCTTCATGAACTGTTCGCGCGCGTACGGGGACCAGTCCTTCGCACCCGGCAGCGTCATTTCGTTCGCCCGGATTTGCGAGAACAGCGTCTGCAGCGGCGCTTCGGCGGAGCGGGCGGTCCAACCGGGTTTCAGCCGCGCGAACACCTGCACCCACCGGACGCGTGGATCGTCCATGTGCACCCAACCCCACTCGGGCACGACGGTCGCCTTCATCTGGATCGGCAGGCGAATGGCCGGTGAGCGCGCCGGATCGATGCCGGAGAAACCCGCCGCCGACACGCCGACGATCGTCATCGGGTAGCTGTTCACGAGGATCTTGCGGCCGACCACGCCGGGATCGCGGGCAAAACGCCGCGTCCAGTAGTCGTAGCTGAGCACCACCGACGGATGGCCCTGATAGACCTGATCGTCTTCCTGCGACGTGAACAGCCTGCCGACGGCCGGCTTGACTCCCAGCATCGAGAAGAAATTGCCGGACACCATCTCGGCATCGAGGCGCTCAGTCTGGTTGTCGATGCTCACCGACGCTTCGGCCAGGCGCCGGCAAATCACCTCTGCCAGCGGCTCGGCCCGTTTCTGAACCTCCTGATACATGGGATACGAGTGCATCCGCTGCCCCATGTTGCTGCCGTTGTGCGCGCCCTGCTGATAGAGCATCACCAGCTCGTCCGGACGAGCGACCGGAAGCCGGCGGAGCAGGATCTGATCGATCAGCGTGAAGATTGCGGTGTTCGCACCGATCCCAAGCGCCAATGACAGAATCGCGACGATCGCGAAGAGCGGGCTCCGGAGGAGCCCGCGGACGGCGAAGCGCAGGTCGTTCAGGGCGAGCGTCATCGCCGGTTTAGACGGCCGGCCGGCGGCGAAGGTTTACCAGCGCGCTATTTGAACGGCGAGAAGTCGGTCGGGTTCATGAACACCGATTCGACTTTGGTAACGATCGGGCCATCGACCTGGGAGTCGGCGGCGACTTTCTTCCATTCCGGGTCGGCCTGAAACGCGGCCCAGTTCTTCTTCGCGTCTTCGCGGCTCGGATGCGCCAGCACGTAGATCAGCGTGTTCTGCGAGTTGGGCGCATCAGCAGGCGTCCAGTAGCCGATGCTGGTCATGTTGTGATTGTTGAAGATGCGGATCGTGTGATCGCGAAACCGGGCTTTGAGCGCGTCGAGCTTGCCCTCAGGCGCGGTGTAGGTGCGCAGCTCGAAGATGCGTGTCCCGTTCTGCGCGTGCGCCACGGCGCCCGCCTGCCAGAGACTCCCCGCCGAGAACCCGGCGACGAAGAGAACCGTCGACAGGCCGATGGTCAGCAACGACTTGGTCCGCGTGCTCCTGGTCTTCATACTCTGACCTCCACAATCCTCAGTATCCGTTTTCAAAATCAACGATATGCTGCAGCGGTTTTCCCGAGGCCCAGCGGCGATAGTTGTCGACGAACACCTCCACGATGTCGGCTGGCACGTTGAGCGCAGCCGTGTGCGAGGTGATCAGCACATTGGGCGTGCTCCAGAGAGGATGATCGGGCGGCAGCGGCTCGGTCTGGAAGACGTCGAGGACGGCGCCGGCGAGGCGGCCGTCCCGCAGCGCCGACATCAACGCAGTCTCGTCCACCACGCCGCCGCGTCCGGGATTGACGAACACCGCCCGAGGCGGCAGCGCGCGCAGCAGCGTCTCGTCGACGAGATGGCGCGTCGCCGCGGTCGCCGGCATCACCGACACCAGGTAATCCAGCCCGGACGCAAAGGCAGGCAGGCCGTCGCCATGGAAGTAGGCATCGACATCACTGCATTCTTCGCTGACGCGCGTATAACCGTGAACGATCATGCCGAAGTGTTTGGCAGTGCGCGCCAGCACCGCGCCGATCGATCCGACGCCGAGCAGCCCGATGCGTTTGTCGAGCAGGGTGCCTGGCCGTGTCGTATCCCATCGACGCTCCTGCTGCGACGCGTACTTCTCGAGTATGCGCCGCTCGTGACCCAGCAGATACGCGAAGACGTACTCCGACATCAACCGGCCGAACACTCCACGGGCATTGGTAAGGACGTAGTCGCGCCGTAGCGCCGGATCGAGCAGCGGCTCGACGCCGGCCCAGGTGGACTGCGCCCAGCGCAGCGACGTCATCTGGGGGAGGACCAGCCGCAGCAACGAGGGCTCGCCGAACGCGACGTCATACGAAGCCGCCCGTTCGCGCGCCACAACCGGATCGTCGGTGGCGGCGAGCGTCAGCTCAGGAAGGCGCGCCGCTTCGATGAGGCGGCGGTACTCGTCCGTCCTCCTCGTGAGAATCAACAGCGAATGCGTCATGGTCCGCGCGAATGCTAGCACGCCGAGTCACACGCCGTGGCCGTAGCCCGGCTCGTCCGGAGCGGGCGCTTCTTCGGGGTGCGGCGCCGGATCGGTCGGGCCCGGCTCGTCGTCTTTCTTCGTACTCACGTCGTCCTCACAGAAAATAAAAAGGCCATCACCGGTGAGGGTGATGGCCTGTGCCTGAACGCGTTGTCGATCTCGTGCGGCTACATCACCCGGTGACGGTCGGCACAGCAATGCCGACGCTGGTAAGGAGCAGGTTCAGAAGCACAACAGACGCCGACACCCGGCCGCACTGGCGGCTGCGCGACGGCTCGCGGAGGTGGCAAAAGAAAACATGCGATAACTGTGCTCGGCGACCTTCGCAGCGCGATCGGCCGCGACGACCGGGCCGCCGTCGCCGCGATGATCGAGTACCCAATCAACGTGCTGGCCGGAGGGATGCGGATTCCGATGCCGACTGCTGCGGAATTGATCCGCAACTACGACGTCGTCAGCATGCGCTGAATCTACCTGGCGCTTTCATCTTTGGCGCGCAGAGTCATCGTCGAACAACGGCGCAGCCCTGCGAGAATCTTGTGCGCGGATCAGGCTGTTCCTGCGCGTGGAGCAAGCCTGTGGCGCCGGCGAGTGTGGCGACTGCGACCGCACACGCAGGTCGCGTTTGGAAGGCTGCCATACATGGCCGACATTGTAGTCGGCCAGCACAGCGGTTATTGGTTGACCGCCTTCGGCAGGCAGTCTTCGTCGAGTTCCGCATCGAGGTCCAGTTCGTGGACAACGACGTCGCTCACGCTCTGGGGTGCGAAGCTCTCGGTCTTCGAGTCGGGCTGGCTGGTTAACCGCTTCAGCTTGTTGACGTCGCCGACGATCTCGATGAGCCCGCAGCCGCGGCACATCCGCGCCTTGGTCATGACGTCGCCAGTTTCCAGCGTCAGGAATTTGGAATCCTGGGGACGGAAGGATGTCCGCACCGCTGACAGCAGCGAGCCGGGCGCAAACACGTCACCGCCGCACCGATAGCATGTCTCCATCACTGTCTCCCTGAATGAATGACTGCAACGAACTCTTTAAGACATACTAGCACAATACCGCGACTTTTACACCTTTTCGCGGAACTGCACAGCTGGCCGCTGGGGAGACTCCAGGAACTCAGCAGTCGACAGCCATTATCGGAGGCTCAGTTGGACGTCTTGTGGGCCCCCAGGTCGAAGACGAGGTTCTCGGGCGCGGGCCCGAACGACGCCCACGGCACCGTGCGCGTCTGGTTCACGCCAGGCTTCGAGAAGTCACACACGCCAGAGGGAAACGTCGCGCGCAGACGTTGCAACTCCGCAGGAGTGAACGATGCGTATTCACCGGCATCCACGGGCTTCAGCTGGCACTTCAGGATGTTGGCGTCGATCGGCCCGCCGGCGACGTAACGCGTGAACGCCGCCGACGGATACTCCTGGTTGCACTTCGAGTCCGGCTTGCTGCTGAAGGTCTGTGGCCCCGCGACGAATGTCAGTCCGGAGGCGCTGCTCCAGCAGCCGTCCACCGCCTTGTCAGGTTTGTTTCTGATCGTCTTCTCGCGCTGCGAACCTGGTGCGTTGTCGGCTTTGGCACGCCCGACCCACGAGATGAACACAGGCCACGCCTCGTCGGCCTGGACGGGGCCGCGCCACATCACGTGGTTGTCCGCGTTGCCGTTCTGTTTCGCGATCCGCTCGCGAATGGCGAAATGAAACCACTGATAGTGATAGCCGCCGGCATCGTTGTACGCGCCATCGTCGAACACCGGGATGGATCCGAGGCCGCCGCCACCGCCGAGCGTGACGCCGCCCTGATAGGCGCGGCGAATGGCGTCCGGATTACCGACTGAGCGCGCCGCCATGTAGTTGGAGTCCGCGTCCAGACCGCCGACTTTTTCGTTCAACGCGAGAAATTGCGCGGGCGTGATGGTTCCGGCACGCAGCGCGCCGAGGCCGTACTCGACGCCGACGTTGTCGAACACGCGGAGCGCGAATCCGGTTCTGGGATCGACGCCGTAGATGTTCTTCGCGGCGTCGTACACGGTCGGACGCGCGCCGTGCGGGTTGGCCTTGGCGTCGTAGCGGAGGTTCGCAGGCATCGCCTCGTTCCACACCGCCGGCTTGTAGCCATCGACATCAGTCCGCCCCGCGACCGGATCGGTGCGCTGACTCTGGTTGGCCGCGTCCAGAAATGCTTTCATTCCGGAGAATCCCGATACCGCAATCTTCTGCGCGTCTGTGAAGCCCGACGGATCAGTCGCGGCGAAGTAGTGCGTCAGCAGATGGGCGTCGCTGCCCGAGAGCGCGATCGACAGCGCGTCAGGAAACGTCGCGTTGACGATGATGCCGTCGAAGAGGCCGGGGAACTCGTCGGCGATCTGGAGGCTGGTATACGCCCCGCCCGAGGTCCCCATGCTGACCGTGAACTCCGGCACGCCGAACGTCTCGATGACGTGCTCCTTCCCCATCATCGTCGTCTCGCCGGCGAGGAACGCGTTGCAGCTGTTGGTCGGATGATTG
>DASXIR010000298.1:0-2398 GCA_036497895.1 Vicinamibacterales bacterium | reverse complement strand
CCGCAATCTCGATGACGATGCCCGGGTCGACCAGACGCGCCGCTACGAGGCGTTATGCGCGCACTACGAGATGACACCGACCCGCAACAACACCGGGGTGGCGCACGAGAACGGCGCCGTCGAAAGTCAGCACGGACATCTGAAGCGGGGTGTGACGCAGGCTCTGCTGCTTCGTGGCAGCGTCGATTTCGAGAGCCTCGATGCCTATCGGACCTGGATCGCCAACCTGATCGGCCGGCGCAACGCCCGCCGCGGCAAGATGGTGCAACTGGAGTGCGCCGCGTTGCGACCGCTGCCACCGGGACGAACCACTGACTATGACGAGGCCACGGTATTCGTGACCTCGAGCAGCGGCTTCGTGCTGCGCAAAGTGTTCTACACCGTGCCGTCGCGGCTGATCGGCTTTCGCATGCGGGTGCGGATCTACGACGAGCGGCTGGAATGCTTCGTCGGTCAGAGCCTGGCGCTGACCTTGTGCCGCGGCCGCGGCCAAACCGAGGGACGCCACGGTCACGTCATCGACTATCGCCATGTGATCCATAGCCTGCGCCGAAAGCCGATGGCGTTGCTCAACCTGGTCTATCGTGACGCGCTGTTCCCCCGCCCGGCCTATCGTCTGGCCTGGGAAAAGCTGTTGGCGAGTGTTGAGCCGCGAACCGCCTGCAAATCGATGGTGGCGCTTCTGGCGCTGGCGCACGATCGCGGCTGCGAAGCCGAACTCGCCACGGCGCTCACCGAGCAGATGGCTGGTCCAGAGGCGGCGGGCGGCGGCGTCATCGATGTGCCGGCGCTGCAGGCGCGGTTCGCACCGTTGCCGGCGACGATGCCCGACATCGTCGTCAGCCTTCCGCCGGTCGCCAGCTACGACGTGTTGCTGTCGCTGGGAGTCGCGGCATGAACGACAGCACCAGCGACACCATCAAGGTCGATACCGCGCGGCTGCCGCTGCTGCTGCGCGAACTGCGGCTGCCGACCATCGCCGCGATGTGGCCGACCTTCACCGAACGCGCCGACCGCGAAGGCTGGCCGGCGGCACGACTGCTGGCCACCCTCACCGAGTTGGAACTCGCCGAACGTGATCAGCGACGCATCCAGCGACATCTGATCGAGGCACGCCTGCCACCCGGCAAAACCCTCGACAGCTTCGATTTCGCCGCCGTGCCGATGGTGAGCCGTGCCCACGTGGCCGCGCTCGCCACCGGCGACGGATGGATCGACCGTGGTGGCACGATCCTGTTGTTCGGCCCGAGCGGCTCGGGAAAGTCGCATCTCAGCGCCGCCTTCGGCCACGCCCTGATCGAGAACGGCTACCGCGTGTTGTTCACCCGCACCACCGATCTGGTGCAGCGTCTGCAGCAGGCGCGGCAGGCTTTGTCGCTGGAGAGCGCGATCGAGAAGCTCGACAAATACCACCTCATCATCCTCGAGGACCTCTGCTATGTGCACAAGGATCAGGCTGAAACCTCGGTTTTGTTCGAGTTGATCGCCGCTCGTTACGAACGGCGGAGCCTGATCGTGACGGCCAATCGTCCATTTGGTGAGTGGACGAGCGTCTTTCCGGACGCCGCCATGACACTCGCCGCTGTCGACCGCCTGGTTCACCACTCGACGATCTTCGAAATGAACGTCGAGAGCTATCGACGCAGAGTTGCCGCCGCCCGTACACCACGCAAGCCGAAGGGCGCCAGCGGCAGCAAGAGCGACAGTCAGACGGCGTGAACGAGCCGGATCAGCCGCCGCGGAAAACCCGCCACCACTCGCCTCTGTCTTTCGTCACGTGACGGGATACAGGGGCGAGTTTTCTACCGCCAGGCGAAGATCAAGAGCAATGCACAGAGCCCCCGTCGCCCAGGGCACTACGCAAGCCAAGGGGCGCTCAGCGACAGCAAGAGCGACACGAGGCGCTCACCGAGATCTTTGACGATAGGATCTCCGCCTTTACCCGGCACTTATCCTTGCCTATATTATAGATGAATACTCACCTTGGCTGTTGTTGATGAGCCGGTGGAGTTGTGTGTAACGCGCTTGCGTTATGCACAAATCCACGGGTTCTCACGATTGGCCGTCGAGAACATTTCATTCGCTCCGGACCGCGGCAGAAATCTCTTGTCGCTTCGGGTCAAATCAGGCCATCCTTATGACGCGCAGCGACCGGCCATCCGGGTGTCGCTGACCGGCCATCAGTCGTGTCGCGCTACATTCTGGCGAAAGCTGAGACATTCGACTGGACGGAAGCTCGGATTCGATACGAGAAGCAGCGGATCGAGCACCGGCAACTGGGCCCGATCGCGGCGATCGGCGTTGATGAGATCCAGTATGCCAAGGGTCACAAATACCTGACGCTGGTCTACCAGATCGAACAGCACTGCACGCGCCTGCTATGGATCGGCCGCGAGCG
>DASXIR010000297.1:0-13792 GCA_036497895.1 Vicinamibacterales bacterium | reverse complement strand
ATGCCAAGAAACCCCTTGCGACACAGGGCGTCCCGAAACAGGCCGACGACCCGGCCCTGCAGTTGACGGTTGAAATAAATCAGCACGTTCCGGCACGAGACCAGCTGCACCTCGGCGAACACGCTGTCGGTCGCGAGGCTGTGATCCGAGTAGACGATGTGCTGATTCAGCGACCTGTCGAAGACCGCCCGGCCATACGCGGCGGTATAAAAGTCCGACAGCGACGTGCGCGCACCGGACTTGCGATGGCTCTCCGTGAATCCCGCGATCCGTTCCAGATCGTAGACACCGGCTTCCGCCTTCTCCAGTGCGTGGGCGTTGATATCGGTCGCATAGATCAGGGTGCGCGCCAGCAGTCCTTCTTCGCGCAGCAGGATGGCGAACGAATATGCCTCTTCGCCGGTGCTGCAGCCGGCGACCCAGACCTTCAGCGACGGATACGTTCGCAGCAGCGGCACCACCTGTTGGCGCATCGCCCGGAAATATTCCGGATCGCGGAACATCTCGCTGACCTGCACGGTGAGAAAATCGAGCAGCGCCGCAAACACGTCCGGCTCGTGCAGCACCCGATCCTGCAGCTGCGACAGCGTCTCGCACTGAAAACGCTCCATCGCCATCCTCAGGCGACGCTTCAACGATGCGCCCGCGTAGGCGCGGAAGTCGTAGTGATATTTCAGGTAGATCGCGTCGACGAGCAACTGGAGCTCGATGTCGAAGTCAGGGCCGGACACACGTCACCGGTTTATTTGGGCATCCAGACGCGGATCAACGACAGCAGCTTCTCCACGTCGAGTGGCTTGGCGATGTAGTCGTTGGCGCCGGCGGCGAGACACTTCTCCTGATCGTCCCGCATGGCCTTCGCGGTCAGGGCGATGATCGGCAGCTTCTTCCACTCGGGCCGCCTGCGAATCTCGCGCATCGCCGTCAGGCCGTCCATCTCCGGCATCATGATGTCCATCAGTACGAGGTCGATCGGCTTGTCGGACCGGTTGTGGCTCAGGGTCAGCGCGTCGATCGCTTCCCGCCCATTGCGCGCGATCGCCACGACCGCACCTTTGGGTTCAAGCACGCTCGACAGCGCAAAGACATTCCGCACATCATCTTCGACGACGAGAATGCGGCGGCCTTCGAGAGCGGCCTCGCGATCGCGGACCGCCTTGAGCATGCGCTGGCGTTCGGGCGGCATCCTGTCCTCGACCTGGTGGAGAAACAGGGTCACTTCGTCGAGCAACCGCTCCGGCGAGCGGGCGTCCTTGATGATGATCGATTTCGAGAAACGCCGCAGCCGCTGCTCCTCGTCACGGTTCAGCGAACGGCCGGTATAGACAATCACGGGCGGGAACGACGCCTCGTCCGACGCGGCCATCCGTTCGAGCAGCTCGTAGCCGCTCAGATCGGGCAGGTTCAGATCCATCACCATGCAGTCGAAGGTGGACGCCTTCAGCTGATCGAGTGCCTCGGTGCCGGTCTTGGCGTCGAGAATCTGCACATCGGAGCTCTCGAGCAGGGAGCGGATGCTGTCTCGCTGGCGCGGGTCGTCCTCGACGACCAGCACGCGCCGGACGCTTTGCGACGCCTTGGCTTCGAGCTGCCTGAACGCGTGGATCAGCTGCTCGCGCTTGACCGGCTTGAGCGCATAGCCAATCGCCCCGAGTTCCAGCGCTTCCCTCGTGTAATCCGCAACCGACAGGACATGAACCGGAATGTGACGCGTCTGGGCGCTGTGCTTGAGCTGATCGAGAACACCGAGTCCCGAATGATCCGGCAAATTGATGTCGAGGAGGATGGCGCTCGGGCGATAGCTGAACGCTGCCGCCAACCCGTCGTTGGCCGAGTGCGTCACCACGCACTGCAGCCCGCGTTCGTGCGCCAGGTCCCGCAGAATCGCAGCAAACCGCTCATCGTCTTCGATGACGAGGAGGAGGCGATTGTCCGACGTCAGGCGATCACGATCGTCTTCGATCGCGATCGATGCAAGAGTGCCAGTCTGGCGGGCGGGCGGCTGGACGCGGGGCGGCGCCGGGGACGCCGTTGCGCGCGGGTCACGCGCGACGGGCTCCAATCGGTGCGCGGGCTCAGTGTTCGGCGCGTAATGCCGCGGCAGCACCAGCGTGAATTCGCTGCCCTCTCCGGCATCGCTGCGCACCTCGATCTCACCGCCCAGCAGGCGGGCGAGGTCGCGCGAGATCGAAAGCCCGAGACCAGTGCCGCCATACTTGCGATGCATGCCGCCGTCAGCCTGGCGGAAGGCCTCGAAAATGACCGTCTGTTGATGTGGCGGAATGCCGATGCCGGTGTCGCGAACCGCAAAAGAGACCGATTGGGGCGTATCCGAGACGACTCGTAGCGAGACCTGGCCTTTTTCCGTGAACTTCAGGGCGTTGGACAGCAGATTTTTCAGAATCTGTCCCAGCCGCTGCGGATCGGTGTCAATCGACGGCGGCGCGGTTGGATCGATGACGAGGGACAATCCGAGGCCTTTCTCGTCGGCGCTCCCCTGAAACGTCTTGACCAGACCATCGAGCAGTCGCCGGAGCGGCACCACCTCCGCCGAAATCTCGATCTTGCCCGCCTCGATTTTCGACAAGTCCAGAATGTCGTTGATCAGCGCCAGCAAGTCGTTGCCGGCCGACGAGATCGTCTGAGCGAACCTGACCTGCTCGGCCGTCAGGTTCCCGTCCTTGTTGTCGGCGAGCAGCTTGGAGAGGATCAGCGACGAGTTGAGCGGCGTCCGCAGTTCGTGGCTCATGTTGGCGAGGAACTCGCTCTTGTACTGATTCGATCGCTCGAGCTCGGCGGCCCGGTCGGCGAGCACCACCTGTCCCCGCGAGAGCTCGTCCTTCTGCTGCTCGAGGATTTCCGCCTGTTCCTCGAGCTGTGTGTTGATTTGCTCGACCTCGGCCTGCTGGCTCTCGAGCCGTACCTGGGACTCACGCAGCGCGCGGCTCTGCTCTTCGAGCTCCTCGTTGTTGACGCGCAATTCCTCCTGCTGCGCCTGCAGTTCTTCGGCCTGCTGTTGTGTTTCCTGGAGCAATTCCTCGAGGCGTGTCCGATCCTTGGAAGCCCGAACCGCGACTGCCAGCGACTCGCACACTCGCGCGAGCAGCTCCAGATCGGGCGCTTCGATCCGGCGGAAGAAGCCCAGTTCAACCACTGCGTGGACGACGCCGTCGACGCTCGCGGGTGCGACGATCAGCGACGCCGGCGTGCCGCGGCCGAGCGCCGACGCGACCGGGAGATATCCGTCCGGGACGTCGGTCACGTGGATGACCCGGTTTTCCCTGACGGCCTGACCCAGCAAGCCGTCGCCCGCGCGAAGGCGTTCGCCATCGGACCCCGGCGGCAGCGCATAGCCGGCGAAACGGCGGAAGCCGTCTCCTTCGGCCATGTAAACGGCGCCGACCTGCGCATCGAGGTAATCCGCGATCACGCTGAGCGCGTTCTCCCCCAGCCGGTCGAGACGCTGGTCACCCTGGACCTTGTCGCTGACCCGCATCTGGCCCGTGCGGATCCAGGCCCGCGTCTCGTGACTGCGATAGTCGCGGGACATGATCACGGCCGCTATTGCAATCAGCGCAATGAGGATGATCGATCCGCTCCAGGTCACCCGCGACGACAAATCGACCGCGTCGCGCCACTGCTGTTGACGCGTGGCCAGGAGTCCGTTCTCCTCGGCCTGCATGTCACCCACCAGCGTTCGAATGCGATCCATCGCGGATTTGCCGCGATCGCTGCGGACGACGGCGAGCGCGGCCTCGGTGTTTCCGGCACGCTGCAACTCGACGGTGTGACTCAGTTCCTCGATCTTTTCGGCGACCAGCCCGTTGAGGGTATCGAGCCGCAGCTTCTGTGGGGTGTTGTCGGGCGTGAGACCGCGCAACGACAACAACTCCGCCGGAAGAGCGGTCGTGGCGGTCGTGTAAGGCTCGAGATACCGCTCCTCACCTGTCAGCAGGAAGCCGCGCTGGCCGGTTTCGGCGTCCTTCACGCTCGAGAGCGCGGCCTGAAGCAACCGCTGGACCTCGAGCGTGTGGCCGACGCGCGCATTCGCCTCTTCGCGGCTCTCCAGCGAACGATAGGTAAAAAACGCGATCAGACCGACGGCAAGCACCGCCACGATCAGCCCGAAGAGCGTCGCGGTCGGAAGGACAGGCAACGTCCGGCCGGTGCGATCGTCGTGCGAGCGTGCAGGTCCCTTGGTCATGATGGGCGGCAGCCGCGGCGGAACTGGCGGGAATGAAGCGGTCGGGGCGACAGGCGCCCCAGACCACGCCGCGGTCGGGCGGAAGCGCGACGAGCGTCAGCGCTTCTTCTTACCGCTCTTCCCGGCCTTCTTGCTCTTCTTTCCGGCCTTCCTGGCAGCCTTCTTCGCGACCTTCCTGGCCGCCTTCCTGGCCGGTTTTGCAGCCTTTTTGCCCGACTTCTTGGCGCTCTTCGCGCTCTTCTTCGCGGCTTTCGCGACCTTCTTCACGGCCTTCCTGGCCGGAGCCGCCTTCTTCGCGGGCGCGGCCGGTTTGGCCTGGGCGGCAGCCGGTTCAGGCTTGCCTTCGGACGACTTGCGGGCCCGCGGGGCACCACCTGACGCGCGACCGCTCATCTCGGGCTCGGCGAGATCGAGGTCTTCGTCGTGCTCCAGGCCCAGCGCCCCCTCGCTTTCGCCCATCGCCGATTCGCCGGCCAGCTCGTCGTCCGGGATTCCCATTTCGTTGTCGAAATCGTCCTGCATGATGCGCCTTTCGGTCCTGAAAGAAGATCGTTCGGGCGCCTAGTCTGATTTATGCGCGGACACGACGTCAAGCAGGAGACGCTTTCGACCGGCGCCGCCGGTGTCATCGACGGTCAGCGGCTGTATAAGTCGAGGATCTGGGCGATCGCCCGGCGGCACACCACGCAGAACGGCACGTTGTCGCGCGTAAACATGATGCAGTCGGCTTGCGGACGGTAGTAGCCGTGCGCTTCGTAGTTTGCGCCCTCGAACGCACCGACCTTGCCTGCCTGGGCGCCCTCGTTCAGCAGCGCGGTCTCGTATTTCTCCTCGTCCCGGAACAGTGCGTCCATCTCCGCTTCGGGGCGGTTCGCCGCACGAATCGCGCGGCGCTTCTCCTGGACTTCCCTCGAGTTGAGCTCGAACGCCGCTTTCGGCCACGGCGTCGGCAGCGGCGTCGCCGCGGTGACGAGGTCGCGCCATTTCAGCCGCGCCGGATCGAGCAAGGCCGTGACGTTCGGCTCCCACGGCTCGACGCGATCCGCCGCCGGCAGGTAGGCCACGTCCGAGGTGTAGTACTCGTCCCCGAGGCCGGCGATGTGATGCCCGAATTCGTGAATGAAGACGTACGAAGACCAGACGCTGTCGGCGGCGACGGTGCTGTACAACCCGTAGATGCCGCCGCCACCATACGTCGCGCTGTTGACGAGGATCTCGACCACGTCGTAAGGAGCGTTGGCTGCGACATCACGAAACGCCTTGTTTTCGAAGGTCAGGACGTAGCGTTCCGAGCCAAAGATGTCGTAGCTTGCGCCGACCGGCGATCGACGAAAGATCTGCTGCGACGGCCGGGTGACGCCTGACTGCGCGGCCGGCGGCACCAATCCCCAGACATTGATGTCGTCCTGCCGCTCCTTGAACGGCGAGGTCTCCAGGAGTGTTTTTGTGAGGCGTCGCGCATCGCGCTCGAACTTGGCCCGCTCGCGCGCGGTGTACCCGTCGCCGAGGATCAACAGATCGAGCTTCTTCGCCGGATCGCCGCTCTCGTGCAGTTTGATCACGGCGCCGGCATCCGGCGCTTCGGCGTGACGGACGATCAACGGGTCGGCCGGATTGACCGCGACGGTCCAGACATTGCGAAACTGGTTCTTTGCATCACGCCGCTTCACGACGACCCGGACCGGGTGCTCCGGCAACGGAAAACGCAGTGACTCCGAGAAGGTGCGGTCGGCGGTGGACGCTTCCGCGGTGGTCTCCCATTCGGCGTAGATCGAGCTGAACCCGCGGGAATACACGACCGTTCCGCTCGAGGCATCGACGACCTCGAAGAAGTACTTGCCTCGGTCCGTGTCGTCGATCGGCCTCGACGGGTTGCCTGGCCACGGGAGCGGCTCGTGGACCACCCGATCGAGGCTGAAACGCTCCTCCTTCGCATTGCCGGTGTGGTAGTAGTCGATGCGCAGCGTTCCCGAAGCCGCAGACGCGATCGACGCGTGAAACACGATCAGTGTGGCGAGGACGCGGATTTTCTTCATACTTGTTCGCTCGCGATTCGTCCCCGAGCGTCCGTAATGTCCGACTTCAGTCGGACCGTAGTTCATCGTTGAGCGTCCGTAGCGTCCGTAGCTGCCGCCGCCGGCCGACTGCATAAATCGCCGCGCCGATCGCCAACAACACCGCCGAGGCTCCCATCACTTTCACCACGGCGAGCACCTTGTTCGGATCGTCGTCCGCGGGCACGCAGGCCAGGACGATCGACACCGACGTCACGACAAAGCCGAGTGACGCCAGCACGATCGCGACCGGCCGCCCGCCCGGCACCCTCATCACGTCCGGACCGGCCGGACCGCGTTGCAGGACGATCATCGCCGCGAACATGAACAAATAGGGAATGAAGTAGCTGATGATCCCCATGCTCACGAGCGCGTCATAGGCGCCGTGCACCGACGTACCCGCCTGACCGAGCAGCACGAACAGCCCGGCGAACACGGCCTGCACCAGCAGCGCAACGTACGGCGTCCGCCATTTCGGGTGCAGGTCGCCGAAGACCGGCGGCAGAAACCGATCGATGCCGGCCACGAACGGCAGGCGCGCGGTCGCGGCGAACCAGCCACCGACGCCGCCGAGCACGTTCAGCGTCACCATCGCCGCCATGATTGGCGCGAGCCAGGCGAGTCCGGCCCTGGCGCTCATCGCCTGAATCGCCTGCATGATGCCCTGTAACCCCGAGACCTCAGCCTTCGGCATCGCCAGCAACACGCTCAAAGTGCCGGCGATATAAAACACGGTAATCAGCGCACCGGCCGTCAGAACCGCTCGCGGCACGGTCCGCTTCGGGTCTTCGATCTCCTCGCCCATGGTCGAACCGCTCTCGACACCGCCGAACGCGAAGGCGATTGTGGACCAGAAGATCACGTCCTTGAAGCTGGTGCTCGGCACGAACGCGTGGGCATCCAGGGGCGTCGCGGACCCGTAACGGCTCCACGACAAGGCGCCGAGAACGATCAGCACCAGTGCGGGGATCCAGGCGGCGATCGCACCGACGTTGTTCAGCCACTTCCCGACATTCAAGCCGACGACGTTCATGGTGACGGCGATGGCGAGGCCGATCGTCGAGAAGACGATGAAGTACGTGCTGTTGGCCGAGAGAGACTGCCAGCCGCCGATGAACAACGCGTTGGCCGCCGCGAAATACAAAAGACCGGGCAGGTAAGGCAGGTTCGAAGCCCAGTACGTCCATCCGGTCATGAACGCGGCGAACGGTCCGAACGCACGCTTGCTCCAGACGTAGATGCCGCCCTCCTCCGGATAGCGGGAAGACAGCTCCAGCACGGTGAAGACCAGCGGCACGAACAGGCCGAGCGCAGCGACGACCCAGATGACCAGCGCGCTCGGTCCGGCCGCGGCTGCCGTGGCGATCCAGCGCGGGCTGAGGGTCGTGACGAGGTAGAAGAGCGTGAGGTCGCGGAAGCCGAGAACGCGGCGGAGCTTTGGCGCCGTCACTTGTACAGACTGGCCGCGTTGTCGTGAAGGTAGCCGTGGGCCATCGCCATCGCCTGCGATTCGCTGATCTCGTGTGCCACGATCATCTCGGCCAGCGCCGCGGCGAGCGCGGTCCGGCCGTTGTGCACGCCCATCCAGTAGATCTCTTCGGCGCCCATCTTCTCGTCCACCGGAAAGGCGTCGGTGCCGAACGTGATCTTGTCCGGATAGGTTTCAAGCCAGTCGCGGAGCACACGCTTGAACTGGTCGGGAAACATCACGAAGCTGCCGGTCGCGGAGCTGTCCAGCCACACGTTGGGCATCGAGGCCAGCGTGATCGCCTGGTGCTCGAACGGATACCCACCGTGAATCAGGACGAACGTGGTCGAGAGATAACGTGGATCGCGCAGCACGTTCTCCAGATTCATGACGTTGCCGCTGCTCACGTTGAAGTAATCGCCCGATCCAGCGGAGGTGTGGATGTGGACCGCCAGATGCAGCCGGCCGCACTCGACGAGAATGTACCGGAACACGAAATCCTGAAACGCCTTGTACTCTGAAGGGCCCGGGATGCCGCTGCGCCGGTAGGCGGTGTAAATCGACTCTGCCACGTCACGCGGCGGATCGTCGAAGACAAACGATCTGAGGTAGGCGACCTCGAACTTCGCGGCGATGGCGCCTCGACGCTTGTGGTCGTCGAGAACGTGTGTGACGAACGCCAGGTAGTCGTCGAGACTTGCCGGCAGTTCGTTCAGCCCAGCCTGCTGCTGGAAGCGCTGACGCAGCTTCGTCTGGTTCGGCATGAACAACGTCTGGTCGGGATTCCTGGCGGCGAGGCCGGCATTGTCGAACGGGAACAGCACCGGATCGATGTAGAACACCCATTTGAACCGTGCGGGATCGAGGTCGGGCGACATCGTGATGCGGTTCGCGACGGAGGTTTCGATCCCGAGGCGATCCAGGATTGCGCTGAAGTACTTCGGCCCCGGGTTCAGTTTCTTGAGCTGGGCCTTGCTGGTTGGCGAAAACAACGCGCGGGTCGCGGCGGCCCAATCCGGATTGTCCGGCCGCAGCCGGAACGGCGCGCTGCCCGGCAGCGCCGGTGCCGGATCCACTTCCGGGTCGCCGACCAGGCCCGGGTGAGCGTGGTGATCGAAGATTTTGATCGCTGAAATTGCCGGGAGGAGCCGCTGATAGACGGGCGCGACCTCCGGCGTCACCAGCGGACGCGACTGCGCCCGCACTGCGGGCGCAAGCGCGGCGTACGCCCATGCAAGCATGGCGGCGACGGCGCTCGCGGTCCGCAATCGCTTCACTTCTGCTCCGTCTTCGTCTCCGGGTGCGGCTTGGGCAGCGGCTTGCGCGGCAACATCCCGTCGCGCATCGCGGCGTGGTACACGAAACTCGCGAGGATGGCTGATGCCTGTTTCAAGTCGTCGGGCACCGCTTCCTCGTACACGTCGAGGTTCGAGTGGTGGACCTTGGATTCGTAGTTGAGCGGATCCTGGATGAACTGGAATCCCGGAAGCCCGATCGCGTCGAACGGAATGTGGTCGGTCCCGCCGGTATTCAACGTCGTCAGCGTCGTGGCGCCGAGATAGTTGAACGGGCGCAACCACGCTTCGAAAATCGGCCGGACCGCTTCGTTGCCCTGAAGATTGACGCCGCGAATGCGGCCACTGCCGTTGTCCAGATTGAAGTACCCGGACAACTTCGCCTGCTCTGGTTTCAACACCATGGTCCTGATATCGCCGAAGTGGCGCGCAACATAGCCCATGGATCCAAAGTAGTCCTGTTCCTCGCCGGTCCACAGCGCGACACGGATTGTTCGTCGCGGCTTGACGCCGATGGCTTTCAGGATCCGCATCGCCTCCATGGCCACGGCACAACCCGCGCCGTTGTCGGTCGCTCCGGTGCCCGAGTGCCACGAGTCGAGGTGACCTCCGAGCATCACCACCTCCGACTGCAGCCGCGGATCACTGCCCGGAATCTCCGCGACGACGTTGAATCCGTCGACGGAATCGACCTGGCGAACGGCGAGGCTCAGCGACAGGGTCACCGGCTGCTTCCGGTCGAGCAGACGGACGATCCGGCCGTAGTGCTCACGGGAAATGACGAAGCCGGGATAGAGCGGATGCCAGATGTGGTCGTAGAACCCATCGGTGCGCACATCCTCGGTGATACTGCTCGGGGAGACGAGCGCCGCGATGCCTTCCTTCGCGAAGAATTCGTAGATCTCCTTCTGCTTCGCGAGCGCCTTGACGAAGTCGTCCTCTTCTTCCCAGTAGGATTTCGACGCTGACGGGACGCTCGCCGGCGCCGGATCGATCTGTCCCTCCATCTTCTTCAAGTCATCGTCGGTCTCCCGCTTGGCTTCCGGCTGGAATCCGATGTCGCTGACCTCCGGACGTCCGTTCATGACGATGGCGCCGCGCAGTTTGCCGCGGTATTTGTCGAAGTCGTCTTTTGATTTCACCTCCACGACGACCGGTGTCGCCGAAAGCGGGGTTGAAAGACCAGGCGACCACGCGCGCGGGTAACCCGTGATGCGCATGTATTGCGGCACGGTCATTTCGATCGAGAAGCGCTCGATCGACCATCCGCGGCTGGTGGTGCCGTTGGGTTCCAGTGCAGCGTTGACCATGCCCCATTTCGTGAGCTGATCACGCGCCCACTCCGCCGCGGCTCGCAGCGTCGGCGAGCCGGTGAGCCGTGGACCGTGGACGTCGCTCAACCAGCTGAGCGTGTCCATGACCGCGGACTGCTGAAAGGCCTCCGACTTGATCTGCGCGTTCGCGGCGTCGTTGACCGGTTCCTGGGCGAGAAGCGGGACGGACGCCGCCACCAGAAGCAGTGTCGTGGCCGTGAGTCGCAACGAGATCTTTAGCCGAGCGGGGACATTCCGGATCATGCCCGGATTCTACGTGCGGGAACGCTGCGCGCGCCAGCGGCCGTCGGCGAAGACGAAGCGCGTTTCGACACCGGGATCGACCGGGGCGGGCTCGGGGTGCAGCTCGTCGCCCGGCAGCACCAGCATGCGGACGCCGTCGTGATCCAGGTGGTGCGGCAGACGCATGGTGATGGTTCGCTGACGCGCCCACGCCAGGGTATCGTCCACCGTTTTGAACGGCTCCAGCTCGCGCAGTGTCGTCCAGGTCGGCGGCGGCAGAAGGATCTCGCCGCGCTGGGACTGCGCCAGGGCTTCGGACGGTCGAATCCAGCAGCTGTGCGTGGTCTCGGTGTCGTCGTGAACGGGCGTTTGATGCGGCGGCACACGGGTCATGAAGAAACGGGTGTCGAACTGACGTGTGTCCACGGGCGGAGTGACCCAGTGCGCGAACAGCACCAGCACGTCGAGCGCGAGACGCAGGTGTTCGCGTTCGAGCAGCGCACGCATGGTGGTCGCCCCCGAGTGAACCGCGACGCGGTCGCTCACGAAGCGCGCGTGCACAGCGGCGCCAGTCAGGGAAACGAACTCGCCCGTCTGGGTCCGCGCCAGGAGGACGCCGGCCTCTTCGAACAACTCGCGGGCCGCGGCGACGTGATAGGCCGCCGCCTCGCGCGGCGCGAGTGCGGCGAGCTGTGCGCGTGCGTGGGCGAGGCCGTCGCACCACGAGTCGTCTGCGTCACGATCGGCCGCGTCCACCCGGCCGCCGGGAAAGACGTGCGCGCCGCCCATGAAGGCCGTGTCTGCGTGCCGGCGGACCATGAATACCTCAGGCCCTGACGATCCGTCACGGAGTACAAGGACGGTGGACGCGGGACGCGCATCCGGAGCGAAACGTTCAGTGGGCACGTTCGCCCATCATAGCCACAGCGACCTGCCGGTGATCTCCCGGTGATTCAGCCCGGCGGCTCGATCGAGTTTCGCGACGACAGGCGGCAGTTCGGCCCGGACGCGCCACTCGTCTGCGCGTCCACCGGCTTTCTCGACGACATCGCGCCACCGGGTCCACCACCGCGCCACAAAACCGGCCAGCGGCTCCAGGATCAGAACGCGATCGCCCTGGCTGGCGCGATCCACCAGGCGCGTGAGCAATTCCTCCCGGGCCGCGTCCGGCAATTCATTGAGCGTGAACGCCGCGAGAAACGCGACCGGTCCCTTCGGAAGCGGCGAGGTCGCGATGTCGCCTTGCCGGGCAGTCGCGGAAATACCGAAATCGCGGTAGGTGGCGTTCGCGGCGCCGAGCGTCCACGGATGACGATCGATGCCGACGATGCGCGGCGGTGTGGGGCACGTGGAAGCCCAGGCCGCACCGGAGGCGCCGGTGCCGCAGCCCAGATCGATGATCGTTGAAATGCCGGCCGTCGCTTCCGGAATCGAACGCACCACGTGCGCGACGAGCAGGTAATGGAGCGGACCGTAAAAGAGCGCGAACGCGGCACGCTTGCCCGCCCCGGACAGCGCCGCGCCCTCCGCCAGTTTCTGCCGGCGTTCGACGTACGCCGACGACAGCGCGCGCAGTGCCCGCGAAACCTCGGGAAACGTCAGGGTCGCGAAGTGCTCGGCTTCGAGCCGTGCAATCCAGGCGGTGAATCGATCGTCAGAGGAGATCAAGCGTGTAAGAGGCGGGACGCGGCGCCCCGCCTCTCACAATCCTAGTCGCAAGTCGCCGAAATCATCTTGACCGATTTGACGCCGAGGTACCGCATGCCGGCCATGTCGGAACCTTTCAGTTCGGTCTCGGTCTTGGACTTGGCGTCGCTGCCGCCGGATTCGACAGACGACTCGATCTTGACCTTGCCGTCGCCCTTGTCCGCGGCCTTTCCTTCGATCTCCATCCGGTGTCCCACGTGCTTGGACAGGTCATCGTTGGTGATCAGTTCGTATTTCAGATTTCCATTCGCGTTGGTGAGGATGTAACCACCGGCCGGGTTGGACGCCAGGCATCCATTGACCTTGATGTCCTTGCCGTCCTTGACCTCGACCTTGGTTTTCGTTTGCGTGGTGCCGGACTGTGCACCGGCGCCGACCGCGCACAACGCCGCGATAGCAAATGCTGAGTAAATCTTCTTCATGAACCACTCTCCGCCGAGATTCACATGCGACGTTCATGCCTGAACCGCCTCAGCGGCAGGTCTTCGGCCGGTGCCGGTATCAGCCTTGCTTCCTGTTGAGCCCGGACGCTCGACCTTACATGGAGAGAGAGAAAGAACATGCCGACACTGACTCGACTGCTTTCGTGCTCGCTGGTGGTATTGCTGATGACTGCCGCGCCGGGATTCGCCGGCCAACAGCACGTCGTTTCGCCGAATGAGCTGGCATCCACGGTGGCTGGCAGCGCAGCTGCCCAGGATGCCGATCGCGCGGCGATACGCGAGGCGCTGACCCAGCCGCAGGTGCGCGACGTCGTTTCTTCACTCGGTGTCAGCGTCGATCGCGTGGATGCGGTCGCGAACACTCTTGACGGCGCCGAACTGGCCAAGGCCGGCGACGCGGCTCGCCAGGTGAATCAGCAGCTGGTCGGCGGCGCCTCGTCGATCACCCTTTCGACGACGACGATCATCATCATCCTGCTGCTGGTCATCATCCTGATCGTGGCCCTCAAGTAAAGCGCGATCAGGTCGGATGAACGTTCGATGATCACCACCCTGGTCGCCGCGCTGTCGCTGGCCGCATCGATGGCCGTTGACGTGCCGTACTTGCCGCAGACGGATGCGCTGTGCGGCGGTGCGGCGACCGCCATGGTCTTTCGCTATTGGGGTGACGCTCACGCCGACGTGCAGGAGTTTGCCCCGCTCGTCGATCGCGACGCGGGCGGGATCGCGAACGATGCGCTCGTCGCGGCGATCAAGACCCGCGGCTGGCGGGTGGCCACGGTCGACGGATCGCTCGATGCGCTTCGCGAACGGATACGCGATCGTCAGCCGATCATCGTGCTGCTGGCCGATCGCGGCACGCGTTATCACTACGTGGTGGTGACCGGCTGGAGCGGCAACGCGATCGTCGTTCACGATCCATCGTGGGGGCCTTCGCGACAGATTCCAAACCGCGACTTCGAGCGCTTGTGGCGCACATCGGGTTTCTGGTCGATGGTCATTCTGCCGGCAACGCCTTCTAACAGCCCGACGCTGAGCGCGCCGCCGGCGCCGTCCACGGAGAGC
>DASXIR010000296.1:0-2858 GCA_036497895.1 Vicinamibacterales bacterium | reverse complement strand
AGCGCCGACTTCCACTTCCTGGTGCCGACCATCGGGCTCTCGGTCGTTCCGAAGGCGGGCACGCCGATCGCGCAGGACGGCGACCACGTCTGGCTCACTCCCTACGACGACGCCGTGTTGGTGATGCCGGGCACGCGCAATCTCAAGCCCGGCGGCACCGCGGTGCGGATTGGCCGCTTCACGAGCGGCTGAGGTCGCTCCGGACCGTCAACTCGGGCACGCGGCGGCTAGTTGTGTTGGCAACTCCAGGTGCCCGAATTGTGATTCAGGTCGAGCCAGGTGCCGCTGCCATTCGTATTCGCCACCGTGCCGTCGGACATGAAGAGCCCCGAGAATGTCGCGCCGTCGGATGTGCCGCCACCGGCGATATTGGACGCCCCGCTCGCGACGACCGTGCCGGTGACGGTGAAGGTGATGCCAGGGTTGTTCAGGGCGAAGCCGGAGCCGCTGACGGTGCCGTCCGCGCCGATGCTGATCGAGACATTGCCCAGCACCGTGCTGACGTTGTTGATGGTGCCGCTGTACGTGCATTTGTAGTCGCCGCTGTACAAGCCGACCAAGGTCAGGTCGAGCGCGCTTGCCGCGTTGCCGGCGCTGACGAGGGTCGTGCCCGCAAGTGACGTGCCCGCCACCGCGGTCGCGAATGCTGCATCGAAATCGGTCGCCGCGAAATTCAGAGTCTTGCCCGTGAGCGCCGTTGCCGTCGCGTCCGCAATCGTGATTCCGTTGGCCGGATTCCCGTCGCTGTCGAGCGACTGCAGAAAGCGAGCGATGTTGGTCACGGTCGCGTTCGGTGTGCCCGGCGTCGAGCCCGGTACCAGAGAGTACGGCGTCAACACATTCCCTGCAGTGGCCGACCCCAGCGTGACGCCGCCGATGCTGAACGTGCAGGTCGGCGCCGGCGGTCCAGGCACATAGAGGTACACCCCGAGACCGTCGGTCTTTCCGGAGGTCTGGTTCGGCGCCGTGCCGCAGGTGTATTCAAGATTGCCGACTGCGGCATCGACGAATTTGCCGGTGGTCGTCGCAGGCGACGGCCCCGACGATGGTGCGGCCGAATCCGATCCGCCGCCGCCGCAGCCTCCGAGGACAGCGGCCAGACCGATGACGGGAACCAGGAGTCTGAGCTTGGCGTGCGTGTTCATTGAATGATCCTCTTCGTGTGGGCGGCGCGACGCTTCGATCGTGGCGAGATGGACGCGTGTTTGATGACGCCGGATCTTCCGGCTGCGCGGCCACACTGTCCTTAACGGTGCGTCGCACGATCTAAAAACTTCTAAATGCACGGCTCAAATCGCCTTCGGTCCCAGCCGGGACGCACCCTGCCCGCGCTTCGCCAATGCAGAACTCCCGCCCGCGAAGCGAGCATGATGGGAAGCTCACAGCCGAGAGAGAGCAGTCGTCGCAGCTTGATTGCCGCGTTTGGTGCGAGCGCGCTAGCGCTGCCGCTCCTGTCGTTCGCACAGAAGCAGACGACCAAGGTCCGGCGCCTCGGTATTCTTCAACCGGGCGCGCCGCCCGAACCGCTCATGGAGGCCATCAGGGAGGGGGTGAGCCAACTCGGCTACGTCGAGGGTCGCGACATCGTTTTCGAAACGAGGTGGGCCGATGGCAGGACCGACAAGCTGGACGAAGGCGCCGCTGGCCTGGTCGCCGCCAAGGTCGATGTCATCACCACGCTCAGCACTCCGGCCGTCCTCGCCGCTCGGCGTGCGACTTCCATCATTCCCATCGTCTTCACAGGCGTCGGAGACCCCGTCGGAACCGGTGTTGTACAGAGCCTCGCTCATCCCGGGGGAAATGCGACCGGCTTCGCCACGTTGACTATCGAGCTCAGCGCAAAAAGGCTGGAGATCTTGCACGAGATGGTCCCGCGTATGACTCGTTTCGCGATGCTTTGGAACGACACCAATCCGAGCATGAGCATCAGTGCGCGCCGCGCTCAGGAAGCGGGAGCGAGTCTCGGATTGACGGTCCAGTCTTTCGGCGTGCACGATCTGGTCGACTTCGACGGCTCGTTCGCCGCGATACGAGCTGGAACTTCGTCTGGCATGCTGACTCTCGCCGATCCCTTTACTCGTGCCAACCGGCAACGTATCGTGGACTTCGCCGCCCGATCGCGACTGCCTGCGATCTACGAAATCAGGGAGTTCGTCGACGCTGGCGGCCTGATCAGCTACGGCCCGAACTTGGCCGCGATTCAACGGCGCTCGGCCGCCTATATCGACAAGATCTTCAAAGGCGCGAAGCCAGGCGATCTTCCAGTCGAGCAGCCAACGGTATTCGAGTTGGTCATCAACATGAAAACCGCGAAGACCCTTGGCATCAGCGTTTCGAACTCGATACTCGCTCGCGCGGACCAGGTCATCGAATAGCTGCGCCTACTTGGGCAAATTCGGCGGCGAATACCGATCGGGAGTCGCGCCGGGGTCGGCCACGACGAGGTCGGCCGCCATCCGTAGCCGGATCGCATCGTTGACGATCAGGCCGGAGCGAAACTCTCGAGGTTGCACGCCCAGCGCCGGCCATGGGGCCTTGAGCCATTCGCCATGGGCGCAGCCGCATGGGTCCTGCGTGACATCGGTCGGCGGTTGCAAACTGAACGTGAGCCCGACGTCGGAGTGCTGCAGGCGGTCGACGAACCAGAGGAGTGGCACGTCCGAGAGGCTGTGTTCGGGGTAGCCGCCGCCGACGTCACAGTGGCCGCCGGCGAAGAGCGCTTGCGTGACATTCGGCGCGTCGTCCCAGAGCGTTGGCTGGAAGCTCGCTCGCTTTTCATCGAGCGAGATGGCGTGCAGACCGAGAGCCACCTTGTCGCTGAGCTTCGTGTCGGCGAAGTCGAAGATGTCCCGGCGAAC
>DASXIR010000295.1:0-5907 GCA_036497895.1 Vicinamibacterales bacterium | reverse complement strand
GCGCCGGTTCCGACCGGTAGGATCACCGGTCATGTGGTCGCGGGCGACAACGGACGTCCGGTCAAACGGGCGCGCGTGTTTGCGGCCGCCGCTGAACTCGAGGGCGGTCGCGGCATGCTGACCGACGATAACGGCGTCTTCGACTTCACCGAGCTGCCCGCCGGTCGCTACACCATCACCGCGTCCAAATCCGGGTTCGTGTCCCTGTCGTATGGGCAGCGGCGTCCACTGCAGTCCGGTACGCCGCTGCAGCTCGTCGACGGGCAGCAACTGAAGGACATCAACTTTCAGTTGCCGCGCGGCAGCGTGATCGGCGGACATGTGCTCGACGAGGACGGTGACGCGATGCCCGGCGTCATGGTTCGAGTGATGCGGTATGAATACCTGCAGGGCGAGCGCCGGTTGACGCCGGCCGGAAATGGTCAGACCGACGACAAGGGTCAGTACCGGGTCTGGGGCCTCATGCCGGGCGACTACTACATCAACGCAGTCGCGCGCAGCGGCGGACCGGGCGGATTCGGCGGACCGGGCGGCCCAGGCAATTTTGGTGGACGTGGCGGCGGCCGCGGCGGCGGACCAGCGGTGCCCGGTGCCAGCAGTAGCGTCGAGCAGGTCAACTACGCGCCGACGTACTATCCCGGCGTTCCGTCGATCGCGGATGCAAAACCGGTGACCGTCGGTCTGGGCGCCGAGACTCTCGACATCAACTTCGGCATGCAGCTGGTGCGCATGTCACGCCTGTCGGGGCACATCGAAAACCCCGACGGCACGCCGGTCACGAGTGGCAACGTCAACCTCACCGCCGACACCTCGGCCAGCCGCAGCAACCAGATCGGTATGAGCTTCGGCGGGCGCATCGACTGGGATGGCTCGTTCGCGATCAACGGAGTACCTCCGGGACGCTTCACACTCCGCGCGCGCGGCAACGACTCCGACACGCCGCAGTTCGCGTCCCAGCCCGTGACCGTCAACGGCGACGATCTTTCCGGCATCACGGTGGTCCTGTCAGGCGGCGCGACGGTCAGCGGCACGGTGACGTTTCAGACCGCATCGACCAGCACACCGGACCTTTCGCAGTTCAGGATCTCGGCGCCGCCTGTCGATCAGGGTAGCTTCGGTCCGCAGCCGAACGCGCGCGTGGACAAGGACGGTCACTTCACGCTGGAGGGCGTCCCCGCCGGCGGTCACCTGTTTCGTTCCGGCGGGAACGCGCGCGGCTTCATCCTGAAGTCGGTGACGGTGAACGGCCGCAACGTCACCGATACGCCGGTCGAGCTGCGCAGTGACGAAACTGTCTCCGGCGTCGCGATTGTTTTCACCGATCAGCAGAACGAAATCAACGGCACACTCACGACCGAGCAGGGCGCGCCGCTGTCCGAATTCACGATTCTCGTGTTTCCTACCGACGCCTCCCTTTGGCGACCGCAGGCGCGGCAAATCATGACGACGCGGCCCGATCAGACCGGCAAGTACCGGCTCCGCGGACTGCCGCCGGGCGAATATTTCGTGGTGGCGGTCGATCCCGCGGAACAGGGCGAATGGTTCGAGCCGGCGTATCTCGACGAACACCGGGCCGGTGCTACGCGCCTGACGCTGTCCGACGGCGACGTCAAAACCCAGGACCTGAAAGTCGCGATCCGCTAAAACGTCTGGTTCCCGCTAGAACGTTCGCTTCGGCGGAGCCGACGGCATCTCGGCCGCTGGCAGCCGCGGCAGCATACCGTCCTGCATGGCCAGCTGATAGAGGGTCGCCGCGATGCTGATCGCCGACGCCTTAACATCGTCTTCGATGACGCGCTCGTAGTTGTCGAGATTGGTGTGGTGTGTGTGCGTGTTGTATTCAATCGGGTCCTGTCCCAAGCCGATGCCTGGAAGGCCCGCGTTGTTGAACGACGTGCTGTCGGTGCCTCCCACCATCCGGCTGGTCGTGGCCGATGCGCCGAACACTCCGAGGTCCTCGAACGGCGCGAGCGCCTTTCGGACCATCGTCGCCGCTGACGGCGGTCCGAACACGCTGGCTCCCCGCACCCGGCCGGTGCCGGAATCGACGTTCAGGTAGCCGTTGAACGTCGCGTACTCCGGTTTCTGGCTTTCGAACGACCCGAAATGCTGCAGCACGTAGGCCTGTGAACCGAGCAGGCCTTCCTCCTCGCCGCTCCAGAGCGCAACCCGGATCGTGCGTCGCGGCTTCACGCCGATCGCCTTCAGAATGCGCGCCGCTTCCATCATCGTCGCGCAACCGATCGCGTTGTCGGTCGCGCCGGTCGCCGACTGCCACGAATCGAGATGACCGCCGAGCATCACCACTTCGTTCTTCTTGTCGCTGCCCGCGATTTCCGCGATGGTGTTGTACGCGGTCTTTCCTTCCGGATAGACCTTGTTGACGATGTTGAACTCGAGGTCGACGGGAGTGCCGTCCGCCAGGATGCGCGAGATGCGGCCGTAGTCCTCGTTGCGCATGACGACGGTGGGCACGACCTTGTCAACGTCGTAGGTGCGGTTGTTGAATGCGATGATCTGGCCGTGTTCGCGTCCGGCATCGTTGACGCGGACGAGCGCCCCCTGCGCCTTGAGGAACTCGTCGACTTTGGTGTTGATTTCCGCCGCCGTCATCGTGCCCGGCGGAATCGCCGGAGGCGCGGCGTTACCGCGTCCACCGCGGCCGCCGTTGGGGTTGTTGGGGTCGTACTGCTCGCGCACTTGCGCATCGTCGCGCCGCTTGGCGGGCGGCGTGAGGTTGACCGGCACGACGATCGGCTTGCCAACCAGCACGATCTTGCCCTTCGCGGCGCTCGCCACGCCGTCGAGATACGCGGAGAACTGCTGCGGCGTCGGATGGTCGGGCAAGATCATCTCGTAGGCTTTGGCGCTGACCGTTCCCGGCGTCCCGGGCGTCCAGGCCAGGACCTCAGCCGTCAGCTGATCCTTCACCGGTGAGGTGACGTGCGCCGAAAATCGTTCGTTGACCCACCCAGGGTGACCGAAATCCCACGGCTCGAGATGGCCGTTGGTGAAGCCCCACGACTCCATCGTCTTGATCGACCATTCGCCGGCGGCCTTCAGGCTCGGCGTGCCGGTGAGACGCGGTCCGTACACGTCAGTCAGGAAGTGGAGCGTCCGCATGATCTGCGAGTGCTCGCCCTCTTCCTTGCGAATCTTCGCGTTGATGTCCGGATCGAGCGTCGTTTGTGCCCAGACCGGCGCCAACAGAGCAAGTAGTACCGCCGACGAGATCCCAACGTGTCGTTTCATGGTCCTCAAATCCTACTGTCAGATTCATTTGACGCAAGCGCGTTACGCACGCTCGCAATGTGTCTTTGTCGGGATACAAGGCCGCCGGCCGCTAGAGATCGCCCCAGAGAAACTGCAGCACGCTGATGGCTGCGATCGGCACGGCGTCCGCCCGGAGCGTGCGATGACCGAGCGTGACCAGCCGTGCGCCGTGCTCGCGTGCGGCGCGGCGCTCGGCGTCAGTCCATCCGCCCTCGGGACCGACAAGGATCGTGGCGTCAGCCGGCGGCGGCAGCTTCTGAATGGCCGCCAGCGGCTCGACCGCGTCGGCTGGGCCCGGTTCCACCAGCATCAGCCGCAGCGAAGTCGCCGGATCATTCAACAATGTCTCGATCGTCAGCGGCACGCGAACCTCCGGAACGACCGCGCGACGCGATTGCTTGACCGAGGCGACGGCCACCCGTCGCCAGCGTTCGACGCGGGCGCCTCGCAACAGCGCCGCGACCGTAGTCTCGCTGCGAGCGGTGACGACCGGTTGAATCGCCGCCGCGCCCAGCATCACCGCGTCGCGCACGACATCGTCCATCCTGTCGCCTTTGAGCACGGCCTGCGCGAGGGTAATCGCGACGCTCGGCTCGGGCGGCGGATCGACGCGTGACACCAACTGAACTCGCACGTCCTGGCGCACGGCGCTGGCAACCCGCGCCAAAAACTCATGACCGCGTCCGTCGAACACCGAGACGCTGTCACCGACGCCAAGCCGCAGCACACGGGTCAGGTGTTCCGCCTCGTCGCGCGGCAACGCCACCACATCGTCGCCCGGATCGAACGGCGCAAAGAACCTGTGCACAGCGATTATGATGACACACCGTACGAGGTGCGAGGTGCGAGGTGCTAGGTGCTCGGTGCTCGGTGCGGGGTGCGTCGTGCTTGGTGCGAGGTGCGGGGTTCATCGCTCGGAGTGCGTCCTGCGAGCTGCGGCACAGTTCGTGCCCACAGAATTCGTGTGGGTGCGCATAACTTTCGGGAACTGGTTTGTTGGCAGCTGGCGCACGAACTGAAATGCCAGGTGATTGCGTTTACCGACATGATGCCCACCAGGAGCGATAGCGATTTTTGCGACGACATCCGAGCGTCGGCACGATCGGGAGCGGCGAACATTGCCGAAGGGTTCGGGCGACAAACGCATCGTGAATTTGCCCGCTTCCTGGCGATCGCCCGGGCGTCGTTAATCGAAACCGACAATCATCTTCAAGACGCTCTTGACTGTCGCTACCTCACCCCGGACGAACACGAACGGCTCTCTGTGCTTGCGGTGCGAGCCATCAAAGCGACCACGGCACTCCAGTCGTATTTGAGACGGTCGAATGCAATGCACGGTTAGCACGAGGCCGACCATGCCTCGTGTTTCGCACTTAGCACCGCGCAGCTCGTACCAAGCACCGCGCACCCGGCACGTCGCACGCAGCACCGCGCACGAATCCGTGCCCCAACCACTGATATACTGCCGCGCAGATGTTCTTTCGTGGTCAGATCATCGGGAAATACAAGATTCTGTCGACGATTGGCAGTGGTGGATTCGGCACCGTCTACCTCGCGGAAGACACCTGGATCGACAAGAAGGTCGCCCTCAAAGTCCCACACAAGCAGGGAGTCGATTTCGGCGAGTTGCTGCGCGAGCCGCGCATGCTGGCCACGCTCAACCACCCCAATATCGTCACCATCCTGACTGCGGAGAAGCAGGAGAACGTCTTCTTCATCGTGATGGAGTTCGTCCCGGGCGAGACGCTCGAGGCGATCATCACGCGCGAGGGAGCGCTGGATGTGTCGCGCGCGCTCGACTACACCTGCCAGGTCGTCAACGCGATGGACCATGCCCACCGGCAGGGCGTCCTGCATCGCGACCTGCGGCCATCGAACGTCTTGGTCACCGAGAACGGCCTCTTGAAGGTCGCTGACTTCGGCACCTCGCGCTTTCTCGAAATCGCCGCGCACGGCACCACCGTTATCGGCAGCCCGCCCTACATGGCGCCCGAGCAGTTTCACGGCAAGGCGGTGTTCGCCTCCGACATCTACTCGCTCGGCGTGACGATGTATCAGATGCTGACCGGCGTCCTGCCTTACGACACGCCGTCGCCGGCGGACCTCGATCGGCTGATGCGTGGCGAGCTGCACACGCCGCCACGGACCAGGAATCCGCGGATCCCCAAATCGATCAACGACATCGTCCTGAAGGCGATGGCGCCCGACATCCATGCCCGGTATCAGCGCGCCGGCGATCTGCTCGACGATGTGATGTCGGCGCGTGGCAGCGGGTCGGGACGGACACCGCGGCCTGCGCCAAAGAACGACGCCGCCAGCGAGGAGTCGCAGGACATCCAGCTCCGGCTCAAGGCGCGCGAAACGCCCCAGGCCCGTTTCTGCTGGCACTGCCGCAAGCCGCTCCACGCGCGATCGGACCGCTGCCCGTTCTGCGGCGAAGGCCAATGAGCTCAGTTCCCCAATTGCGATAAGATCTCGACAAGGAGCGGGCAATGGCATTTGCGGGTACGGGCAAGATCTGGATGAACGGCAAGCTGGTCGAGTGGAAGGACGCGACCATCCATGTCGCCTCACACGTCGTCCACTACGGCAGCGCGGTGTTCGAAGGCGCCCGCTGCTACGCGACGCCGAAAG
>DASXIR010000294.1:0-4857 GCA_036497895.1 Vicinamibacterales bacterium | reverse complement strand
CATAGACGCGCAGCTTCGGCCGCGAGCTTCCGCCAACACCGTTTGCGCGGACGTCCCAACCGGCCCTGGCCGCGCGCGCCGCAAGAAAGCAGACGAAGTTGGCCATGTTGCCGCCGCTGACCAGGAGACCACCGCAGTCAGTGGGGTAGCCGATGAACTCGGCAATCCATCGGACCGTCTGGCCCTCGATCTCGGTGGCCGCCGGCGACAGCGTCCAGGCGCCGACATTCGGGTTCAGCGCCGAGGCGAGAAAATCGCCAAGGATTCCGATCGGCGCCGGCGACGCCGTGATGTAGCCGAAGAACCGCGGGTGTCCGTTGAACAGCGAGTGTTCGAACAGCAGCCGGGCCGTGTCTTCGAGCAGCGCTCCCGCGTCGGTGCCTGCTTCCGGAATCGGCCCCGTCAGGTCGAGCGCCTCGCGCACCGCTGATGGCGATTCGTTCCGCGTCACCGGTCCTTGCGGGATCGATGCGAGAAGCTCCGCGACTCGATCCACCAGCCGATGTCCGAGGACGCGAAAGGTCGCGGCATCCATCGCGAGCGGCGAGCGCCGTTCCGAATCGCTATCCCTCCCCGGCTCCTGTATGCCACATGCGGACCTAAAGGGCCCGCGGCCCGCGCTACGGCCGTTTCGTTGTCAGGTCGCAATCCCGTCGAACAGTCCGGTCTCGCGCGTCCGTCCGCCATTGACGGTGCTGAACGCGCGATAGAACGACTGCCGGCCCCAGAGCGCTTCGTGGTGTTCAGGCGACAATTCATTCAGCCGCTCATAGGCCGCGACCTGGGACTCGTGGCACGAGACGGCACGCCAGACGGTCGGCCAGAAATCGCGTGTGTCGATCATCGTTGTAATCGCCCAGTCCGGCCATGGCGGCGCCTGTCGCTCGACGCCGTCAACGGTCGAAATCAGTTTTCGGAAGGCGGCCTCATACACCGCCCACGTCGATTCCGGCCAGGCGACGTAATACAGCTTCGAGACCGCATGCGGAGTCAGCGCCGCGTCGCCGCCGTCCGCGGTGAACGCCGTCTCTGCGGCGGCAATGATGGCCGCCGTCGTGAATTGAGAAATCGCGACGTGATCCGGGTGGCCATATGCCCCCTCGGGTCCGAACGTCAGGACGATGTCCGGACGAGCACGCCTCAAATGCCCTGCGATTCGTGCGATGACCTCGCGGGGATCCGCCTGGTCGAGGTGTTGGTCGTGATAGCCGAGCAGGCGCACATCGTCCACACCAAGAACGGCGGCCGCGGCGCGCAGTTCCGCTTCCCGGATCCGGCCCAACTCCGCCGGTCCGGGATGCAGAGTGTCACCGCGCTGATGGCCGCGGTAACGGCCGCTTTCGCCGAGTGTGGCCGTCAGCAACGACACCTCGACGCCTTCAGCCGCGTACTTCGCCAGCGTTCCGCCCGCACCCAGACATTCGTCGTCGGGGTGGGCGAGGACGGCCATCAGCCTCCGCATTAAACCGCCGCCACGACGCTGTTTCGCTCTTCACCCCGGCGCCGGCGAAAACGGTCGAACACACGCCGCTGGCTCTCGAGACCGAGCCACGATCGGCCGGTAGAGCCCGCGAAGGTGTGCGCCAGCATTTCGAGACCATGGCGCAGGACGAATCGAGGGCTGTGGGCAAACGCCGCAGGAAAATGACGCATCTTGATCCACCGCTCCCGGCGCCAGCGCATGAACTCGATGTCCGTCGGCGAAACATGTTCGGTGCGCACCACCGCGGTTGTGCCGTCGTAATGCGCCGGGTCTTCGTCCACGATCAGTTGCCGCCGTCTGAACTCCTCGGTCATCGGCGTTCCCGGATACGGGGTCGGGTGCTGGATGTACGGCCAGTCCACGTACTGCTTCGCGAACGCGAGATTCGCCTCGATCGACTCAGGGGTATCGTCGGGATTGCCGACAATCATGCCGCCGACGACATACAACCCGTTGCGGTGGAGGTGGGCGATCGCGTCGATGCTGGCGTTGCCGACGGTACGGCCGTTGACACGTCTCGCGTTTTTCGCGCGCGCCCTGAGGAACGCCAGATCCTCGTCCAGTACATTTTCGATGCCGAGGAAGACGTAACGGAATCCGGCACGCCTCATCAGCGGTGCCAGCGTCGCACCATGTTCGGCCAGCGGCGCGGTCATCGCCTGGACCACATAGTCCACATCGTCGAAACCGCTGTCGATAATTGCCTGGCACAGCGTTTCGAAGCGGTGGATGTCCAGCGTGATGTTGTCGTCCACGAGGAAGATGGTCCGCACACCGCGGCTCCGCGCATCGCCGATGTCGGCCATCACCCGCTCGATCGGGTAGGTGTGGAAATTCCGGCCGCGCATTTCGATGATCGAGCAGAAGCTGCAATCGAAGGTGCACCCGCGCGAGGTTTCGACGACGTCGACGTCGCGGCCGAGCAGAGTGTAGCCGGTCAGTACCCGGGCGGTGCGGTTGGGCAGCCGCAATGGGTTTGTCGCCAGGCGGGCAATTGCCCGGTCGGGATTGCGGACCCAGCCGTCCGCACTGCGATGGGTCAGTCCGGCGATGTCGTGACAGTCGCCGCCGGATTCGAGCGCGCGCAGCAGATCGCTCAACGTCTGTTCGCCTTCGCCACGCACGATGAAGTCAACGTCAGGAGAGGAGGAGTAAGCCTCCGGCGCAAGGCTCGGATCGTAGCCGCCGACCACGACGCGGACTTCAGGACGAAGCTGTCGCACCAGCCTGGCGATGTTCAGCGCTGTCCGGCGCTGAAACGTCATCACCGACAAGCCGACGAGGCCGGGCCGCAGGTCGTTCACCAGCGTTTCGACCGTTCCTCGAACGTTACGATGTGCCAGGATTAGATCGGCGATCGCGACCCGATGGTGAGGGTCGACGTTGCCCGCCAGCGACGCCAGCGCGCCATTGGGCATCCGGATCGCCACAGGCGGCATGTGTTCGAACGAGTCGGGCATCGAGAGCAACAACACGTTCATGATGACCTCGCCTCTACTGTTTCGCGGCCGTCACTGTATAGGGTATTTGCCGGCTCACTATTTCATCCCGGCCCAGATGCGCCCGCGCCTCGAGCGTAAGGACATACGCACCGGGCGGAAAATCATTCAGTGGGACACGGCCCCGGTGACGGAATACGCCGCGCGCCCCGGTGAATTCCGTGGACGAATGTTCGGTGTCCATCGTGTAGACGACTGCACCGGACTCGGATGTCACCCTCGTGCCGATGGTGACGGTGTGGGGCGTCTCGCCGGCGTTGTCGTAGATCTCGGCGAAGAACCATAGCTGATCGGTCTGCGGGAACGCGCGTTCGGTGATCGGCGGCGCCGGCAGCCAATCCTTCATCAACGCGTCCGCCTTCGCCACGACCATCCGGCCGGTGGCGATGGAGGTGAGGGCCAGCCCGCTCATGCTGAGCGGCATCGAGTGGAAATCCGGGACCTCGAGATCGTACGCGACCGACCCGACGGCGCCACCAGCCTGGTCGTGGGCGGCGACCCGCACGGCGTAGCGGCCAGGCGCCAGCGTCATCCGGTTGAATACGCGCAGGCCGGACTCCGTAATCTGCGCCTTGGTCTCGGGCTTGAGCGCCGTCAACTGGAGCCGGTCGTTGCTTCCGGCCCGTACTCTTCCCGCTGCGTCGACCGCCGCGTACGAAAGTTCAAGGGTGCCCGGCGAACCAAGTTTCAAATCGGTGCCACGCAGATCCTCGGTGATGAGAACCGAGGCGTTTGGCGGCGCGTCCATGAACGGCGCGAACGACAGACGCATCGATAGCCCGCTTACCGGCAACGGGCTCCCGAGCGCGTCGCGTATCACGGGAGAGGGTCCAGCCGGGTCGAGCGCCGGCGTTGCCGGCGCCTTGCCGTTCGGCGAAAGATAACCGCTGCGGGCGCGGGTCACGAGCCCCGGCCGATCGACCCGCACGCTGATCCTGTGAAACTTGCCGTCGCGCTTGCTGGCGGGTGGATGATAGGCGAGCACGTAGTAGGCGCTGTTGTCGGCGACGATCCGATCGAACGCCGTACCGAGATCGTTGCGGCCCACGACGGCAATGCCCCCGGTCTCCTCGGACAACTGGCGGAGGCTGTCCTGGTTCATTCGCAGTTCGCGTCCCGAGGCGCGAGGGCCCAGTTCCTGGTTGCCAGGCGCAAAGAAGTAGTTGATGCCGACATCGTCGCCGGCCGTCAGTCCTCCCGGATCGATCCCGTAGATGCTGACGTTCGATCGCATCGCGGCGTCGATCGCTTCCTGCGAGGCGCTGCGAACCACATCGGTCGGCCGGTTCGGCTGGTCCGCGGAACCGACCAGGGTCATGGGGTAATCGATGCCTCCGCTCATCAGGAGGATCGCCTTCCGCCGTCCATGAACGGTCGCAAACCAATTCGCGACGTCGCGGACGACCCGCAGGGTTGTCTGCGCTTCCGCCGCCCGTTCGAGATCGTCGTGGTCGCCGGTGTCGCGGCCATCCGTCATGAAAGCGCTCTCGTTCCGAGATGCCGTTGCCGACGCCAGTCCCCGCCCCACCGACTTGTCCACCGCGGCTAGAAGCCGGCTCTGGCTGTTCGTGAACTCCTGGCTGGCCGCGTCCACCCCGGCCGTGTGCACCACCGCCATCAGATCGTTCGCACCGAGGCGCGCGATGAACAGCTTCGCCGCCGCCTTGGCGCGCGCGGCGTCACCTTGAGCAATGTGCAACTCGTCGAGCACCAGCACATACACGCGCCCCTCGGGGTGCGCGTTGGTCGTGATGTCCGGCTCGATCGCTTGAACGGCGCCGATTACGCCGTCGTAGCGCTCGATCGGAATATCGACCAGCGCGAACGTCGTCAGCTCCTGACGCTTGCCATCCTCCAGTATTTCGAAGTCCTTCT
>DASXIR010000293.1:0-12116 GCA_036497895.1 Vicinamibacterales bacterium | reverse complement strand
GCAACGGCCGAGGCGATCACCCAACGCGCGCTCATCGCATTTCATCTCGCAAATTCCAGGCCGAATACCTCCTCGAGCGCGCGCTTCGCCGCGTAGTACCCGCACATGCCGTGTACGCCGACGCCCGGGGGCGTCGATGCGGAACAGATGTAGAGGCCTCCGATCGGTGTCGAGTAGGTCCGCCACGTCGGACGGGTGAAGAACTGGCGCAGGTCGCCGACGCCGGCAGCGATGTCACCACCGACGAGGTTTGCATTGTTCGATTCGATGTCGGCGGGCGTCAGGATGGATCTCTCGAGGACGCAGTCGCGGAACCCGGGCGCGAATCGCTCGATCTGACGCTCGATGCGATCGAGCATATCGATTGCCGACGCCGGGGGCACGTGACAGTATCCCCACGCCACATGTTGTCCAGCGGGCGCACGCGACGGATCGCACACGGTCGGCTGACTGAGGAGCACGAATGGCCGATCGGCGACCCGTCCACTCCAGGCGTCCGCCTCCGACGCGGCGATCTCCGTCAGCGATCCGCCAAGATGCAAGGTTCCCGCGCGCCGGCAGGCATCGGCCGTCCATGGAATCGGCGCCGAGAGCGCCCAGTCCACCTTGAACACGCCCATGCCGTAGCGATAGCGCTCGAGTTTCCGGCGATACCACGCCGGAAATCGATGGCCGGCGATCCGGAGCAGCGGCTTCGGTGACAAATCGCACAGCACGACGCGCGCCGGCGGCAGCGCGTCGATCGACGTGACCGGTGAGTCCGCGACCACTTCACCGCCGAGCGACCGCAGGTGTCCGACGAGCGCGCTCGTGATGGATTGCGCGCCGCCGCACGGCAATTGCCAACCGGCGATATGGCACATCGCGCCCAGCGCGAGCCCGACGCCGGCGGTCAACGCGCGATCGAGCGGCAGCATGCCGTGGGCCGCGAGGCCCGCGAACATCGCCCTGGTGCGTGCGTCAGTGAACTCACTGGTGGCAAGACCTGACGCCGACCGCAGCGCGCGGCGTCCGAACGACGCGAGCGCGATCGGATGTCGGGGAAGAGCCGGCGGTCCGAGCACCGCAGGCTCCAGCCGCGGCCATTCGTCGACAACGCTGCCGATCGTCCGGCGATACGCGCCGTCATCGGCTTCGAGCGCGGCGGCCGTGACGTCGATCGATCGTTCGACCCGGATCGCGCTGTCATCGTCGAACGGATGGGCGAACATCACCGCCGGCTCGATCCATTCCAGCCCGTTCGCGGCCAGCGGAAGCGTCCGCCAGAACGGCGAGACAACAGCGAACGGGTGCACCGCGGAGCAGGTGTCGTGGATGAAACCTGGAAGCGTGAGCGCGGCCGAGCGCGCGCCGCCGCCGATGGTCGCGTTCGCCTCGAAGACGGTGACCTTACAGCCGGCCTGCGCGAGCACGATGGCCGCGCTTAGACCATTTGGTCCCGAGCCAATCACGATGGCGTCCATCATGCGTATGATGAGAATAGCAGGACCGATGGCCGAGTACTGGTACTCACGATGGCTGTTCGAGCGGGCGCTCGCGGCGATCTACCTCGTCGCATTTCTTGCCGCCGCCGTCCAGTTCGTGCCGCTGCTCGGCGAGCACGGCCTCGAACCGGTGGGCCGCTGGGCGCAGCAGGTGCCGTTCCGCGCGTCGCCGAGCCTCTTCTATCTGTTTCCGAGGGACGCCGCATTCCGTGCGTGCGCGTGGCTGGGCGTCGCGCTCGCGGCGCTCGCCCTGAGCGCGATTCCGCAGCGGATGGGATTCTGGGTGTCGGCCTCGGTTTGGGCGGCGCTCTGGGTGCTGTACCTCTCGTTCGTCAACGTCGGCCAGACCTTCTACGGCTTCGGCTGGGAGACGCTGTTGTGCGAGGTCGGTTTCTTCACGATCTTCGCCGGCGCGAGCCGCATGGCGCCGAACGGCTGGCTGATCTGGATCTGGCGATGGACGCTGTTCCGTCTGATGTTCGGCGCCGGCCTGATCAAGCTGCGCGGAGACAGCTGCTGGCGCGATTTGACCTGCCTGAACTACTACTTCGAAACGCAGCCGATGCCAAACGCGCTGAGCTGGTATTTTCACTGGCTGCCGCACAGTGTCCACACCGCCGGCGTGGTCATCAATCACGTCGTCGAAGTGATCGTGCCGTTCGCGTACTTCGCGCCGCAGCCGTTCGCGTCGATCGCCGGCATCATCACGATCCTGTTCCAGCTTGTGCTGATCGTCTCGGGCAACCTGTCGTGGTTGAACTGGCTGACGCTGGTTCTGTGCGTGCCGCTCGTCAGCGACCGCTGGCTGACGTGGCTGCCGGTGCATCCACCGGCAATGGTGTCGACAAGCCCGACCTACCAAATGGCGCTCTACCTCGTCGCCGCCGCGGTCGCGCTGCTGAGCATCGGCCCGGTGATGAACATGCTGTCGTCGCGACAGATGATGAACGCCAGCTTCGATCCGCTGCACCTGGTGAATACGTACGGTGCGTTCGGGAGCATCACGCGGGAGCGTTTCGAGATCGTGCTGCAGGGGACGGACGAGGCGAGCGTCACCGATCGTACCGCCTGGCGCGACTACGAGTTCAGGGGCAAGCCCGGCGATCCCGCGCGCCGGCCGCCGCAAGTGGCGCCCTATCACCTGCGCCTCGACTGGTTGATGTGGTTCGAGGCGATGACCCCGTCACCGCAAAGCGACTGGTTCTTCGGCCTGCTCGCGAAGCTGCTGCAGGGCGACGCCGGCACGCTGAGTCTGCTGCGAACCAATCCGTTCCCCGGAACACCGCCGCGCTATGTGCGCGCGTTGTACTACCGCTATCGATTCACGACGCCCGACGAGCACCACGCGAGCGGCGACTGGTGGAATCGGCAGCTCGTGGGGACGTTCTACGGGCCGGTCTCGCTTGCCGCACGATGACCGTCGAGCGCGATTCTATGTCTCAGTGTTGACGCGTCTGGCTAATGTCGCGACCGACGCGACCAGCGCCCGGATCGACGCAGGTCAATGTGTGCAGTCATCTCTTCGAGTTGAGGTGTTCGATAGCGTGTCCCAGTGACGCCAGGTAGGCCCAAACGCGCAATCTGGGCGGCCCTTCGGACGACAGGCGTTAGCGGGGGCGATCACACACCGCCTCGAAGTCGTTGTAGCTCGCCCACTGCAGCGTGACCACGGCGTGCTCGATGAGCAATCCGGACACGAACCGAATACCCTGCTCGTTTGGGCGGTCCAGTACCAGATCGGGACCGCGCCACCCCCCGGCCACATCGAAGAAGCCCCGCCTCTGCGGATTGATCGCGAACGGCCGCCGTCGTTCCAGCAGCCGGAAGTCGAGCAGGCTGTTCGAGTCGCTCGTGTACCCACCGTACATCGTGCCGCTAACGTCCATCCGCTCCACCGTCCCTGGCGCGAGGCAAAGCCATCCGTCGCCCTGCAGGCGCGCGCTGACCATCTTGCCCTCCCGCCGGCCGCCTGTACTGAATCCGCCCGGTCGGCCCGGCGAGAACCACACATACAACGGAAACGCCTTGCCGCTGGTAGCCTGCACCGTGCCCGCGCCGTGCCAATACAGCAGTGGCGTCGCGCGTCCGCCGATGTGCAGCGCCCACGGATTCAGCGCGACGATGAATGCCCACGCCAGGACGAGTCCAATGACCACGAAAAGCAGCAGTCTGGCGAGGTATCCGCTAATCCATCTCATGCGCGGGAGTGTCCTTCAATTCGGCCTGTCGTTCCCTTCCGCATCCGGAGTTGCGGGCCGCGCGCCGAAAACGCGTCGGAGCACCGATCGACCAATGAGGACTGAACTCAGTGTCGGCCAGATTGCTCGAAATCTGAAATCCGTTTCTTGCCGTCGAACATCGCCATGTGTCCGTCTTCGTGATCGCTGAAGCCCTCGGTGACGGACGGCTCCAGGCAGGTAGGTCCCAAGGTTGTGGAAGAGAGGAACAAATGTCACTGCCATCAGTCCCAGACCATAGTCCTGTGGATCGACCACGGGCAGAGAGTGCATTCACCTGCGCTCGACGAGTGGGCCTACCGACGGGGCATCATGCTCGACTTAATCCGCTCAGGCAAGCCTGTGGAGAACGCCTTTATCGAGAGTTTCAATGGTCGGCAGTCCAGTCATTGCAGACGTCCGTTCACTTGGCACTCCCACCTGCGATGATCGTTGTTACTTCTGTGTCGATATCCCTCACGACATTGCGTAAGCGGGTCGTCATCCTCCCGCGCTTTTCCCAGACCTGTGTCTGTTTGGTGGCGGTTGTTCCGCTCGGCCACATCCCTAAAATGAGCGCCAAATGCGGACGCCAGGCGACGTGACGTATCGTTCGACTTTGCGAGACGCTGGGAAGATGAACGCTGTGTGAACTCTCCCCGCGCGACGAGCTCGTTACAGCGCGGGCCACTCGGACCGGCCGTGGTGCGATCGACTAAGCTAGACGTATTCAGGGCTCAGCGTCGGATGCGATACATGGTTTCGCGCGAGTACTACGCTCGGCATCGAAAGCTGTTTCTGGCAGCGGGTGCGGTCGTCGCCGGGGCGGTGATCACCGGCTGGGCGATGAGAAGCCGCGCCGATGCCCAGCAATACGCCACGGCGCGCGTCGAGCAGGGAAGCATCACATCGGCCGTCCAGGCGACTGGGACCATCAATCCATTGACGACTGTACCGGTGGGTTCATACGTGTCGGGGACGGTGAAGTACATCTTCGCCGACTTCAACAGCCGCGTGGAGAGCGGCCAGGTGCTGGCGTTGATCGATCCCCAGGTCTACGACGCGCAGCTCGCTCAGGCGCGCGGCGGTCTCGACAACGCGGTCGCGAACGAGCGGAACCTGGACGCGAGCATCGTCGCCCAGGACGCGGCGATCAAGATGAACCAGGCGACCATCGAACGGCAAAAAGCTGCGGCGGACTATACGCGCGTCAACACGCGCCGCATGTTGGATCTGCAGGCCCGCGGCGTGTTGCCCCGCGATCAGGCGGACATGTCGCAGTCGGGGCTGGATCAGGCGGACGCTCAGCTCCACGTTGCCGAGGCACAGTTGAACCAGTCGATCGCGCAGCTGTCGCAGCTTCGCGCCCAACTCGACCAGGCCCGTGCCCAGACGCGCACAGCCCAGGGGGCCCTCGATCTCGCCGAGACGAATTTGAAATTCTGCACGATCACCTCTCCGATTGACGGCACGGTGGTGGCCCGGAACGTCACGGTGGGACAATCCGTGGCCGCGTCGCTGCAAGCGCCGGTGGTCTTCAGCATCGCGCAGGATCTGACGCGCATGCAGCTGTACGCTTCCACCGATGAGTCCGACACCGGCAATATTAAGATCGGGACCGAGGCGACGTTTCAGGTAGACGCGTTTCCTGCGGAGCAGTTTCGCGGCCGCGTTAGCGCGATCCGGTTGAACGCGACGACGGTCCAGAACGTCGTTGTCTACAACACGATCATCGACTTCGAAAACCCGGACGGCAAACTGTTGCCGGGTGAGACCGCCTACGCGACGATCCCGACCGGCGAGGCCACCGACGTTGTCAAAGTGCCGAACGCGGCGATTCGGTTCACACCGAGCTTGCCCGCGGATGCGCTGAAGCAGTTGTACCGCGACTATGCCGTTCCGGCGGCCGCCACTTCATCGCATGCGGGAGGGTCGCAGGTCGTCTGGAAGGTCGACCCCGGCGGCAAGCTTCGGCCCGTGGCCATCCGTATCGGGATCACGGACTACACGTTCACGCAGCTCCTCTCCGGTGAGCTTCAGGTCGGGGATCCGCTCATCACCGGAGAAGCAGTCGGCGCCGAGAGTGCGTCGGCGCCGCCGCGGTTTGGCGCCCCGAAGCGTTAGGAACAACATGACGCTTCTGGCCGTCCTCCGTCTCGCGTTGCAGGCTCTGGCGCGCAACAAGATGCGAAGCGTCCTGACGATGCTCGGCGTGATCGTCGGTGTCGGCGCGGTGATCTGCAGCGTCGCCGTCGGCCAGGGTGCGTCGAATCAGATCCAGCAGCAGATTGCCAACCTTGGCGACAACATGGTCTGGATCGAGGCGGGCAGCCGCAGCGTCAATGGCGTCTACACGGGTTCCAAGGGCACCAAGACGCTCGTCCTCGGCGATGCCAAGGCGGTCGAGCAGCAGGTCTCCTCGCTCGTTTACAACGTGTCTCCGCACGTCGACACCAACGTGCACCTTGTGTACGAGAATCAAAACTGGGTCACGGCAGTCCGTGGCGTCCCGCCGCAATATCTGCAGGTCCGCCGCTGGACCATCGCGCGCGGGAGCGCATTCTTTCAGGATGATGTGGACCACGCCACCAACGTGTGCCTGCTCGGCCAGACCGTGGTCGGCAATCTATTCGGACCGACCGATCCGATCGGCAAGACGATTCGGGTGCAGAACCTGCCGTGCCGCGTGATCGGCGTGCTCGCGGCCAAAGGTCAATCGCCGTCGGGTCAGGACCAGGACGACACACTGATGATGCCGTTTACCACCGTGCAGAAGAAGATCAAAGGCATCAATTGGCTGGACGACATCATGTGCTCGGCCATCTCGCCGGCGGCCATCGCACCGGCCGAAAAGCAGATCGCTGCGCTGCTTCGCGAGCGACATCACTTGAGGCCCGACCAGGAGGACGACTTCAATCTGCGCCACCCGGCCGAGATCGCCATGGCCGGAGCTGAGTCGCAGCGAATCATGACGATTCTGCTCGCGAGCATCGCGTCCGTCTCGCTCCTTGTGGGCGGCATCGGCATCATGAACATCATGCTCGTCTCGGTCACAGAGCGGACGCGGGAGATCGGGCTGCGTCTGGCCGTGGGCGCGAAAGGCGCGGACGTTCGCCGCCAGTTCCTGGGCGAGGCGACGGTGTTGAGCGTGCTCGGCGGCAGCGTCGGTGTGCTCTTCGGTGTGTTCGCCTCTCGCATGGTGTCATCGGTCCTGGCGTGGCCGACGGCCGTGCCGGTTCAGGCGCTGGTGATTGCCGTGGCGTTTTCCGCCCTGGTGGGTGTCTTCTTTGGATACTATCCGGCGCACAAGGCGGCCAATCTCGACCCGATTGATGCGCTTCGCTTCGAATAGAAAACGCGAGGGTCAGATGCAGTGGTGTCAACTCTGGACGACGGTCGTGGTCGCCGCCACGATAGCTCTCAGCGTCACGCCCACTCACGCGCAAGCACCGTCGTCCAGCGAATTCTTCATCGTGTCATCGGTGAATCCTCCCAAACATCAGGTGTTGGTCAAGCATCCGACCGAAGTAACGCAGGTGGTTCGGGTCGATGATCACACGCGGTATATCGACCGCAGCGGCAAAATGATTGCGCTGAGTGACCTGCGCGCTGGAGATACCGTCTACGTGACGATGCCGTCGAAGGGTGACGCCGCGCTGGAGATTCGCAAAGGGCCGATGACGTTAGCGGAACTCCAGCGCCGCTATCTTCAAGTGAAAAGGTGACCGATGCGCGGTACGTTGCTCGCTGTTGTCGCGTTGCCCGCAGCTTAGTTCACCCGCCACGGCGACGTTCCGGGCCAGGTCTTGAGCACGTCTGTGGCCCATGCGGTCGTTCGATCGGCGTGGCAGCTAGTGCAGGGATTTGGAATCTTCAATTGTTCGGTCATCCGCGGGGTGATGAACTTGAATGTGTGACTGCGCACATTCACGTCGGCGATGGTCTGCTCGATCCTCGGCATATGGCACGCGATACATTCGCTGCCGGTACTGCCTCTCTGATGGTGCGTGTGCTGCTCGAGCGTTGCGGCGCGCGGTCCGTTCGGCGAGCTCGGACCGTGACAGTCGAGGCATATCTGATTGGTCGGCTTTCGTAACAGCGCATCATTAGTGGTCCCGTGTGCGTCGTGGCAGGTGAAGCAGGTCACGCCGTGCGCGTACATCGCGCTTTGCGCGTAGTCGTTCCCCTGCATCCGGTTCTTGTGTGCTGTTCCGTCAGGAAAATGGGTAAACGACAACTCCCCGAGCTTGTGCTCCTCCAGCTTCCAGAAGTCCTTGAGCTGTCCGCCCGGTTGGAATCCCACCGGCCAGTCGTAGTACTGACCCGCGATGGGCCTCTTCAACGGCTGTCCTTGCGAATGGCACTGGATGCATGTGTCGTTGGCGCGGACGAGATCGAATCGCGCCGGGTTCAGGATGCTTGCTGGCAATGAATCCTTGACGTGCTGACTCCCGGGACCATGACATTTCTCACAACCGACGTTCCATTCGGCCACGGTCTTCTTGGCGATGTCGTAGTTGACGGAATGACATCCATCGCATAGCGGCCCGGTCGGCCGTTGGGAGTTGTCGTCGGGGTAGAACTGCGTCCACCAGTCGGTGCCCTTCGCCGCGTGATACGGTCGCCAGACTTTGTGCGTGACGTCCCATTGCGCCGGCAGCGGAAAGTAATCGTCGCCGACTCTCTTGAAATAGCGTTGCTTCCATTTGCTGCCGTAGACGAACGCGATGTCTTCCCTTGTAAACGTAATGAGGGGGTCCGGCTTTGAGAGATCCGGGAGGATCGCGTCAGGATGCTGGCGCGGATCGCGTACCACGTTCGCCATCAGCGTTTTGCTCCATCGCTCGTAGGTATCCTGGTGGCACGACCGGCATGCGGCAGAACCCACGTACTCTGCAGTAACCCTCGGGGCTGCGGTGGCGCTCGCCGAAGTTGAGGGAGGGGAGCTGGTCGGAGGGAGGGCTCGTATGAATGTGACGAGCTGCCAGATATTGTCGTCCGGCATCTGCCAGCCAGGCATCGCCGTATTGCGGATGCCGTTCCGAATGAAGTAGAAGAGCTCGCCGTCAGTTCTCGCCTTGAGAGTCGTGGCGCGGAGATCGAACGCCGGCGGATACTGACCGCTGCTTGCGTCCGTTTTGCCGGCGCCGTCGTAGCCATGGCAGACCTCGCATTTTTGTTGATACAGCGTCCGCCCGGCCGTCACACTCGCGTCGGTGACGGCCATCGGGTTCTTCGCCGCCCTCGCGTATGATGGAACGCTCAGATCGAGCACCCAGTGTGCGACCGCGGCCTCGATACGATTCGGCGCCTGACGCGCGATCAGGCCGCCGGCTGTGATGTACCGATACGCAACCCCAAGAGTCACCAGCAGCACGATTCCCAGGCCAATCAGCAGCACTCGCATTTTCGTCACAACGTCCCCCCTCAAACGTCGCGTTAAAGGGCTATCTGCCCGACGTTCACTTCTTCCCCAGTTCGTTCAACGCCGCTTTGAAAGCCGCGGCCAGCTTGTCCGTCGGGCCGGTCCCCCAATAGTGCAGGAAGTAGATCGTCGGGCTGGTGTCCGTCATGTGGTGATGAATGGCGACGACGTCGATGCCGTTGTGGCGGAGCGTCTTGAGGACCGGTGTCACCTCGCTCGCCAGCATGGCCACGTCGCCCGCGATGGCGGCGTTCTCGTTCGTGCCGACAAAAGCCGCCCAGGTGTTGAGGCCCATACGCGCGTTGATTGCGGCGCCCATTTCCGTCAACTTGAGGTCGTCGCGGCCGACCGTGATCTTGTAGACCGCTCCGTTCTGCTCGCCTTGATGTCCAGCTATCTGGGCGATCTTCGCCGTGTCCATCGTCGATGTAGGTGCCGCCGCGGGTGCCGCGGTAGCTGCCGTTGGACGACTCGTGCTCTTGCCGATGAGATCCAGTGCAGGCTTCACCTTGCGCGCGAGGTCCGCTGGCGTTCCGTGTCCATGGACGTGCATGTAGAACATCCGCGGCTCGTCCCAGAAGAAGTGGTTGTGCAGTGCGGTCGCCTCGAGCCCGTTATCGAGCAACGCGGACATGACCGGATTGACTTCTTCTTGCGTGAGGACCAGATCGCCCATCATCACGTCCATCCCGCCGGTGCCCTTGGTCATTGCCACCCATCCGCCGAAACCGAACGGGGTTGGCGTCTTGACGTCGGCAACGGTGATGGAGAGATCGTTTCGCGGGATGTTGACCTTGAGCACGTTGTCTTTGAAATCGCCGGTCTTTCCGAGCGTCTCGAGGACCTGTTTGTAAGCCGCCGGCATCTCCTGCCCGTGGGCGACAGAGGCAAAAGCGCTCAGTAAGAGGACCATACAAAAGAGGGCAATGCGTTTCATGGGGTCTCCTGTCACCCTGGACAAGGTGTTCATCGCTGTTGTAGTTGGTTGATCAGCCGTTCCACATACCGCTTGATGGCATCGCGTGAGGCGGCGTAGCCGTCGGTCACCTCTGGCACGTCGTCCCAGCTGTCCGCCTTGCCGCTCGAGGAGGCGTGCGCTGGCAGACTGCACCCGATCGCGAAGATGTGCGTCGCGCTAGTGACGTCGTCAGATGTAATGGGGTTCAGCGTTGCGGCCGAGAGCTCCGCCTGCGGACTGGCGCCCCGGTAAATCGCCCGTTCTCGCAGGACCTTTTCGGCCGCCAGCTTGTTGAAGTAGGCCGCCGCGATTACGCTCTTGGCCGCACCGTGCTCGCACACGAATACGATTTCCGCGCGACTGGAGGTGTCGCGTTGTCCGATGGCCGCAGTGGCCATGGGCAGTGGCAACGCCATCAGACTGATTAGCAACCTGGAGGTCATCGTCGCGCTCCTTTCTTCGATCGAGCCGGGCGTGCAGGAGAGCTGGTTGTCGATCCTTTCGCGCCGAACGACCGCGCAAGTGCTTCGAACATGACCATGCCCTGCTGCAGGAGGGTCTCGTCGTCCGGATAAAGTGTCTGAAGGCCTTCCACCATCCGCTCGACGGCCGGGGCTTCCAATGGGACGTACCGCCGTTCCTTCATGTCAAGGTCGTGAACGATCTGTCCAATGCGGGACACCCCGGGGTCTGTGATGCCGAAACGCTGAACCAGCGTTTCGAACGTGCAGGACGTACCGTGGTGGCTGAACTCCCCTGTATACATGTCGAACGGGACGTCCTGGTCCGCTGGTTGTTCGACGAATCCAAAGTTCGCCATCGGGTCGATGAACCGGCGGATGAGCCAGGCGGACGCCATCCGGTCGACGCCAGGGCGGGGACGCGTCACCCAACGCCGACCTTTGAACGCTGCTGGCGCTATCACCGGCCCATCGGCTGCAACCGTCTCCTTCGAACTGGCCGCGAGACGCTCCAACGCGCTGATCGCGCCTAGTGCCTCCTGACCTGCTCTGGCGCGGAAGAAATCGGTGCGCTCAATCGCGGCGAAGCGATCGCGTAACCGACGGACGCTGCGCCGCCACTCCTCACGATTGGCAGCTGGGAGGCGCCGCTTGGCTCGTGCGACAGAGAGCATCCGGTCAGCGTCCTTCTTCAACCCTCGATACTCCGTGTCGCGCGCTCGCTGAAACGCCGCGATGAGCTCGTCTCCGTCTGAATGGAGCGCCTCAGCCGCAAACAAGGTGGCCTCGCCGCCGAGCGTCGCGATTTCGCTACGAATCCATTCGAAGTCCTCGCGGCATTGATCGTTGTTCGGGAGCACGTAGACCGAGTTCTTCGTCTGCACTGCGCCAATCTGCTGGAGACGCCGCCATGTCTTCACTCGAGCCCTCGACGGCCGTGTCGGAAGCTGATAGGCGAGCAGGAGCCACTGCGGTGCTGGCACGTAACCAATATTACACGATCTGAGTACACTGGTACGAACTACGAGTTGCCATGCTCCACGAGCTACCGCACCTGACCCGTGACGCGCGGTTGCTGTTGGCCATTCGGCGGCCATGATCCCCACCTGAGCCGATCGCGTCAACATGAGCTCAATAGCCTAGGGGGGTATATTATGACGTCGTGTCCCATACCATTCGCAAGAAGAAGAAACTCGCACACCGGGTGGCGCGTATCCGCGGACAGGTCGACGCGCTGGCGCGCGCGCTGGATGACGAAGCGGAATGCGGCGACGTGCTGCGACTCATCGCGTCCGCGCGTGGTGCGATGGACAGTCTCATGGCGGAAGTGATCGAAGGTCATATCCGGGATCATGCGTTCCGCGGCGCTCGAGCGAAGTCCGAGGACGGACAGGCCGCGGATGACCTGGTCGACATCATCAGGTCGTATCTGAAGTAGGACAGCAGCCGATGAACGACCACACACCCGATCACGACGATCCCGAGCGCGAGGACTCGATCGACTGGAGAGAGATTGCTCGGATTGCCTTGGTGGCCGCCGCCGCGGGCGCCGTCTGGTTCCGCCTGTGGGAG
>DASXIR010000292.1:0-4737 GCA_036497895.1 Vicinamibacterales bacterium | reverse complement strand
CTTACGGCCCGCTGCTCGCCATCACCAGAGATCCGCGTGCGATTACCGAGCGGGTGTCTGAAGTCGCTCGCAGCCTTGCGCCGGGCACGCGCTACGTGTTGTGCGTACTGCGACCATCGCGCGATCTACAGCTCGACGTCGCTGATCTGTCGCGCGCGCTCGAACGCCTGACCGGCGGGCACATCAACGTCCTTCGGGGGGGTGATTACGCCGCGGTGGCCGGCAGCGTCGGCGCGGCGCCGCTTCTGAACATTGGTGAGTCACAGCCTTTTCACATTTCCGTGAACATCGACGGCGTTGACGCGACGATCCGCATGGAATCGTGGCTCGCGTCAGACACCATCCGCCGCATGGGCTTCGGCCACGTCATCGTCAACCATCAGCACACACTGATCGTCGAGCGCGGCCTGAGCCTGGTGACCTTCGAAGCAGACGGCCAGGCGACTCGCACCGCCTACGAGTCGAACATCTTTGCCAGGCAGGCGCGGTATCTCGTCGACTACCGCCAACCGTAGTAAGGTTGGTTCATGGTGCTGAGGAGTTGGACCAGCTGGGCCCTGGCTGGTGCGATCGCGGTCGTGACATACTCGGCGCCGCGAGCTGCCGAGCCGTCTGCGCCTGAGCTGGCAGAGGCGCTTCAGCACAAGGTTGACGGTATCAAGGATTTCTCGGCCGACTTCACGCATGCCTACGAAGGCGGCGTGTTGCACAAGACCATCACCGAGACGGGACACCTGTTCGTCAAGAAGCCCGGCAAGATGCGCTGGGACTATGCCGCACCCGACCAGAAGCAGTTCGTCTCTGACGGGGTGAAGATGTATTCCTACATCCCCGAGGACAAGCAGGTCATTGTCGCGTCGGTGCCTGCAGGCGACGAAGCGACGACACCGACCCTGTTCCTGACTGGCAAGGGCAACCTGGCGCGCGACTTCACGCCCTCGATCGTCGAGCTGCCGGCGGGCATGCCGCCAGGCTCGCGTTGCCTGAAGCTTGTGCCCAGAGCCCGGCAACGGGACTACGATTGGCTGATGCTGGTTTTCGATCCGTCGAGTCTGATCATTCGCGGCCTGGTGACGATTGACGCTCAGGGCGGGAAATCGAGCTTTTCCTTCACGAATCTGAAGGAAAACCTCGGTCTGACCGATAAGGTATTCGCGTTTAAGATACCGCGCGGTGTTGATGTCATCAGTGCTCCATCCCAATTCTGATCACGCGCGCGGTCGCCCTCGCGCCGCCAGGCTCGGACTGTGTCTGCTGGGGTCGTGCCTCATCGCTGCCGGCTGCGCATCGAGCGGCGCCATGCACCGCGGCAACGAAGCAGAGCGCACGCAGAACTTCGACCTCGCCGTCGTCGAGTACACGCAGGCCCTCCGGCAGAATCCGGCCGATGACGAGGCTCGTGTCTCGCTCGATCGCGCCAAGCTGCGCGCCTCGCAGGACCACTTCAACAAGGGACGCCGGCTCGAAGCGGTCGGCAAGTACGATCAGGCGCTGGTCGAGCTCGAGCTCGCCGCGGAACTCAACCCGAGCGCTGGCGACGTCGACGAAGAGCTGCGCTCCACCCGCAACAAACTGCGGCTCAAAATCGCCGTTCCGCGCGAGGGCAAGACCGAACTCGAGACCATCATCGACCGCACCCGCGACCTTCCGCCGCCGGGGATGGACCTGCCGCAGGGCACGAAAATGCCCGCGTCGCTGATTTTTCGCGACGCCAGCAGCCGCGACGTCTTCACCGCGATGGCCCGGCTCGCCAACATCAGCGTGATCTTCGACTCGTCGTTCCGGGACGCGCCGGTCACGGTCGATCTGCGGAACGCGTCGCTGGACGACGCGCTGACGACGGTGTCCGGAGCGACGCGCTCGTTCTTCCGCGTCACCGCGCCGAGGACCATCATCATCATTCCCGACACGCCGGCAAAACGCCGCGAGTACGAGGAGGAAGTGGTCCGCACGTTCTACTTGAGCAACGCCGACCTCAAGGAAACGATGGACCTGCTGCGGATGGTGCTCGACGCACGGCGCATTTCGCCAACCACCGCCATCAACGCGATCACCATCAAGGACACGCCCGAACGAATCGCCGCAGCGGGCCGGGTTCTTGCGGCGATCGACAAGGCGCGTCCGGAAGTAATCATCGACGTCGAGCTCATCGAAGTAGACCGCACCAAGCTGGCCGAGTACGGTTTACAAATCGCATCATCGGGCTCGCCAGGAATCAACGGCTCGGTCGCCATCGCGCCGAATGCAGCGGGCAACGTCACGCTGCAGACGCTCCGCAACCTGTCACAATCCGACATCCTGCTGGCCGGGTTGCCGTCGCTCTACTACCGGCTGCTCAAGAGCGACGTCAACACGCGCACGCTCGCCAACCCGCAGCTGCGAACGACGGACGGGGCAACTGCCACCGCGAAGTTCGGCGACCAGGTGCCGGTACCGGTCACAACGTTTGCGCCCATCGCCACTGGCGGGACGCCGCAGCAGCCGATCACGTCCTACAACTATCAGAACATCGGCGTGAACATCGACATCACGCCGCGTACGCACCACGACGACGACGTGTCGCTCAACCTGAAGGTGTCGATCACCAACATTTCCGGAACCGGATTCGGCGGGTTGCCAACCTTCGGCAACCGCGAGATCAATACGGTCATCACCCTGCGCGATGGCGAGACCAACATGCTGGCGGGGTTGATTCGAGACGACGAACGGAATTCGCTCGATGGGATTCCGGGCTTGAGCGATTTACCCATGGTGGGGCGACTGTTCGCTCACAACACCAAGAGCGTGACGCAGACCGACGTCATCCTGACCCTGACGCCGCACATCATCCGCGTGCTCGACCTGAGCGAAGCCGACCTTCGACCGTTCCGCGTTGGCCACGACTCGGGCGCGCCGGTCACCGAAGTGCCGGCGATCCTGGTGCCGGCGCCCCCCAAGCCCGAGGAACCAGTCAAGAAGCCGGGCGGCGGGCGCTAGGACATCCGCGCGACTTTCGCGCCGAGTCCCTGCAGACGTTCGACCAGCCTTCCATATCCCCGCTCCACCGTCTCGAGCGGCGACAGCCGGCTCTGGCCGTCGGCGGCCAGCGCCGCAGCGATCAGTGCCATACCCGATCGAAGATCACGGCTGTCGAGCGGGCGGCCGCGCAGGCGCTTGGGCCCGGTCACGATGATCCGGTGCGGATCGCACAGGAACAAGTCGCCACTCATGCCGCTCAACTGCTCGAGGGCAAAAAGGCGCAGCTCGTACAACCAGTCGTGGACCAGCGTCTGCCCTTCCGCCTGTGTCGCGAGCACGGTCACGAGGCTGACCAGGTCGCTCGGAAATCCTGGCCACAGGCTGGTCGTGATGCGGCCTGCCGCTTGCGGACGAGACTGCTCGACGCGGAAGACCTCGTCCTTCATCGCGCACTCGATCTTCATGCGCTTGAACACCGCGGCGACGACCTCCATGTCTTCAGCCCTTGCGCCGTGGACGTCGATCTCCCCGCCGGTAATCGCGCCGACGACCGCCCAGCTGCCGGCCTCGATGTAGTCGCCCCACAACTTGTGCGTGGCACCGCCCAGTTTCCCACCGCCCTCGACGCGAATCGTCGGCGTGCCGGCGCCGGTGACGCCGACACCGAGCTTCGTGAGAAAGGCACAGAGTTCGACCACGTGCGGCTCGCATGCGGCGTGACGGATTTCGGTCAGGCCCGACGCACCGGCCGCTGCGAGAAGGGCCGTTTCGGTACCGGTCACCGAGGCTTCGTACAAGTAGATCGAGGTGGGCTTCAATCCGTCCGGCGCTTCGAGCACGTGTCCCGCGCCAAACTCCACCGGCAGCTGTTTCACTCCCATCGCCTCGAGTGCCTCGAGATGGGTGGCGATGGTGCGGCGCGCCGGAAAATCGCCACCGGGCGGCGCCAGGATCGCCCGGCCACGCCGTGCCAGGAGCGGGCCGAGCAGCAGCACCGAACCACGGAGCCGGCCCACCAGCGCCGGGTCCGGTTCGTCCTTGACCACTTCGGGGCACCGTACCCGCAGCGTCGTGCTGCCAATGCCTTCGACTTGCGCGCCGAGGTCGAGCAGCAGACGCGCCATCACCTCGACGTCGCTGATCCGGGGCACGTTGGTCAACACGCATTCGTCAGTCGTCAGCAGGCACGCGGCGAGGAGCGGCAGTGCCGAGTTCTTGTTGCCTTCGACCTCGACTGCGCCGGACAGGCGCTGGCCGCCTTCAATCAGTAGCGTCGACATTTAGAAGTCACCCAGATACATGATCTCTTCCCGCAGATCGACACCAAATCGATCGCGCACCGCCTCACGGCAGCGATCGATCAGCCGCCGAATCGCCGCGGCCGTCGCGGTGCCGTCGTTCAGAATGAAGTTGGCGTGCGCTGGAGAGACGCGTGCACCGTCCTCGCTCGCGCCCTTGAGGCCCGCGCGATCGACGAGCGCGCCGGCCGACCACGGCAGGCCGTCCGGCACGAGATCCCGTCCGGCCTGTGGATTCTGAAACACGCAGCCCGCGCTCGGCGTATCGAGCGGCTGCGTACGTTTTCGGAAGGCCAGCGACGCACGGGCGACGGCGCGCAGCGCGGCCGGCTCACCCGCGGCCACACGGAAGACCGCCGAGAGCAGGATTTCGCCGCTGGTCTGCAACCGGCTGCGATCGTATCCGAATCCCATTTCATCCGCCGGGCGATCCTCGGTCGCGCCTGCGCGCGTCGCGACCCGTACCCGATCGACCAGCTCG
>DASXIR010000291.1:0-35772 GCA_036497895.1 Vicinamibacterales bacterium | reverse complement strand
GCAGGAACCAGGCGATTTGATGTCGCTGGCTTCGGCCTCAACAGCGTCGATTTGATGGCTGTGGTCGCCGAATATCCGCCGCCGAACAGCAAGCAGCGGCTGCAGCGCTTCGCCCGTCTCCCCGGCGGAGAAATCGCAACGGCGATGGCGGCCTGCGCCCGCCTCGGCCTGACCGCGACTTATATCGGTCGCTTCGGCGACGACGACCTGGGCGTGTTGTCGAGGGACAGCCTGATTTCCGCCGGTGTCGACGTGAGCGCCGCGCGCGCAGTGACCGGCGCGACCAACCGTTTTGCGGTCATCCTGGTGGACGCGCGATCCGGCGAGCGCACGGTGCTGTGGGATCGCCATCCAGCCTTGACGATGACGCCTGCAGACGTTCCCGAAGAGGCGGTGACGGCAGGACGCATCCTGATCGTGGACTGTCACGAAACGCCCGCCTCGACACGCGCGGCCCAATACGCACGCGCCGCTGGAATCCCGACCGTCATCGACGTCGAAAAGGTGAGGCCCGGCATCGGCGAACTGCTGCTGCACATCGACGCGATCATCGCCGCGCAGGAGTTCCCGTGTGCGCTGACCGGTCACGAAGGTCTCGGCCACGCGCTCGAGACGATCGGTCGTGATTCCGGCGCCGCCATCGTCTGCGTGACGTTGGGTCAGGAGGGCAGCCTCGCGTGGTGCAACGGCCGCGAAATCCGGACGGCGGCGTTTCCCGTGGACTGCGTGGACAGCACCGGTGCGGGCGACGCCTTTCGTGGTGGTTTCGCCGCGGCCTGCCTCAGCATGCCGGACGCCGACGTCGAGGATGTGCTGGCCTACGCCAACGCCGTGGCGGCCTTGAACTGCCGGACGCTGGGAGCCCGGGGGGGCCTCCCGAATCGAGCCGAAGTCGAGCAATTGATGCTGGCCCGGCATCAGGTGTAACTTTCTGAGCCTTAAGCGGTCTAACTGTTTTGAAGCCTGACCGATGGCACCTGCGCTGGTATTGGCGTTCTCCGGAACCTGGCACCCTTTGGATGCGGATGCGACTCGGCGTCGAGCGATGACGTCGGCCGATAGCAATCTGGACGGCCTCGACGAGCGGGCGCTGGTTGACGCATGCCTCGCCAATCGGCCCGGGGCGTTCGATCTCATCGTCGAGCGTCACCGGCGGCCGGTATATTTGCTGTGCTACCGGTTTGTCGGGAACCACGAGGACGCCAGCGATTTGTCGCAGGATGTCTTTCTGCGGGCCTACCGTGGCCTTGGCAATTTTCGTGGGCAGTCATCGATCGGCACCTGGCTGCATCGAATCGGCGTCAACGTCTGCCTCAACCGGATCAGCAGCAAGGCGCCACTCGGCAAGTTGACGGAGGCGATCGCAGAGCGCGAATTTGCGGACAGCCGATCGGAGTCGGCGTCGGAGCGGATGTTGCGCGACGAACGCGCGGTGCGCGTGCGAGAGGCCATTGCGCAACTGCCGAAGAAACAGCGCGCGACGCTGATTCTACGGATGTATCACGAGATGCCGCATCAGGATATCGCCGACATCCTGGGTAGCTCGGTCGGTGCGGTGAAGGCAAATTTCTTTCACGCGCTGGCGAATTTGAAGAAAATGCTTGGGGACGGACGGCTGTAATGCACTTGAACGCCGATCAACTCATCGATCTCGCGGAAGGCGCGTCCGACGAAGCGTCTGCGCCGCATCTCTCGTCCTGTGCCGCCTGCCGCCAGCAGCTGGCGGATCTGCGCGCGATGATGACGACGGTCGCCGAGGTGGAGGTGCCGGAACCGTCGCCGCTGTACTGGGACCATTTGTCGAGCCGGGTCAGCGCAGCGGTTGCCGCGGAACCTGCTCGGCGGAGCTGGTGGATCGGCGTACTGTCGTGGCCGCAGTTGCTGATGCCGGCGGCATCAATGGTCGCGGTGATGCTCGTGGTTGCGCTGCTCGTCAACGGGCGCGGATCGGCGCCGGCGGTCAGCGATGGCTCTCCTGCGGCAGCCGCAGACGTATTACCGTCGCGCGAACTTCTGAACGAGGCCGGTTCGCTCACGGCCGATCCGTCGCTGAGCCTGGTCGCCGATCTCGCGAAGAACATGGATGCGGAGTCCGCCGGCGAAGCCGGCCTGGCGGCCAGTGGCAGTGCGGAGCACGCGGTCGTCCATCTGAGCGACGCTGAACTGCGCGAGCTGCGGCGTCTGCTCGCCGACGAGTTGACGCACACGGGGAACTAACGGGATGAGGCAGTTTTTCGCATCGATCGTACTCGTCAGCGCACTGATGCCGGCGAGCCTCGGCATCGCGGGCCCGCTCGGACGTCAGGCAGCAGGCCGGCAGGGCCGTGCCGGCGAGGAAGAAGCGGTGACGCCGGCGGAAATCCAGCGCATGTTCGACGGCTATGCTTTGATGCAGGCGCAGGAACAGCTGAAGATCGGCGACGACCAGTTTTCGCAGTTCGTGACCCGCTACAAGGCCCTCCAGGACATCCGGCGCAAGAACCTGCAGGAGCACGCGAAACTGGTCAACGAGATGCGGCGCATGCTGAATGCCGGTTCGCCTGACGAAGGGGTGCTCTCGGAGCGCCTGAAGACGCTGCAGGATCTCGACGGCCGGGCGGCAGACGATGTGAAGAAAGCCTACGAGGCCATCGATCAGGTGTTGAACGTGCCGCAACAGGCGAAGTTCCGGGTCTTCGAGGAGAACATGGAGCGCCGGAAGCTCGACCTCGTCACCAGGGCCCGGCAGGCGAATCGCCCCAAACAGCAGTAAAATCGGGCTCATGGCCTCGAGTCATGCGTCGATCTCCCGCACGCTGGCCGCGGTACTGCTGCTGGCTGCGGTCGCGACACCGCGCGCCGACGGCCACGCGACCAGACGCGACGCCGAGCAGTTGAAGCAGAAGGTGGCGGCGATTCAGTCCCACGCCGAGCGCGGCTCGAAACAACCGCGGCGCACCACCGTGACCGAGATCGAACTCAATTCCTACCTGGCCTTCGACGCCAAGGAACAGTTGCCCGCCGGCGTCGTCGAACCGTCGATCACCATCGTCGGCACCGGCCGTGTGTCAGGACGGGCGGTCGTCGATCTGGACGCGGTGCGCAAACAGAAAGCGCCGACCAGCCTGCTCGACCCTATGAATTACCTGACCGGGCGTCTGCCGGTCAGTGCGACCGGCGTGCTGACGACCAGCAATGGCGTCGGACGCTTCGAGCTCGAGTCGGCCAGCATCAGCAGTCTGCCGATTCCGAAACTGTTTCTGCAGGAGATTGTCAGCTACTACTCGCGCACGGCCGACAAGCCGGCGGGCGTCAGCCTCGACGATCCGTTTGCACTGCCTTCCCGCATCCGGGAGATCCAGGTTCTGCGAGGTCAAGCCATAATCGTGCAATGACGGCCGACGAGGCGCTCGCGACGCCCGTGCAGTTTCTCAAGGGCGTGGGGCCCCGGCGCGCCGCCGACCTCGAGCACGCCGGCCTGATCACGCTCGAAGATCTGCTCTACCGGTTTCCGCTGCGCTACGAAGATCGCAGCCGGCTCCAGCCAATCTCGTCGCTCAAACCAGGTCAGACCGCCTCAATCAGCGGGCGCATCCTCGCCGCCGGACTTCGCACCACTCGTCGTCCTGGCTTCAGGATCTTCGAGGCCGCAGTGGACGATGGCAGCGGATCGCTGCGGGCGGTGTGGTTCAATCAGCCGTTTCTGAAGGACGTGTTCGTCCGCGGTCAGCACGTCGTGCTCTACGGTGTGGTCGAGATGCGAGGCTCCGCCAGCCTGCAAATCACCAATCCGCAGTACGAGATTCTCGACGATGAAGAAGGCGAGACGATCCACACCGGCCGGATCGTGCCGGTCTACGAACGCACCGGCACGGTCACGCCGAAGATGCAGCGACGGCTGGTGTTCGACGCGCTGCACAGTCTGCCCGCGGATCTTCCTGAACACCTGCCCGAGGAACTTCGCGTCCGGCTCGGGCTGCCGACGCGGTATGCGGCGCTGCTGGCGACCCATTTTCCACCGCAGGACACATCGCTCGACGCGCTCAACCGCTTTGCCACGCCGGCGCAGCAGCGCCTGATTTTCGAGGAGGCGTTTCTCTTTCAGCTCGGGGTGCTGGCGCGGCGGCAGGCCGCCGAGGCGGAGCAGAAGACATCGGCGGTTCACGTGGACGATCGGATCCGCGAGTCGGCGCGGAAGATCCTGCCGTTCCGCTTGACCAACGGTCAGAAGCAGGCGCTGAAGGAAATCGTGGACGACATGCAGCGCAGCTTTCCGATGAATCGATTGCTGCAGGGCGACGTCGGCGCCGGCAAGACGATTGTCGCCCTGCTGGCGGCGCTGGTAGCGATGGAGAACGGCCTCCAGGCGGCGTTCATGGCGCCGACCGAGATCCTGGCGGAGCAGCACTTCACCAACATCTCGCGGCTGCTCCAGTCGTCGTCGTTTCGCGTCGCGCTGCTGACCGGTTCGACCGCCAGTGCCGCACGGCGCGAGCAGTTGGCGGAAATTCAGGCCGGCTCCATTCATCTGGTAGTCGGGACCCACGCGCTGGTCCAGGGCGACGTCGGCTTCAAGCAGCTCGGCCTCGCCGTCATCGACGAGCAGCATCGGTTCGGCGTGCTCCAGCGCGCGACGCTCCGTGCGAAGGGCTTGCACCCGGACGTGCTGGTGATGACCGCGACGCCGATTCCGCGCACGCTGGCGCTGACCGTCTACGGCGATCTCGACGTGTCCGTGATCCGCGAATTGCCGGCCGGACGACTCCCGGTCAAGACGACCGCGCGTCCGGAATCGCGGCGGGACGAGATTTACGAATTCGTCCGCGGCCAGATTGACGCCGGCCGCCAGGCCTACGTGGTGTATCCGCTGGTGGAGGAATCGGCCAAGATCGACCTGAAGGCCGCGACCGAGATGCATGATCATCTCGCGCAAGAAGTATTTCCGGCTTACCGCGTTGGCCTGCTGCACGGGCGGATGAAGAGTGACGCGAAGGATCGCGTGATGCGATCGTTCGCCGCCGGTGAGCTGCAGATCCTGGTGTCGACCACCGTGGTGGAGGTCGGCGTGGACGTACCGAATGCCACCGTCATGCTGATCGAGCACGCCGAGCGGTTCGGGCTGTCACAGCTGCACCAGCTGCGCGGTCGGGTCGGGCGCGACCGCCACCAGTCCTTCTGTTTTCTGCTGTACCAGTCGCCGCTGTCCGACGATGCGCGCGAGCGCCTGGCGGCGATGACGGAGACTACCGACGGCTTCGAGATCGCCGAGCGCGATCTGCGCCTGCGCGGCCCGGGCGATTTCTTCGGCACGCGACAGGCCGGCATGCCGACATTCCGGACCATCGACCTGGTTCGCGATCGCGAACTGCTCGACGCCGCGCAGCGCGAGGCTGCCCGCTGGTTCGCGTCGGCACTCGACGTCACGGCGACCGGCATCGACAAGCTGATCGCCAACTGGCAACAGCGGTTCAGGCTCGTCGAGATCGGGTAAGCCCGCCACTCTGAAATGACCACGTTTTCCCTTCGTGTGATCGCCGGTTCCCTCAAAGGCCGCCGTTTGAAAGCGCCGACCTGGGAAGGGTTGAGACCCACGTCCGAGAAGTTGCGCGAGACGCTGTTCAATATCCTCGCGCCGCGCATTGCCGGTGCGTCGGTGCTGGACGGGTATGCGGGAACCGGCGCGCTCGGCATTGAAGCCATCAGCCGGGGCGCAGCGATGGTGACCTTTGTCGAAGCCGATCGTCGAGCGCAGGCGCTGATCGCGGACAACCTGGCGCACTGCGGCGTCGAAAACGGCTATGCTATTGTCCGCGGTCGCATCGAGAGCGCCATTGAAAATGTTGCGGTGTCATCGATCGATCTCGCGTTGTTCGATCCACCGTACGACACGGCGGCGGCGGACGTGGCGACGGTGATCGCCGGAACCGCCGATCTGCTGACGCCGGGCGGCGTGCTGATTCTCGAACACGCGAAGCGCCGGCCGTCGCCGGAAGGGGCCGGCACGCTGGTACGCGGCCGTCAGGTAATCAGCGGCGACTCAGCACTGTCTTTCTACTCATGCCCACTGTAGCCGTCTATCCGGGCTCGTTCGATCCGTTGACCAACGGACACGTTGACATCGTCTCGCGCGGCGCGCGCCTGTTCGACCGCATCGTCGTGGCCATCCTGGTGAATGCGGAGAAGGCGCCGCTGTTCTCGATGGGCGAGCGGGTCGAAATCGCCCGGAGCGTGTTCGCGCCGTTTGCCAATGTCGAGGTCGATACCTTCGACGGGTTGCTGGTGGATTACGTCGAGCGTCGGCAGGCCCAGGTAATTGTGCGCGGCCTGCGAGCGGTGTCGGACTTCGAGTTCGAGTTTCAGATGGCGCTGATGAACCAGCACCTGAGGCCGGCGATCGAGACGGTGTTCATGATGCCGGCCGAGAAGTACACCTATTTGAGCTCGCGACTGATCAAGGAAGTGTTCTCGCTCGGCGGCCGGGTCAACGGGCTGGTGCCCGAGCTGGTCGAACAGCGGCTGCGCGGCAAAGGACTGAAGAAGTAACCATGACCAGGCTGGCGGAACGCACCTCACGAATTTCCGGATCTCCGACGATGAAGGTGACCGCGGCGGTCGATCAGCTGCGGCGATCGGGTGTCGAGGTGATCGACTTCGGAGCGGGGGAGCCGGACTTCCCGACGCCTGAAGCGATCAACCGCGCGGCGCATGCCGCGATCGACGCCAACTTCACTCGCTACACGCCGGCCTCAGGGATGGCCGATCTCAAGCGCGCGATCTGCGACCGCTACAAGGCCGACTACGGCGTCAACTATACCGAGTCGCAGGTGGTGGTGACGGCCGGCGGCAAACAGGCGCTCTACAACACCGCGCTGGCGTTGTTCGGGCCGGGCGACGAGGTGATTACGCACGCGCCGTACTGGCCGACGCTGACCGAGCAGGTCAAGCTCGCTGACGCGACGCCGGTGATCGTGCGGACCCGCGTCGAGGACGGCTTCGTCGTGCGGGCGGATGCGATTCTCGCCGCGGTCACGCCGCGGACGCGCGGCATCATCGTCAATTCTCCCGGCAACCCGACCGGCGCCCTGATCGGCGAAGGGGAGCTGCGTGCGATCGGCGAGGCCGCGGCGTCGCGGAACATCTGGATCGTGGTCGATCTCTGCTACGAGAAACTGATCTTCGATTCGGTGCCGCACAACCTGCCCCGCATCCTGGCGGAGACGTGTCCCGGGCAGTCGGTGTTGTGCGGGTCGGCGTCGAAGGCGTACGCGATGACCGGCTGGCGCTGCGGCTGGCAGATCGGGCCAGCCGCGATGATCGCTGCCGCGACGGCGATCCAGAGCCATTCCACCTCGAACGTCAGCTCGATCACGCAGAAAGCCGCGCTGGCAGCACTCGACGGCCCGCAGGAGCCGGTGCAAGCAATGCTGCACGAGTATCGCGTCCGGCGCGATCAGCTGCACTCCTGGCTGACCGCGGATTCACGACTGCGCTGCAGCAAGCCGGCCGGTGCGTTCTACATGTTCGTGGACATCGGCGACCTGCTGTCCACCGACGGGCTTCGGACGTCGCTCGAATTCGCCGATGCGCTGCTCGCGGAGTCGCGGGTCGCGGTGACGCCTGGTGAGGCGTTCGACGCGCCGGGGACAATCCGGATCTCGTTCGCGACCTCGATGGCGCTGCTCAAGGAGGGTAGCGCCCGTCTGCTGGAGTTCGTCGGCAAGCACGCGCCGCAAACGACATCGACACGCTAAGTTAAGCCTGCCTGTGGCCGATCCTCCGGATCCCTTGCGCAAGCGACGCGCCCGCGTCACCCTGGGGTTCACCGTCGCGCTTGGACTGTGGATCGTGATCGGCCTGTGCCGCTCGCAGCTACTCGCCAGACCCGGACTCCACGCGCATTATTTCTCGACGGTTGACTTGAGCGGCACCGACCGCTCGGTCATCGATTCAGTGATCTCGACCGAGCAGATTTCCCGGGACTGGGACTTCAAGCCGCCGGACACATTCAGCGCGCGCTGGACAGGCTTCCTGTACGTCGAGCAGCCCGGTATCTACGCGTTCGCGACCACCTCCGCCGATCGGTCGCTGATCCGTCTCGACGATGAAACGATCGTGGCGAACGACGGCAGCCACGGCACGGTCACCTCGATTGCGCGGCGGCGGCTCGATCGCGGCTCGCATGCCATCGTGCTCGAGTACCAGCACCGCGGCGGTCCGTACCATCTCGAGTGGTCGTCGGCGCCGGAGGGCCAGCCGCTTGGACCAGTGCCGCCATGGCTACTCTCCACGCGACCAAAAGGCGCGATCAGCCTGTTGCTGATCCGCGTACTCGACTGGCTCTTTCCTACGATGGGGCTGCTCGCGATCGTCCTGGCGGCATGGCTGGCGTTGCTCTATCGAGGCTCGCCAGCGCCTCGAATGGACACGACGGATCAGCAGACGTCGGCTTCCAGCTGGAATCGCAGGCGCGGGTTCATCAGCCTGGCGCTCTTCGCAGCCATGACGGTCATTCAGACCTGGCCTCTGGCGACCGATCCCGCCCACCTTTCACGGAACGACAACGCCGACACCAACCTCAACGAGTGGACACTGGCCTGGTTCGCGCACCAGTTGCCGCGTCATCCGCTGCAGTTGTTCGACGGCAACATGTTCTACCCGGAACATCACACTGTCGCCTATGCGGAGACGCTGCTGGTTCAGGATGCGATGGCGGCGCCGGCGTTGTGGCTCGGTGCGTCGCCGGTGCTGGCCTACAACCTGGTGCTGCTCGCTGGCTTCACGTTGACCGGATGGGCGATGTGCTTGACGGTGACGCACTGGACCAACGACTGGGTCGCAGGAATCGCCGCAGGCGTGCTGATGGCCTTCAACGCCCATACGCTGTCTCGGATGCCACATCTGCAGGCGTTGCACGTCGAGTTTCTGCCGTTCGCCCTGATGTCGCTCGACGCGTTGCTGCGGCGGCCGCGGTGGACGTCTGCCGTCTGGCTGGCGTTCTGGTTCACCCTTCAAGCGCTCACATCCGTCTACCTGTTGGTCTTTACCGCGGTGGCGCTTGCGGTTGGCATCCTGGTTCGGCCGGAGGATTGGTTCGGCCGCCGGCTCGCTGCGGTGGCGCCGATGCTCGGGCTCGCGGCCGGGCTCGCGGGCATCGCGCTCGCGCCGTTTCTTTTGCCGTACTGGCGTCTGCACGAACAGGGATTTTCGCGATCGCTCGACGAGGTCGGATTCTTTGCCGCGCAGGTCCGCGACTACCTGACGACACCGTCACGTTTCCACACGTTTGCCGGCGGCGCAGTCGGGCTGTTTCCAGGGGCGATTGCGTCGCTGCTGACGGCGGTTGCGATCGCGTCGTTGAAGGCCTTCACCGACCGGCGCGCCCGGATGTGTCTGGCCTTTGGTGTGTGCGGCGTCATTCTGTCGTTCGGTCCGGCGATTGCACCGGGCTACGAGTTCTTCTACCGGACTGTCCCGATTCTGCAGGGCATCCGCACCACCGCCCGCTTCGGATATCTGGGTCTCGTGGCGATCGCCGTGCTCGCGGGTTACGGCGTCGCGATTCTGCGCCAGCGATTGTCCCAGCCACGACTCGCGAACATCGCGGCATCGCTCGTGGTCGTGACGCTGTTGTTCGCGGAGCCGCTGGCGATTCCGATCTGGTACGCCCATTTCGACGGCATCCCGTCGATCTACTCGCTGCCATCCTCCGATCCTCACGCGATCGTCGCCGAAATGCCGATGGCTCCGCCGGAACGGCAGTTCCGCGACGCCGTGTATCTGCTGGATTCGACGCTGAACTGGAGACCGCTGCTCAACGGCTACAGCGGGTTCATCCCCCCGAGCTACGAGCAGCACTACCTGGCGATGAAGGATTTTCCGAACGGGTCGTCGATCGCCGCGCTGCGCGCTGCCGGCGTCACCGACGTGTTCGTCGATTTCGATCGGCTCGATGCCGGGGCGGCACGAAACCTCGATCGGGAACCGGCACTCCATCGCCGCGCGATTCAGGGCAGCATTGGTCTGTATCGCCTCGAGCCTGCCCAGCCAAGGCCTTGAGCCAGTGTCGGCCGTATACTGAAGGCATGAGCAAAGTGGTCGCCGTGGTCGGCGCCTCGACCAACCGGCACAAGTTCGGCAACCGCGCCGTGCGCGCCTATCGGGATCAGGGCTACACCGTGATCCCGATCAACCCCCACGAGACCGAAGTCGAAGGCCTGAAGGCGTACGCATCGGTGCTGGACGTCCCTGGCCCAATCGACATGGCGTCGATCTACCTGCAGCCGTCAATCGGCGAACAGGTCATTGCCGAGATAGCCCGGAAGGGCATTCCCGAGGTGTGGATCAATCCAGGAGCGGAGAGCGACGAGCTCATCGCGCGTGCCCGGGCGCTGGGACTTCAGCCGATCGTCGCCTGCAGCATTGTGTCGATAGGACAGAACCCTTACGCGCTCTGAGACTCCGGCTGGCGGGCTTGAAACTTGTGGCCGCCGGTCCTATACTCGCCTTGTCTAGCACACCTCACTGAATCCTTCGGGCCGCCGGCCCGTGTTCGACGACGCCTCCACTTCATGCTCGAGAGTTCTCATGCCCACTAATCACAAACGTCCCGCTCAAGGGCGGAGCGCGAACGGCCAGACGCAGACACCTACCGACAACACCGAGCCAACCGCCACCGCCGCCGTTCCCGAGCCACCCGCCGCCGCGGCGCAGCCGGTGCGCCGGCCGGGCGAAGGCCTGAACATCACCGATCTGAAGGACATGAGCATTCAGAAGCTCACTCAGATCGCCAAGGACCTCACCGTCGGCGGCGCCACCGGCATGCGCAAACAGGAGCTGATCTTCCAGATCCTGAAGGCGCAGACCGAGCAGAGCGGGTTCATCTTCTCCGAAGGGGTGCTGGAAGTGCTGCCGGACGGCTTCGGCTTCCTGCGTGCGCCTGACTACAATTACCTGCCCGGGCCGGACGACATCTACGTCTCGCCCTCGCAAATCCGGAAGTTCGATCTGCAGACCGGCGACACGGTGTCGGGCCAGATTCGGCCACCCAAGGAAGGCGAACGCTACTTCGCGCTGATCAAAGTCGAGGCGGTCAACTTCGAAGCGCCGGATCAGGCGCGCGAAAAGCTGTTCTTCGAAAACCTCACGCCACTCTATCCGCAGGAACGCATCACTCTCGAGCTGCCGGAAAGCATTTCCGCCCGCGTGATGGACCTGTGGACGCCGATCGGCAAGGGACAGCGAGGCCTGATCGTCGCGCCGCCGAGAACCGGCAAGACCATGCTGCTGCAGAGCATTGCGCAGTCGGTCGCGAAGAACCACCCCGAGATCTATCTGATGGTGCTGTTGATCGACGAGCGGCCGGAAGAGGTCACTGACATGCAGCGCTCGGTGGACGGCGAGGTGATCTCGTCCACGTTCGACGAGCCGGCCCAACGGCACGTCCAGGTCGCCGAAATGGTGATCGAAAAAGCCAAGCGGCTGGTCGAGCATAAGAAAGACGTCCTGATTCTGCTCGACTCGATCACCCGTCTTGCGCGCGCCTACAACACCGTGATCCCGCCATCGGGCAAGGTGCTGTCCGGCGGCCTCGACTCGAACGCGCTGCAGAAGCCGAAGCGCTTTTTCGGCGCCGCGCGCAACATCGAGGAGGGCGGCTCGCTCACGATCATGGCGACGGCGCTGGTCGACACCGGCTCGAGGATGGACGACATCATCTTCGAAGAGTTCAAGGGCACCGGCAACATGGAAATCCACCTGGATCGAAAACTGACGGACAAGCGCGTGTTTCCCTCAATCGACGTCCAGAAGAGCGGCACGCGGAAAGAGGAGCTGCTCATCCCGAAGGACGATCTCAACCGCATCTGGGTGTTGAGGAAAGTCCTGAACCCGCTGTCGCCGGTCGAGGCGATGGAACTCCTGATCGACAAGATGTCGAAGACCAGGACGAACGCCGAGTTCCTGTCGTCAATGCAAAAGTAACGACGCCAGCGACGGCAAGAGCACAACGTCAACGATTCAGCAGACGCACGAGGGAACACAGCGATGACGACGATCAAGCTCAGGACGAACGGACCGTATCTGGTCGAAGGCGATGATGTGACGGTCGTGGATTGGAACGGAAACGCCTATCCCGTCGCGCGGCGCCCGATCGCGCTGTGCCGCTGCGGCGGGTCCACCAACAAGCCGTTCTGCGATGGCACCCACTCGAAGATTGGTTTCGCAGCGGCGGAGGCCGCGGTCACCGGCAGCGACGACAAGCCGGCCCAGTAGAAACGCCTCAGCGTCGAGCGCAGCAGCGCGGATGACAATTCGCGCAGTATAGTCAGCCATCAGATGCGACCGCCGCCGACACTGCCGATCACGCTCGCCGGGTTCGCAGCGTTCCTCGATCTCTACGCCACGCAGCCGTTGCTGCCGCTGCTGGCAAAGACATTCCACGCGTCCACGTTCGAAGTGGGCCTGACCGTCACCGCGCCGACGGTGGCCGTGGCGATAGCCGCGCCGATCATCGGACGCGTCGCCGATCGCTTCGGGCTGCGTCGCGTCATCGTCGGATCGGCGTGCGCGCTGACGGTGACGACGGTCATGGCGGCGACCTCGGGCAGCCTGCACCAGCTGATTGCGTGGCGGTTCGTCCAGGGCCTCATGACGCCAGGAATTTTCGCCAGCGCGATCGCCTATGTCCACGAGGTCTGGCCGCCCGACCGCGCCGGTCGCGGCACCGCGATGTACATGAGCGGTACGGTCGTCGGTGGATTCACCGGCAGGCTGGTCGCCGGCCTGACTGCCGCGGTCTTCAGCTGGTCGATGTCGTTCGTCGCGCTCGCGGCGTTCAACGCGCTGATTGCTGCGGCGCTCTTCTGGTGGCTGCCGAGCGAGAAACGGCATGTGAGAGTGTCGCCGCCCGCCGTCGGCGGAGGCCTCGGTCATCTCCTCGCCAATCGGCGACTCGTGGCAACGTGCGGCGTGGGTTTTACGGTGCTCTTCACGCAGGTCGCGATGTTCACCTACGTGACCTTTCACCTGGCGGCGCCGCCGTTCGATCTGAGCACGCGAGCGCTCGGCTGGCTGTTCGTGGTCTACCTGGTCGGCGCCGTGGTCACGCCGATTTCGGGCCGGTGGATTGACGTGTACGGGCACCGGGCCGGTCTCGCATCGGCGATGGCGCTCGGCGCCGCCGGCGCGCTGCTGACGCTTGCACCGTCTCTGCCCGCGATCGTCACAGGCCTGGCGTTGTGTGCGACCGGCGTTTTCGTCGCGCAGGCGACCGCGACGAGTTACATCGGTGCGGTGACGACTCAGGACAGGGGCGTCGCCGTCGGCATGTATTCGACCTTCTATTACGCGGGCGGCAGCACCGGGGCGGCGCTGCCGTCGCTGTTCTGGAATGCCGGCGGTTGGGCAGCCTGCGTCGCGCTGGTCGTCCTCGTGCAGACTGTCGGCGTCGCGATCGCGCTCACGCAGTGGGGCCCCGCTCGCGGGCACCACGAAGTCGCCGTCTGACGCACGCCTGCTAGCGCTCGTTCGGTTTCTTTTTCTCTTCTTCCCTGCGGTGCTCTTCGTGGACGGCGTGACCGGTCCGCTCGGCTTCGCGCTCGGCCGGGCTGCGCTGAACAACGCGGTGCACTTCGGGCGTTCGTCGATCGACGGCGTAACGCGGCACCGCATACGGGTGCACGTAGACCGTGCGGTTGGTCCATACCCGTTGCCAGGGCGCGTTGTTCACGACCACGACGTGGGTGTTCCACGCGAAATGGGTCGCGCCCCAGCCCCATGGCGCGAACACCGCTCCAACCGAGACCCCGTAGCCGTACCCGATCTGGCCGTAGACGACGACGCCAGGTCGGGGCGGCGCGAACACGACGACCGGATTGTAGTAGGGCACCACGACCACGGCGGGGTTGACCGGCGCGATCACGATGTACGGTCCTGTGTGCACAGCGACCTGTGCGTTGGATTGCAGGTAGCCGTACGACTGCGCCCGCTGACGCATGCGTTGTACGGCATCCATCACCTGGGTCTGCTGGGCGAGGAATGCCGCGCCGATTTCCTCGGTCCACGGCATGTTGGACGCCATCATGCCGAGCACCGACGGAAACGGCAGCAGCGCCTGCACCGAGGGATCCCACGGAAGTCGATCCGCCGTCATCGACGCCACCAACGCCTGCCCGGCGAGGTAGTGGTGCTGATCGGCCCACTGTGCGGCGGGAGGGATATCCGGTGAAAAGGTTGCGGCCGCGAGCACCTGGGCCAGCAGCGGATCCGGGTAGAGCGCAATCGGCGAAACGATTCGATCGAGCTCTTCCGCCGGGTACACTGGGGGAGCCTGCATCGCGGCGCCTGGCGGCGGTTGCTGTGGCGGCGGAAGAGGCGCGCCGGGCGGCGGCGGTTGCTGTGCCAGCGCCGGCGCCGCGAGCGTCAGCGAGGCGATCAAAATCGAGAACACGAGACTGTTCGGTCGCATCAATAATTCCTTACGACGATGATGAAGCAGGCACTGTCGAGTATAGCAATCTCCCTCTCGAAGGAGGCGTGATGCGGAAGACGATCGCAGGCTGCGTGGCATTTCTGCTGCTCGGCGGCATGGCAATGATCGAAGCGCAGGAAGTGCGCGCGGTGCCTCGGCCTCCGGCACCGGCCGCGCCGCCGAAGCCCGAAGACGGGAGTGCGGCGCCGGACGGCTATGCGCCGATTCCGGCGTGGCTTGGCCAGACGCGCGCGCCCGTGCCGGCGCGCGTCGCCGCGTACGACGTCGAGACGGTTGCGGAGGGCATTGCTGGTGCGTTCTGTTTCAGCTTCCTGCCCGACGGCAGGATACTGGTCGGTGAGCGTCCGGGTCGCATCAAGATCGTCGGAACCGACGGCAAGACGTCCGAACCGTTGGAAGGACTGCCAAAGAATCTGTACGCGCATGGCCAGGGCTTGTTCGAGGTCCGCGCCGACCGCGCCTTCGCGACCAACCGCACGATCTACATCACCTACACGGTGCTTCCGGATGGCAGCAATGAAGCCGCGCTGCCACAGAATCCCGGCGTGCTGCTCGTGGCGAGTACCCGATTGTCCGCAGACGATCGGCGGCTGACCGATCTGAAGGTCCTGCTCGAGGCGGAAGGGACCGGCGGCCGGCTGATTCAGGCGACCGACGGCACGCTGCTGATCACCTCCACGGTTCCGTCAGGCGTGCGCCTCAACGCGTCCGATTGGCCGCAGCCGCAGCAACTCGATAGCGACATGGGCAAGGTGCTGCGGATCAATCCGGACGGTTCGATCCCGAAGGACAATCCATTCGTCGGCCGCACCGATGCACGCCCCGAAATCTTCGCGCTCGGCTTTCGTGATCAGCAGGGCATCGCGATCCATCCCCGCACCGGCAGGCTGTGGACGAGCGAGCACGGTCCGCGCGGCGGCGACGAGATCAACGTCATCGAGAAGGGGAAGAACTACGGGTTCCCTGTCATCGGATATGGCCGCGATTATTCAGGCAAGCCGATCAACCACGACAAGACGGCGCAGGACGGCATGGTCCAGCCGGTCTACTTCTGGACGCCCGACATCGCGCCGGCCGGCATTGGCTTCTACACCGGCAAGCTGTTCCCGGCTTGGCAGGGCGATCTGTTCGTCTCGGCACTGGTCGAGCGCGCGCTGGTCCGTCTGGTGCTGAAGGACGAGAGGGTGATTGGCGAGGAACGCCTGCTGACCGAACTGAACACCAGAATTCGTGGCGTCAGCGAAGGACCGGACGGCGCGCTCTATGTCCTGACCGACGGCAACACCGGAAAGATTCTCCGTCTGGTCCCGAAGAAACCGGCGCGATAGAACGCAGCGAAAACGGAGCGCGGTCAGTCCGCCGCCGTCAGCAGCGTTCGCAGCTCGTCGCCTTCCATCACCTCGACTTCGAGCAATCGTCGCGTGACGCTTTCGAGCTTGACGCGATGCGCGTTCAGGATGTCGCGCGCCTTCTGGTGTGCATCGCCGACGATCCGCTTGATCTCGGCGTCGATGGTCTCGGCGGTATTTTCGCTATAGAGTCCGCGCTCCTGCGGCATCGGCAGGTCGAGGAAACGCGCGCGCTTGTTGCCGTCGTAGTTCACCGCGCCCAGCGTCTCGCTCATGCCCCACTCGGTGACCATCGCCCGCGCCATGTCGGTGGCACGCTGCAGATCGTTCTGCGCCCCGGTGGAGATTTCCCCCAGCGCAATCTCTTCCGCCGTCCGTCCGCCCAGAAGCACCGCGAGCTGGCTGTGCAGATCGCTGCGCTGCAACAGGTAACGATCCTCGAGCGGCAGCTGCATCGTATAGCCCAGCGCTCCGAACCCGCGTTGGACGATCGAGATCTTGTGGACCGGATCGAGCCCTGGCAGTACGGTTGCGACAATCGCGTGCCCCGACTCGTGATAGGCCACGATCTCGCGCTCTTTCGTGCTCATCACGCGCTTTTTCTCGAGCCCGGCGATGACGCGATCGATTGCGGATTCGAAGTCGCGCATGTCCACTTGGGTCTTGTCGCCTCGGGCCGCGAGCAGGGCAGCCTCGTTGACGAGGTTGGCGAGATCGGCGCCCGCGAACCCGGCGGTGCGGGCCGCCACGACACGAAGGTCCACGCCCTCGGCCATCTTCACGCCTTTCGCGTGGATTCGGAGAATCTCTTCGCGGCCCTTGACGTCCGGCTTGTCCACCAGCACCTGACGATCGAATCGTCCCGGACGGAGCAGCGCGGGATCGAGCACCTCCGGCCGGTTGGTCGCCGCCATGATGATGACGCCTTTGCGCGAGTCGAAGCCGTCCATCTCCGCCAGCAGCTGGTTGAGCGTCTGTTCGCGCTCTTCATGACCGCCGAGCGGACTCTGGGATCGCACCTTGCCGAGCGCGTCGAGCTCGTCGATGAAGACGATGCACGGTGCCTTCGCCTCCGCCTGCTGAAACAGGTCGCGGATACGCGCGGCGCCGACGCCGACGAACATCTCGACGAATTCAGAGCCGCTGAGGCTGAAGAACGGGACGTGCGCCTCGCCGGCGACCGCGCGCGCCAGCAGCGTCTTGCCGGTGCCCGGTGGTCCGACCAGGAGAACGCCTTTCGGGATCCGGCCGCCCAGGTTGGTGTATTTCTTCGGCGTCTTCAGAAACTCGACGATTTCCTTGAGTTCTTCGCGGGCTTCGTCCACTCCGGCGACGTCGGCGAACCGCACCTTGACCTCGTCGTCGGCGTAAATCTTGGCGCGGCTTCTCGCGAACGACATCACGCCGCCTTCCGCGCCGCTCATCCGCCTGAAGAAGAAGCCCCAGATACCGACGAAGAACAGCAGCGGGACGACCCAGCCGAGCAGGTCTGACATCCAGTGATTGTCCAGTTCGCCGCTGTACTTGACCCCCTTGGCTTCCAGCTCCTCGGTCAGTTTCGAATCGTCCACGCGGGTGGTCGTGAACTGTTTCGTCTTGTCGGGTTCGTCCTTGAGCGTGCCATGGACGGTTTGACCGCTGACGACCACCTCGGCGACCTTGCCGTCCTTCAACAGCGTTTTGAACTCCGAGTACGAAATCGTGCGGCCGGCCGGCGCCAGGAAATAGACCTGCGCCAGCCCGACCAGCAGGATCAGCGCAAGGCCGAACCAGAGCGAGGATGGTCGCTGGCCGAGCTTGGCGGGCCCGCGGCGATCACCGCTGCGCGGATTGAACCGGGGAGTCGAACGCTTGCCAGCCACTACGTTTTCACCGCCTCGCGTTTCTCGAACACCAGCCCGCCGTCGGCGACGTCCACGACCACCGTGTCGCCCTCGATGAACTGGCCTTCGAGCACGCGCAGCGCGAGTGGGTCGAGCACGCGCCGCTGGATGGTCCGCTTCAGCGGGCGGGCGCCGTAGATCGGATCATAGCCCTCGCGGACCAGGTGGTCCTTCGCCGCATCGGTCATCGTGACATGAATCTTGCGCTCGTCGAGTCGCTTCACGAGGGCGGCGAGCTGGATGTCGATGATCCGCTTCATGTGCTCGCGTCCCAGCGCGTGGAAGAAGATGATCTCGTCGATTCGGTTCAGGAACTCCGGCCGGAAGTGCTCGCGCAGCTGATCCATCACCTGTCGTCGCGTGCCTTCGTTGATCTCATCGACCAGGAACTGGCTGCCGAGATTCGAGGTCATGATGACGACAGTGTTCTTGAAATCGACCGTGCGCCCCTGTCCGTCGGTCAGGCGGCCATCGTCCAGCAGCTGCAGGAGCACGTTCAGGACGTCGGGATGCGCCTTCTCGATCTCGTCGAGGAGCACAACGGCGTACGGGCGGCGGCGTACGGCTTCTGTCAGTTGTCCGGACTCGTCGTAGCCGACGTAGCCCGGAGGCGCGCCGATCATCCGCGATACCGTGTGTTTCTCCTGATATTCGGACATGTCGATCCGCACCATCGCCTGCTCATCGTCGAACAGGAATTCGGCAAGCGCGCGTGCCAGCTCGGTCTTGCCGACGCCGGTCGGCCCCAGGAACAGAAAACTTCCGAGCGGCCGGTTGGGATCCTGGAGACCCGCGCGTGCGCGTCGAATCGCATTCGACACGGCGACGATGGCTTCGTCCTGGCCGATGACGCGATGGTGCAGCCGCTCTTCCATGTGGATCAGCTTCTGGATCTCACCCTCCATCAGGCGACTGACCGGGATGTGGGTCCACTTGCTGACCACCTCGGCGATGTCCTCCTCGTCCACTTCCTCTTTGAGCATCCGCTTGCCCTTCTGGACGTCGGCGAGTCGTGCTTCTTCTTCCCGAATCCGCTGTTCCAGCGCCGGCACGCGGCCGTACTGCAGTTCGGATGCCTTGGTATAGTCGCCAGCCCGCTGCGCCTTCTCGATCTCGAGGCGCAGGGCTTCCTGTTCTTCCTTCAGCTTTCGCGACGCCTGGATGGCATCCTTCTCCTGTTGCCAGTGCGCTGCCAGCCGTCCGCGATCTTCCTTCAAATCGGCAAGATCCTTCTCGAGCTTGGCGAGCCGCTCCTTGGACGACTTGTCCTTTTCCTTCCGCAGTGCCTCGCGCTCGATCTCGAGCTGCATGATGCGGCGTTCGAGCTCGTCGAGCTCGACCGGCATCGAGTCGATCTCCATTCGCAGCTTCGATGCCGCCTCGTCCACCAGATCGATCGCCTTGTCGGGCAGAAACCGATCGGCGATGTAGCGATTCGAAAGGACCGCAGCGGCAACCAGCGCTGAGTCCTTGAGGCGCACGCCGTGGTGGAGCTCGTAGCGCTCGCGCAAGCCGCGCAGGATGCTGATCGTGTCCTCGACCGTCGGCTCGTTGACGAGCACCGTCTGGAAGCGGCGCTCGAGCGCGGCATCCTTCTCGATGTACTTCCGGTACTCGTCGAGCGTGGTGGCGCCGACGGTATGCAGCTCGCCACGTGCCAGCATCGGCTTCAGCATGTTCGAGGCGTCCATCGAGCCTTCTGACGCGCCCGCGCCGACCACGGTGTGCAGCTCGTCAATGAAGAGAATGACCTGGCCCTGTGCGTCGGTAATTTCCTTGAGGACGGCCTTCAAGCGCTCTTCGAACTCGCCCCGGTACTTGGCCCCCGCAATCAATGCGCCCATGTCGAGTGCGACGATGCGCTTGTTCTTGAGGCCTTCGGGGACGTCGCCGCGCACGATGCGGCTGGCGAGCCCCTCCACAATCGCCGTCTTGCCGACGCCCGGTTCGCCGATGAGCACGGGATTGTTTTTCGTGCGGCGCGACAGCACCTGGATGACCCGGCGGATCTCTTCGTCACGGCCGATGACCGGATCGAGCTTGCCTTTTCGCGCGAAGTCGGTCAGATCGCGTCCGTAGCGTTCGAGCGCTTGATAGGTGCCTTCCGGATTCTCGTTGGTCACACGCTGGGACCCGCGGACGGTCGAGAGCGCCTGAAGAATGGTGTCGCGCGTGACCTGCTGCTGTTTGAGCAGCTGGGCAGAAGGGGAGCGTCCGCTTTCGTCCGTAACCGCGATGAAGAGGTGTTCGGTGCTGACGAAGTCGTCCTTCATGCGGTCGGCTTCGGCCTGCGCCTGATCGGTCACGAGCTTGAAGCGCGGTGACATGCCCGGTTCGGAACCGCCGTAGGCCTGCGACAGCTTCTTGAGCAGCTCCCGGCCGCTTCGCACGACGCCGGCGACATCGACGTTCATCTTCCGCAGCAGTTCGGGAACGATGCCGTCGGGCTGTTCGACCAGCGCCACCAGGAGGTGCTCCGGCTCGACCTGCGGGTTGTTGCTTTGGCGTGCCAGCTCGATCGCCGCGGCGACGGCTTCGCGCGCCTTCTCCGTGTACTTGTTGATGTTCATGATGCCTTTTCGAGTTTCTGCAGCGCCTCGAAGTGCGCGCGCTGCTCGGGCGACAGGTCGCGCGGCAACTGGACATCGACCGTCGCGTAGAGGTCGCCGTGCTCCTCCGGCTTGCCGGTGACCGGCATGCCGTGGCCCTTCAGTCTGAAAACCTGACCGTTCTGAGTGGTCGGCGGAATTTTGAGGCGCAGCGACTTGCCGCCAAGCGTCTTCACTTCCACCTCGCCACCGAGCACCGCGGTCGTCAGCCCGATCGACACGTGGGTGTAGAGATCCCGTCCCTTGCGTTCGAACTGCGGATGCGCCGCGATCCGGAGCCGGAGATAGAGGTCGCCGGCCTTGCCTCCGCCGCTGCCGCGTTCACCTTCGCCGGCCACGCGCACGCGCGCGCCGTCGCTGACTCCGGCGGGAATGCGCACGTCCACCGAGCGCGGTTCACCGTCGAACGAGATCGACAGCCGTCGCATCGCTCCATGAAAGGCGTCCTCCAGGCCGAGGTCCATCTCCTGCTCGACGTCGCGCCCGGCACGGGCGACGCGGCCAGCGCGGGCGCCGCGCGCACGTCCTCTCGGCTCCTCCTCCTGCTGACCGCCGCCGAAGAACGTGTTGAAGAAGTCGGAGAATGGACTGGCGCCGCCGCCGCCGAACATGTCCCGCATCTCTTCCTCGGTCATCGTGCGCGAGCCACCGCCGCCGCCGCCGAAGTTGACGTTCCAGCCGCCGCCCTGGCTCGGATCGAAGCCGCGGGCGTAGCCGGCGCCCGCGCCCGCACCGGGACCGGCGTGCTCGTAGGCGCGCCAGTTCGCGCCGAGCTCGTCGTACTTCTTGCGCTTGTCGGCGTCGCTCAGCACTTCGTAGGCTTCGTTCAGGTCCTTGATTTTCCCCTCGGCCGACTTGTCGCCAGGGTTGACGTCGGGATGGTGCTTCCGCGCCAGCTTGCGGTAGGCCGCCTTGATTTCCTTGGCGCTGGCGGTTTTCGCCACGCCGAGCGTCGAGTAGTAGTCTTTGAAATCCATCGCTTATTCGAATCCGAGCATGCGGCTGACCGCGTCCAATTCCTGGGCCACACGGCGAGTATCACGCGCCGACAGCGCTTCATCCTGAATCAGCGGACGCAGCCGCTGAATCACCTCCGCGATTGAGAGCAACCGCTGCACCCCCGCCAGGTTGATCCCACCATCGTCGACCAGGCGCCTGATGATTTTGATGCGTGCGAGTTCGTCGTGCGAATAAAGGCGCATGCTGCCGATCGTCCGCGTTGGCTGCACCAGACCGAGCCGTTCGTACTTGCGCAGGGTTTGCGGGTGCATGCCGAGCATGCGCGCGGCGATGCTGATGAGGAAGAGATCCGGTTCCGACAGCGCCATGCGGATTCCAGTATGCACCTTGATATGGGTCGTGTCAACTTTAGCGAGAGTATTCTTGGAGTGTGATTCACGCGTCGGACTTCGTCACCATCGCGCTCCTGGTCGTCCTCGAGGGGCTGCTGAGCGCCGACAACGCGATGGTCCTGGCTGTCCTCGTGCTGGGCTTGCCAAAGTCGCAGCAGAAGAAGGCGCTCCGTTACGGCATCCTCGGCGCGTTCGCCTTCCGCTCGGTCGCTGTCGTGCTGGCGGCCTTTCTGATCCGCCTTGGCTGGGTCAAGTTGCTCGGAGCAGCCTACCTCCTCTACCTCGTCGTTCACCATTTCGCCGCTGGCGATGCTGACGAGCGCCGCACGGCGCCGCCGGCTACTTCCTTGTTCGGCCTGACGCCGTTCTGGTCCACGGTCGTGAAGGTCGAACTGACCGACATCGTATTCGCCATCGACTCGATCCTCGTCGCCGTGGCGATGTCGCCGAAGCTCTGGGTCATTCTGACCGGCGGCATTCTCGGCATCATGATGATGCGGCTGGTCATCGGGTCGCTGCTGTCGCTGGTCGAGCGTTATCCGCCGCTCGTGGACGGCGCGTTTGTCATCATTGGGTGGGTCGCAGTGAAGTTGCTGATCGAGTACCTTCACACCGAGGGCTACATCGCGATCGTAATTCCGGTGTGGCTCTCGCTGGGTCTCATCGTCGTCATTTTCGGCGCATCACTGCTGTATTCGCTGCTGCGTGAGAAAAAAAACGCTGGCTCGACCGAGGGCTGAGCGTCAGTCCTCCTCGCTAACCCGACCACATCGCGGCACAGGCCTTGCGATAACCATCGCCAGGGAGCACACCATGAGCAAAGAAACGACATTCGGCATCCTCGGCGATATCACGCCCAGGGCCTCCGCGCACGACAATGTCCGGCGCCGCGGCGAGAACGCGGGCGATGAGCTTGCCGATGAAGTTGATGGGATGAACGGTGGGTCGCAGCATGGCGACAGTGAGCATGCCGGCAGCCGTGACATCACCGAAGGCGTGACCGGAGGCCTCGGCACCGAGGTCGGCGGTACGCGCAACTACCGGCAGGGCACGGGGCACACCGGCGGTGATATCGGGAATCGGGTGGAATAATCCTGCCTCGCGATTATTCGCGGCCGCGAAGCCGCCGGAGTGCGTGACGATCACGCTTGTCTGGCGATTTCTTCGGCGTGGCGGCGCGAAACATCCGTTCCATCCGCCGCATCTCGATTTCCTCCGCGGTCGGCGGCGGCGTCAGGTCCTCGTATAAGGTCCGGGCGTCCGCCTTCGGGATGTGGCGGTCGGCGAGCTGCAGAACCCGCAGCAGCTGTTTCCGTCCAAGCGGCCGGCTCAACTCGATCTCGTCGCCGCTGCGCACCGACCGATTCTGTCTCGCAGGCTGGCCGTTGACGATGACTTTCCCGGACTTGCACGCTTTCTGCGCCTCTGATCGCGTTCGATAGAGGCACGAGACATCGAGCCACACGTCCAGCCGGACGTCACGGCTTGTCTCTCCCTGGTCAATCATTTTCCGACATTCTACCGTCACGGTCATGCCTCGATCGTTGGCCGAGCAGTAAATGCCATAATGCTCGGCCATGACCGAGGTCTTCCATCAGGCTTATAGTCCCGTCGCTGACAGTGTCCTCCTGTCCGCGCTCGTCGCGTCGTTGCCCCCGCTGCTGCTGGCCGTTCTTCTCGCTTGGCTGCGCGTCGTGCCCTGGAAGTCGGCGATCGCTGCGGCCGCCGCCGCGTTTGGACTGGCCTGGCTGGTATGGGGAATGCCGTTTACGCTGACGCTGGCGGCCGCCACCCACGGGATGGCCTACGGTCTCTGGCCGATCAGCTGGATCGTCGTCTGCTCGGTGTTCTTCTACAACCTGACCGTCGAGAGCGGCGACTTCGACGTCATTCGCCGGTCGCTCTCGCGACTGACCAGCGATCGCCGGATCCAGTTGCTGCTGGTGGCGTTCTGCTTCGGCGCGTTGATCGAAGGCATCGCAGGCTTCGGCGCGCCGGTCGCGATCACCGCCTCGATGCTGGCCGGTCTGGGCTTCGAGCCGATCATGGCCGCCGCGCTGTCGCTCATCGCCAACACCGCGCCGGTGGCGTTCGGCTCGCTCGGCATCCCGGTCACGACGCTGGGAGGACTACTGGCGCCGATGCTCGGCCATGACGTGCAGAGCACGACCCGCGCCTTGTCCCAGATGGCCGGCCGTCAGCTGCCGTTCTTCTCGCTGTTCATCCCCGCCTACCTGGTGGTGATCTACGCCGGATGGCGACGGATGCTCGAAGTGTGGCCCGCGGTCGTCGTCGCCGGCGCGACCTTCGCGATCGGACAGTACACGGTCTCGAATTTCGTCGGTCCCGAATTGACGGACGTGCTTGCGGCGCTGTTCTCGCTCACCTCGGTGGCGCTGCTGCTGCAAGTGTGGCAGCCGGCTCACGAGTTCAAGGAGAGCGCCCAGCACGTCACGGTATTCGCGGCGGCGCCACGCGACACCCCCGCCCGCGTGTTCCGCGCTTACGCGACTTACCTGATTCTGATCGCGACGGTGCTGGTCGGGCAGATCGGCAACCTCGGCGGTTTGTCGAAGCTGAAGCCGCCAGCGAACGTCACCGCACTCTTCAAGTGCGGCCAGGTCGGCAACGCGCTCTGCCCCGACCCGTGGATCGGCGAGAGTGCCGCCGTGAATCCGCAAGCGCTGCGGTTTCCGGTGTGGGAGTTCAGCTGGCCCGGGGCGTACACGATGCAGAACGGCAAGCCGTCGGCGATCGTCCGGCGCGAAGTTCCGGTCGTCGCGGCCTCGACGCCATATCCGTTGACCTACCGCCTCGATTTCCTCGCCGCCGCTGGCACGCTCGTCGTGATCGCGGCGCTGATCGCGTTCATCCCGATGCTGATCGTCGGCGTACCGCCGAAGGCGTTCTTCGCAACCGCCCTCAAGACCGGACGCCAGCTGAAACTGCCGGTCGTGACCATTGCCTTCATCCTGTCGATTTCCACCGTGATGAACTATTCGGGGATGACCTCGTCGATGGCGCTGGCGCTGGCCAAAACAGGGAAGCTGTTTCCATTCTTCGCGGCCTGGCTCGGCATGATCGGCGTCTTCCTGACCGGCAGCGACACCTCGTCGAACACGTTGTTCGGACCGCTTCAGGCGACGACGGCCAAGTTGTCCGGCCTGGATCCGATCCTGATGGGCGCGACCAATGGATCGGCGGGCGTGATGGGGAAGATGATCAGCCCGCAGAATCTGTCGGTCGGTGCAGCCGGCGTCGGCGCGGTTGGACGCGAAGGCGAGATCCTCGCACGTGTCGTCTTTCACAGCCTGTTGTTTACGTTCCTCGTCGGCGTGCTGGCGATGCTGCAGGCGTATGTGTTGACCTGGATGGTGCCGGTTCTGTAGCGACTGAGCGATCGGCGTCGACGGTCGCAGCCGATCACGATACTAACCGAACTGAAACGTCATCTAAATCGATTTGATACGGCTTGAATGGCAGTGGCCAAGCAGGGCAGGAACCGGGCGAAGGAGAGCGAGCGGCCGGGCGGCACGTGCGAGCAGGTTATCAGACAGGCGTGGCAGCCGTCAGCGGCGAACCGCGCGCCGTCGCACCGGCCTCACCGCGTCCGCTTCGCGCGCGATCATCACTTCGGTCGACTTGATGATCGCCAGCGCGTCGTCGCCACGGCGAAGTTTGAGTTCCGTGAGCGCGTCGCTGGTGATGACGGCCGTGAGGGTCTGATCGCCGATACGCAGGCGGACCTGGCCCATCAGACCGTCGATGCGAACCTCTTCGACGAAGCCGCGGAGGCGATTGCGCCCGCTGAGCGAGACGATGATGCCTGTGGGGCCGGTCTCTCGCCGTCCCGCTTTCGGGCCGGCCGGTGTATGCCGGGCGATCATCCGGTCCACCTCAGCCTCCGACAGGCGATGATGGCCCCCGGCGGTCTGGGTCGTGCGGATCTTGCCCTGATGAATCCACTGCTTCAGCGTCGAGTATCCGATACCCATCCGCTCCGCGGCGACCCTGACGGTTAGAAGCGACATAGTCGACTGAGCCTCCAAAAACCGACTCGAATCATACCGCGAATCAGCGGATCGGTGCGGCGGCGAAGCCGAGTGATTGCAGCAGGCGGCCAGTCTCGGGACGTTTCAGATAGTCGATGAACTGTCGAGCGAGTGCCAGTTGGTGCGAGGCGGCGATGGCAATGGCCGCCTGCTCGATTGGCGGGTGAGCGGTCTCGGGGATCTCGACGTAGGTACCGTCCTTTTGCAAGGCCGGGGACAGCGCCAGGGAAAGCGCGATGATGCCGACGTCGGCGGTGCCGAATTGAACGAATTGCGCGGTCTGCGCGATGTTCTCGCCGATGACGAGCTTTTCGATGACGCGGTTGTACACCTCTTCGTGCCGCAGCGCAGCCATCGCGGCGCGACCGTAGGGCGCGTGTTCCGGATTGGCAATCGCGACGCGCTTGACGCGGCCTTCGGTCAGGACCACGAGACCACGGTGGAGGTCGATGCCCGAATCATTGCGGGTCCAGAGCACCAGCCGGCCAGTGGCGTATGCGTACAGCGTGCCGCGTTCGCCCTTACCCGATCGTTCGAGCTGGCGCGGATAATCGATGTCGGCGGAAAGAAATACGTCGAACGGTGCGCCGTTTTCGATCTGGGTGAGGAAGTTGCCGGAGGATCCAAAGGTGAGGCTGACGTGATGACCCGTGTCTTTCTCGAACTGTGCTGTCACAGCTGGCAGCGCCGACTGCAGGTCCGACGCGGCCGCGACGGTCAGATCCTGGGCGAGCGCCAGCCCGCTCAGCGCAAAGGTCGCGGCCACCGACACGAATGCAATGCGCACCTTCGAAAGCACAGTTCATTGTAGCCGGTTCAGCGCGGGGAAAGGCGACTGCCGGGCCGGTTCAAGCCGCCTCTGGTGTAGACTTTCCGATCATGACGCACCACGTCCGTCGCTGCGCAATGGTGCCGGCCGCCGCCCTGGCTCTTATCCTCGTGCTCGGGTCGCGGACGGTTGCGGTCGCGCCTGGTCAGGCCGCGGCGCTCGCTGCGGACGCGACGCTGCAGATCGCCGGCGACATCCCGAAGCCATTGGCCATCACGCCGGCCGAGCTCAAGACCATGCCTCGTACCGCCGTTACCGTCAGTGAGGAAGCCAAAGAGGTGCATTACGAAGGCGTCCTGGTCGGCGAACTGTTGAAGCGCGCGGGAGCGCCTCTTGGTCGGGAGCTGTCGGGTAAGGCGCTGACGACTTACGTCCAGGGAGCGGCTGCGCCAGGAGCCGCGTTATCAGGCGTTGCTCGAGCAGGCCTTCGGTCGGATTGCGTTCCTCACCGCCCTGACTGATGAACCACTGTTGCACGATCAGCGATTTGCCGATCCATGGGTCGTGAACAAGTCGTATCAGTACGACTAAGACCGGTTTGAATAATCGTTATATCCGATATAGAGTGATGCGCTCGGCTGCTTCCTGGAGGCTGGATGCGCGTCGCGCGGGTCTGTTCGGTTCGTGTCCTCTGTCTCGCTGTGTCTTTGTTTGTACTGATCGCGCCCTGGCCGGTGCTCGCGCAGGTCGGCTCGGGTGAAATCACCGGCATCGTCAACGATCAAGCGGGCGCGGCGCTTCCTGGTGTCACGGTCACCATTACGCAGGTCGATACCAACCGCCAGCGCGTGCTGGTGTCGAGCAGCGACGGTCTCTACGCCGCCTCGGGTCTGGCGCCCGGCGATTACCGCATCGAGGTGTCGCTGTCGGGATTCAAGCCGATCCGCCGCGACGGTATCCAGGTGCTCACCGGCTCGAAGCTGCGGGTCGACTTCGGGCTGGCCGTCGGTAACGTGTCCGAACAGGTGAACGTCACCGCCGACGCGCCGATGGTGCGGCAGGAAACGGCGAGCCTCGGCTACGTCGTGCGCAACGATCAGGTCACCCAGATTCCGCTGAACGGCCGTGCGTATATCGGCCTCGCGTCGCTCGCTCCCGGCGTCGCGCTGCCGGCCAACTCGCAGCTGCCGCGTATCAACGGCGGCCGTCCCCGCACCAACGAGTATCTCTACGACGGCATCTCCGTGCTGCAGCCGGAGCCGGGCCAGGTGGCGTATTTTCCCGTGATCGATTCGATTCAGGAATTCAAGATCGAAAGCAACAGCCCGCCGGCGGAGTTCGGCCGCTTCAACGGCGGCGTCATCAACCTGACGCTGAAGTCGGGTGCGAACGTGTTTCACGGCGACGGATTCGAGTTCTATCGCAACCAGGCGCTGAACGCGCGCAACTACTTCCAGTCCACCGTACCGACCAAGCCGGACTATCACCGCAATCAGTTCGGCGGTACGGCCGGCGGTCCGATTGTGAAGGACCAGACCTTCTTCTTCTTCGACTATCAAGGGCAGCGTCAGTCGATCGCCCGCACCGCGATCTCCACGGTTCCGACGGTGCTGCAGCGCCAGGGCATCTTTACCGAGCCGATCGCCGGGCGGGTGCCGGTCATCTACGATCCAGCCACCACTGTGGGCTCGGTGCGCACTGCATTCCCCGGCAACGCCATCCCGTCCGGCCGGATCGACCCGGTCGCCCTGTCCCTGCTGCAGCGCTATCCGATGCCGACCTCATCGGGGACCGCCAACAACTACAGCCGGATCGACAACGAAGTCGACAACCAGGATCAGTGGGACGCGCGCGTCGATCACCGTTTCTCCGCCCGCGACTCGATCTTCGCGCGCATCGCCTACTTCAACGACGGATTCATACCGGTGACGCCGTTGCCCGACGGGAGCGGTGTCACCTCGGGCACGCTCGGACCACAGGACACCACTGCCTGGGCGTTCGCCTCGAACTATCAGCACATCTTTTCCGATCACCTGTTCAATGAAGTACGTCTGGGCAACACCACGCGCACTGTCGGCCGCACCGCGGCGGAGTTGTCGACGTCGGCTGGTTCGGCCTTGAGCATCCCCGGCATTCCGTCGAATGCGCAGTTCCCGAATACGCTGCCGACGTTCCTGATCAGCGGCTATCAGCAGCTCGGCTCGCCGCCGAATACCGCCTCGAACTTCCACACCGGCGTGTCGGAAGTCGCCGACTCGTTGACCTGGTTGAAGGGCGCTCACACTGTGAAGATGGGACTGGACTGGCGCTGGGAGAGGCTCAACGTGGTTCAGCCGCCCTCGCCGACCGGTTCGTTCACGTTCAACGCGATCGGCAGCGATCAGCCGGGCGTTACCAACACGGGCACGCCGTTCGCGAGTTTTCTACTCGGACAGGTCCAGCTGTTCTCGATCGATCTGCAGCAGCAGCAGATTGAGGAGCGCGCCAGGATTCAGGAGTACTTCGTCCAGGACGACTGGAAGGCGACCAATCGTCTGACCATCAACGCCGGCCTTCGCTACACGCTCAATTTCCCGTCCACGGAAATCAACGGCCAGACCGCGGTGTTCAACCTGCAGACGCAGCAGCTCGATTATCCGGGCGACGATCCGGTCCGCCCACTGAAGAAGAACAACTTCGGTCCGCGGCTGGGCCTGGTCTATGCCCTCACCGACAAGACCATTGTCAGCGCCGGATTCGGCATCGTCTGGATCGAGATGGCAGGCATCACGACGCCGTTCACGACCCCGACGTTTCCGTTCCTCCAGACCGTGTCGCAACGCGCGCTCGATACGACCAACCCGGCGTTCGTGCTTGCGAAGGGACCCACCGTCGCGCCGATTCCGATCACACCGACGGCAGGCCTGGGGCAGGGCGTATTCTCGGTCGACGGCACGCTCGGGTCAGGCTACGTCGAGCAGTGGAACGTCGCGGTACAGCGCGAGCTGTCCACCAACACGACGTTTGAAGCAGCCTATGTCGGGTCGAACATCGTCCATGTCGGGATCCCGGACAGCAACATCAATCAATTGACGGCGGCGCAGCTGGCGACCGGGGCGCCGCTGCTGGCCAAGGTTCCCAACCCGTATTACGGCATCATTCCGCGCTCGTCCTCGCTGGGGGATCCGACCACCACGGTGGGACAGCTGCTCAAGCCTTTTCCGGCGTATCAGACGGTCAGCCTCTATCGCAACAACGTCGGCACCACTCGCTACAACGGGCTCGAGCTCAGCGTCCACCAGCGGCTGTCGCACGGCCTCTCGTATTCGGTGATGTACACGCGGTCCAAGCTGGTGGACGATGCCTCGTCGGTATTCGATGCATCGATTCTGACCGGACCGATTGCCAACTACCCGGTGGCCGACAGCTTCAACCGCGCGCTCGAGCGCGACTATTCGACCGGCGACATTCCGAACGTGTTCGTGTCGTCTGTGCTCTGGGACATCCCGTTCGGCGCCAGCCGCGCCCATCAAGTAAACGGCGTCGTCGGCGCCATCGTCAACGACTGGAGCATCACGTCGCTGATCACGATGGAGTCTGGCATTCCGATCGCGGTGACGCAGACCACCAATTTCAACGCGTTCGCGGGTTTCGGTGTGCAGCGGCCGAATCAAGTCGGCGACCCGACGCTGCCGGCCGATCAGCGCACCGCCGCGCGCTGGTTCGATACCTCGGCGTTCTCCACGACGCCTCAGTTCGCGATCGGCACAGCGAGCCGCAATCCGGTCCGCGGTCCGTCGTATCGCGAGGTCGACATGGCGCTGATTCGTCGCGTTCCGCTCAACCGCGGCATGTCGATCGAAGTCCGGTTGGAGGTCTTCAATCTGTTCAACACGGTGAACCTCGGCTCGCCGAACGCCGTGCAGGGCGCGGCGAATTTCGGAACGATCACGACCGCGCTCGACCCGCGCGTCGGACAACTCGGCGTCAAGTTCCGGTTCTAGCCGCTGTAGCATATGGCGGTGGACTGGCCGGCCATCGCCCTCAGCGTTCGCCTCGCGATCGCGACCACGCTGATTCTGCTGCTGATCGGCCTGCCGCTCGCTGCGTGGCTCGCGTTTTCGCGCCGGCGCGGACGCTGGGCGGTTGACGCGATCGTGGCGTTGCCGCTGGTGCTCCCGCCGACTGTGCTCGGCTTTTACGTGCTCGTCGCTCTCGGGCCGCGCAGTCCGCTCGGACATGCGTACGAGGCGATTACCGGCCGGACGATTGTCTTCTCGTTTCAGGGGCTGCTCGTCGCCTCGATTCTCTACAGCCTGCCGTTTGCGGTCCAACCGTTCGCGGCCGCGTTCGCCGCCGTCGATCGCGGCTTGATCGAGACCGCGTGGTGCCTTGGCGCGTCTCGCCTTCGCACCTTCACCAGGATTGTGGTTCCGCTGGCTCGTCCCGGCATCGTCGCCGGCATGGTCCTGAGCTTCGCGCACACGCTCGGCGAGTTTGGCGTCGTCCTGATGGTCGGGGGCAATCTGCCTGGCCGGACTCGAACCGTATCGGTGTCGATCTACGACGATGTTCAGGCGTTCGACTATGCGAGGGCGGGAAGGACGGCGGCGGCGTTGCTGCTGTTTTCGTTCGTGGTGCTCGCGGTGTCCTACCGATCGCAGCGGAAGTCCGGGCGCACATGGCCGCACGCCTGATCGCATCGTTCCTCAGGAGGCTCGCACCTGACCTCAGCGTCCGCGCCGACTTCGAGCTCAACTCCGGTGAACCTGACGTGATGGTGTTGTTCGGTCCATCCGGCGCGGGGAAGACCACGATCCTGCGCTGCCTGGCCGGGCTCGATCGGCCACAGGAGGGGAGTATCCGATTCGGGGACGAGATCTGGTTCGACGCGTCGACCGGCGTCGACGTCTCGCCGCAGCGACGGCGGCTCGCGTACGTGTCGCAGGACTACGGCCTCTTTCCGCACCTCACCGTCGAACAGAACATCCGGTTCGGAATGGACTCGGCGCCGTCGGGCGCGCGCGATCGTGTCGAAGCGCTGCTGCGCACCGTCCATCTGAAGAATGTCGGCGGACGATCGCCTTCGACGTTGTCGGGAGGCGAGCGGCAACGGGTGGCGCTGGCGCGCGCGCTTGCGAGGGATCCGCGCCTTATCCTGCTCGACGAGCCTCTGGCCGCGCTCGACCTTCCGCTGCGCGATCCGATGCGGCGCGAATTGCGGCAATTCCTCCGCTCGATCAACGTGCCCAGCCTGGTCGTGACCCACGATCGGATCGATGCGCTGACCCTCGGCGATCGGATGGCCGTCCTGTCCGGCGGCTACATCCACCAGGTCGGGGCCGTGCACGACGTATTCAGCCGTCCGGCCGACGTCGAGGTCGCTGCGTCAGTCGGCGTCGAGACGGTCGTGCCGGGAGAGGTCCGCGACACTCGCGACGGGCTCGCCACAGTGCGGGTCGGCGCGGTGGACCTTCGCGTGGCGCACGCAATCGCCGGCGCGCGCATGGTGTTCGTGTCGATTCGCGCGGAGGACGTGACGCTCGAAGTGCCGCGATCGGCTGACGCCAGCGCCCGTAATCGTCTCGAAGGACGAGTGACCTCGATTCAACCCGAAGGCCCGGTCGTTCGCGTCACCGTGGATTGCGGCTTCCTGCTGACCGCGGTCATCACCCGTCCCGCGCTCGAGGAACTGGCGCTGGTGGAAGGGACGCCGCTGGTCGCGGTGGTCAAAGCGACCGCCATCCATCTGATCCAGCGCGACGTGGGGTGACGCAGATCTTCGCGCTGCCAGTCCTGCGCTGAGTACTTTGGATATGTGGGTCGTGTTGGAGCTGTCGCCGCGGGTAGACCTCACCGCTCCGCCCAACGCCGCGCCGGCTCATCCGGCCCATTACGGCGTCGATGGCGGCGGCACGCGCTTCTTCGTCGCCTGCTCGAAGGCGTACGCGATCTCGATCAGTTTCGGCTCGCTGCACAAAGTCCCGGTAAACCCGACGCCGAACGGTGCGGGCCTGGCGTTGAAGCCAGATGGAAATGCCGGATTCGGGGCGTTTGGCACCATCCCGAACGGGACCACGACGATCGGGTAGCCGGCGCGAGCGGCGAGTCCCGCCCCGGAGGCGCCGGGGGTGAGGATCGCGTCGAGATGTTGTGGCGCCAGCGCGCCATCGATCCCCTCCGCGCGGCTGAGTTGCCAGTCCTTCTTGTGGTCGGAGTCGTTGCGTGCCTGGTCGCGGGCGAGATCCATCTCGTCGGAAATATCGAGCCGCGATTGCCCGAACTTGATCGCGCCGGCCTTCGCATGCGCGAGATTCCATTCGCGCAGCGCGGTCAGCGACGGCACCGGCGCGGCGGCACCGAGGCTCTTCAGCCAGGCGTTGAAGTCCCGCTTCATGCCGTACTTGAAGTTCACCGAACAGTGCTCGTCCTTGCCGCGCGCCTGATCGGCCCCCGAACAGTAGTCGAACATCAGGAAATTGTGGGCTTCGTCTTTGGCGACGAAGCTCGGCACGTCGGCCGGATCGACCACCACGGCGCCGCGAGCTTTCAGCACGGCGATGGCATCGGCCATCGACCGGGCCTGCTCCGCGTTCAAGCCGCCGCGGCCGGCGCCGCTCGACGGATGCGAATCCTCGTCGCCCGGCAGGGTGGCGCGATCGTAATAGAACACACGAGGAATGCCGATGCGGGCGCCTTTCAATCCGTCGGCGTTCAGGAACTTCGTGTAGTCCCGCCCCGGCGGCGGCGTGCAGGTGCGCGTCGCCGCGTCATTCGGATCCGGCGACGGACTTTCCAGCGCACCGAGCATGATCGCCGCGTCGGTCACCGTGCGGGTCATCGGTCCCGCGGTGTCGTGGTCGGCCGTGATCGGGATGACGCCGTAGCGGCTGATGCGTCCGATCGTCGGCCGGATGCCGACCAGCATGTTCGCGTTCGACGGGCTGATCACCGAGCCCCCGGTGTCGCTGCCAACGTTGGCCGCCCAGAAGCTGGCCGCGGTGCCGATGCCCGAGCTCGACCCGCCGGTCTGCAGTGCGGGACGACCGTCGAAAAATTGCGGACGTGGATCCGGGCGCGGATCGTACGGGTTGAAGCCGAAGCCGCCGACCGCGTTGTAGTTGCCGGGCATCGGGTCGGGCGCACCGGCGACCCAGTTGGCCAGTTCGGTCAGGCCGGTCTTGGCGATGATGATCGCCCCGGCGTCAAGCAGGTTCCTGGTCAGCGTCGCCTGATACGGCGGAATCAAGCCCGCGAACGCGAGCGCGCCGCCGGTGGTCGGCATGTCGGTGGTGTGGATGTTGTCCTTCAGCGCGACTGGAATGCCATGCAGCGGTCCGCGGAGACGACCCGCGGCGCGTTCACGATCGAGCACATCCGCCTGTTCGAGTGCGTGCGGATTGATCGCGATCGCGGCGTGCACGACGTGCTCGTACAACGCGAGACGAATCAGATACTGGGCGACGATTTCGTGGGAGGTGGTGCGCTTCGAGGCGAGCGCATTTTGCAATTCGGCCAGGCTGGTTTCGGTCACCTTGAACGTTGCAGCGGCTGAGCCGCGACCGGACGCTGTCCGGCCCTGACCACTGACGAGGGCCGCGGCAGCCAGGATGATGACGCTGAGATAAACGACAGTCTTCATAGACCGCGATCCTAGCGGTCGCGGGCCGAAGTGCAAGTGGAATGAACGTTCGAATGACCGCTCCAATCGTGTCGTTCCGGCTAGAATGAGGCCGAAGGTTCAGCCGGTGACGTCCTGGCTGACCAAAGGAGACGACTGATGGTGTTGCGTCGTGCGCTCGGCCTGCTCTCGTTATCCGCCATCGTCTGCGCCGCGTCGGCCGTACCCGCCCGCGGGCAGGACACGCCGAAGGACGCCGCCGCGGCGATCAAGGCCGGCTTCATCGCCGACCTGGACGAACTGCAGGCCAAGTTCGTCGGGCTGGCCGAAACGTTTCCGCAGGACACGTACAAGTGGCGGCCAATGGAAGGCGTGCGGTCGGTCTCCGAGGTGCTGATGCTGGCGGCGTTCGAAGGCTACACGTTCATCCCCAGCTCGTTCGGCGCGCCGCCGATGGCTCTCGGCAGCCGTGAGGAGATGGCGAAGATTCGCGCGACCAGTGACAAGGCCGAAGTCGTCGCGCACCTGAAGAAGGCGTTTGCCTACGCCAAGTCACAGATGACGGCGCTCGATCCAGGCACGTTGACCGGCAAGCACAAGGTCATGGGCATGGATATGACGGTCAGGGAGACGCAGATTCATATCAGCGGCGACCTGCACGAACACCTTGGCCAGCTGATCGCCTACGCGCGCATGAACCACATCGTGCCACCCTGGAGCAAATAAGATAGAGTCGAGATCGGCCATGAAGACGAGGGTGTTCGTGCTGACGCTTTGCTTGGCGGCGCCGATATCGGCGCGGGCGCAGTCGCACGTCTACACCAACGCCGATCTCGGCCGGCCCTTGCCTGAGGTCGGCACCGCATCCCCAGAGATTCTGGCCGCCATGGCGGCGCGCCAGTTCAGCGCGCCGCCGCAATATCCCGAGGGACCGATCGTGTTCGTCATCGGCGACGGGCGCCCGACGGCGGGCCCGTGGGAATGGCCTCCCGAGGCGTTCATCCCGATTCAGCCGCTGTCGTTCTCGCAGCAATACGGCGGCGATCCGTTCTACGGCGGCGGCTGGACCTTCCCTTCCCGATATGGGGCGCGGTCGATTCGCTCGCGGACGATCGCGCCGGTGATGCCGTCGGTCCGGTCCGCGGCTTCGTCGCAGGGCGCCGGTCCGCGCCGCCGTTAGCGGGCGGCCGGCGGTCACGATCCGCTTCCGAATTCCGCGTGCTGGCGGTATTCTGAGCACCACATTTTCCTGTCATTCCTAGGAGAGACGATGCCGAGATCGCGTACCGAAATTTCCTCCGTCACCCGTCGTCGGTTCCTTGAACAGTTGGGGGTGGTCGGCGGATCGTCGCTGGTCATGACGGCGATGACGTCGTGGGATCTGATGGCGGGCCAGGCCGGCCAGCGTCCCGCGCTCAGCGGAAAGTCGAAGTCGAAAATCGTGGTGCTCGGCGCCGGCGTTTCCGGCATGGTCGTCGCCTACGAGCTCGGCAAGCTGGGCTACGACTATCAGGTGCTCGAGGCACGGGATCGTGTCGGTGGTCTCTGCTGGAGTGTCCGCAAGGGCGCGGAGCATACCGAGATTGGCGGCGAGCGTCAGGTCTGCACGTTCGACGAGGGCCAGTATGTCAATGTCGGCCCGTGGCGCATCCCGTACACGCACACCGGTGTGCTGAACTACTGCAAAGAGC
>DASXIR010000290.1:0-1831 GCA_036497895.1 Vicinamibacterales bacterium | reverse complement strand
GTCGGAAAAACGTCGGTCGCCGCCAGTGTCGGATCGCTTTTCGCCGAACTCCGTCCGCAAGACCACGTTGTGGCAATCGATGCCGACACCGCCTTCGGCCGGCTGAGTAGCCGAATCGATCCGCGCTCAACGGCCTCATTCTGGGAACTGACTTCGGACAAGAACCTGCGATCCTTCACCGATGTGATTGAGCGTGTCGGCCGTAATTCCGCCGGGCTGTACGTCCTCGGTGGCGAACCGGCGTCCGGCCCACGCCGGGTTCTCGATCCCGCGATCTACCGGGAAGCCGCGTTACGGCTGGATCGCCATTTCACTATCTCGGTCATCGACTGCGGCTCGACGATGGACTCGCCCGTCACACAGGAGGTGTTGCGCGATCTGGATGCACTGATCGTGGTGTCCTCGCCGTGGGCGGATGGTGCCTCCGCTGCTGCCAGGATCATGGAATGGCTGTCCGATCAGGGCATGACGACTCTGTTGAACCACACCCTCGTGGTGCTCAACGATTCGGACGGCCACGCCGACAAACGCACCCGGGAATTGCTGGCACGCGAGTTCATCGATCACGGACAGCCGGTGGTCGAGGTGCCCTTCGATCCCCATCTACGGCCCGGCGGCGTCATCGATGTGAGCCATCAAATGGCGTCGGCAACGCGCCGCAAATTTCTCCAGGTAACGGCAACAGTCGCAGCGCATTTCGAGGCACGGCCTGACCGTGCACGCGGTCGCCGGCCGGGTGCGGACGAGAGCTAAGCCTGCTCGGTGGCGACCTGCAGCATCGCGTTACGTCTGCTGAGCGGCTCCCGCCCGGGCCGACGGGTCAGCGATCGCCTCGATTTTTGTGACAAGGCAACCACGGATTGTCAGCACGATGGCGGCGAAGAGCCGCCGCTCAGCGAAGGCCAACACCACCGGCTGCCCGGCCGGACCGCTCACCAGCGTGATTTCCGGCCCCAGGTAGCGCAGCATGTTGGTGGCCACCGCGTGTGGCCCGTGATTGACCTGCGGCGGCGGCGCCGGGTCGGCGAGGACCGTACCCACCCCCCAGACCGTCGGATCCAGCACGGCGGTCAAAGCGGCGATGTCGCCGTTGGCGCACGCGGTGATGAACTTTTCGGTGACAAGCATGTGCTCGGCGGAGGGCACCTCGCTCAGCTTCGGTCGTGCCGTGCTGAATTTCGTTCGCGCGCGCCGCGCCAGCTGACGGCAGGTGCCGACGGGGCGGCCGACTGTTTCGGCGATCGTGTCGAAAGGGATGCCGAACACGTCGTGCAGCACGAACGCGACCCGCTCACCGGGGCTGAGCCTGCGTAAGACTTCCATCAACGCGGTACGAACCTCGTCGTCGAGCGTGACCCGGTCCGCCGGATCGACGGACTGCGGCTCGACCGCCTCGGCGTCGCGGTCCTCGTGGGAAGGGCGACTCAAGCGTTCGTAGCGCGTTCGCGCCGATCGCACCTGATCGAGGCAGAGCCGGCTCGTGACCACCGTCAGCCAGCCGCGGACATCGTCGACCTCGTTTACATCAGCGCGGGACAGCCGCAGGAAGGCTTCCTGCGCAACGTCTTCGGCGTCACCAACATCTCCGAGTATCTGGTATCCGAGATTTACCAGATACGGACGGTGCCGCCGCCATGCCTCGGTGATCTGGTCGCCCGGTGACTGAGTCTGGTTCATGAATCTTCGACGATCTGATGCAGCAAAAAGTTACAGGTTGCGGTTGTAACTTTCCCACCTTCCGCGCCGTCCTTGGTGAAAAGCATTCGCAGAACACTCGGAAGGAACACATCATGACGATCGTCGTAACCGGAGCAACCGGCAATGTCGGGCG
>DASXIR010000289.1:0-16381 GCA_036497895.1 Vicinamibacterales bacterium | reverse complement strand
GCAGCTTCTTCATGCGCGGATTATAATTCCCCCCTTGTTCGAATCACTGGTCGCCGACATCCGGTTCGCCCTGCGCTGGCTATGGAAAAGCCCCGGCTTCACGCTGGTGGCGGTGCTGTCGCTCGCGGTCGGCATCGGCTTCAACACCACGCTGTTCACGATTGTCGACGCGCTGCTGTTCAAGCCGCTGCCGGTCAGGGCCGCCGACCGTCTCGTTGACGTCTTCACCAGCGACTCGACCGGCACGTCCGTTTACAGCACGTCGTCGTATCCCGACTATCTCGACGTCCAGTCGCAGAACGACGTGTTCGAGGGCATGGCCGGTTACAGTCCGATGTTCGCGGCGCTGAACCTCGACAACCGCTCGCGTCTCGCCATGGGCGAAATCGTGAGCGGGAATTACTTTCAGGTGCTCGGCGTCTCGGCCGTCATCGGCCGGACGATTCTTCCGCAGGACGATGCGCCGGGGGCGCCGCGGGTGGCGATGGTCTCGCATCGCTATTGGAGCCGCGAACTCGCCGGTGCGCCGGACGTCGTCGGGCGGACGCTGCGCATCCGCGGCGCCGCCTACGAGATCGTCGGCGTCGCCGCGCCGGGCTTCAGCGGCATGGTGCCGGTCCTGGCGCCCGAGTTGTGGATTCCGATCTCGGCGTCGCTCGACGTCGAGCCGGTTGGCATGCACGACACCGTGCCGTCGCCGACCGGCAAGAATCGCCTCGAGCGCCGCGCCGATCGCTGGATGTTCATTCGCGCGCGGCTGAAGCCCGGCAAGACCCTCAACGACGCCCGCGCCAACCTCGCGCTCGTGATGTCGCGGCTCGATGCCGACAACCCGATCACCAACAAGGATCGGCAGCTCACGCTGAAGGCCACCACCGACGTGCACTTTCACCCCGCGGTGGACCCGGTCGCCGTGCCGATCGCCGCGATGCTCCTGGCCGTGGTCGGCCTCGTGCTGCTGATCGCGTGTGCCAATGTCGCCAGCATGTTGCTGGCGCGGGCCTCCGGACGCCAGAAAGAGATCGGCATCAGGCTCGCTATCGGTGCAAGCCGCGGCCGGCTGGTGCGGCAGCTCGTCACCGAGTCGGTCGTCATGTCGCTGCTCGGGGCGGCCGGCGGACTTCTACTGACCTGGTGGTCTACGCGGCTGCTGGCCGCGATCATCCTGCCGATTCCGATTCCTCTCGCGTTCGACCTCCATATCGACGTTCGGGTCCTCGCGTTCACCTTGTTGGCGACATTGCTGGCGGGCGTGCTGGCCGGCCTTGCGCCGGCGGTGCAGGCGTCGAAGCCGAACCTGGTGGCCGATCTTCGCGGCGAGACGCAGCTCGCGCACTCAGGCGCGTTGCCGTTCACGCTGCGCGATCTGCTGGTCATGGGGCAGATCGCGATGACGGCGCTGCTGCTGGTCGTCGCGGCGCTCATGACGCGCAGCCTCATCGTCTCGCAGCGCACGAACCTCGGCTTCCCGGTCAATCACCTCGCCGTCCTGTCCACCGACACCAGCATGCTGAAGTACCCGGACGAGAAGAGCCGGCAGTTCTACGAGCAGGCGATCGAGAAAGTGAAGGCGATCGCGGGCGTCGAGTCGGCGGCGCTGGTGACGCGCGTGCCGATGCAGGTCAATACCAGCCGCTGGGAAGTGTGGATCCCTGAACACCACACACCCGGCGAGCACGGGGACGTCGTCGAGCAGACTGCGGTGTCGCCGGAATATTTCACTACCATGGGCGTCCGCATCGTCGAGGGACGCGCGTTTACAGACGACGACCGGCCGGAAACCCCGCGCGTGGCGATCGTCAACGAAGCATTTGCCCGGCGCTACTGGCCGGGACAGAGCGCGATCGGCAAGACGCTGCGATCGCGGGCGTCGGACGGCCCGCTGTTTGAAATCGTGGGCGTGTCGGCCGACCACAAGGTGGTGAGCGTCTCAGAGCCGCCGACCCCGTTCCTGCAGGTGGCGCGCAGCCAGCGCCCGGGCAGCTACGTTGCGGTTGTCGCCCGCACCAGTGGCGACGCCGGGACGCTCTTGCGCGAGATGCGCCGCCAGTTGCTGTCGCTCGATTCGAACCTCGTGTTCGTCGAGAACCAGACCATGGCGGCCGAAGTGGACGCGACATTGTTTCCGGCCCGCGCCAGCGCCTGGCTGGTCACCGGCGTCGGCGCGGTGGCGATGCTGCTTGCCGCGGTCGGACTGTATGGCGTGATCGCCTACTCGGTCGCGCGGCGCACGCGCGAGATCGGCATCCGGATCGCGCTCGGTGCGCGTCCGGGCACGGTGGTGGGTCTGGTGATGCGCCAGGGACTGGCCGTCGCCGGCGCCGGCGTGCTGATTGGATGCGTGCTCGCGACGCTGGCCGCAATCTTCGCCGTCCGCACGCTTCCTGGCGGCCTGTACGGCATCACCGCCGCTGATCCCACGGCCTGGCTGTCCGCCATCCTCATCCTGCTCGCCGTATCCACGCTGGCCAACCTGATTCCGGCCTGGCGCGCGTCGCGGGTCGAGCCGACCGTCGCGCTCAGGATCGAATAAAGACCAGTCGCGAACATCGCGACCCTGTTTCCCGTCTACGGTCACGTATGAACTCTGACATCCGCGTCGGACTGCGCCTGCTCTGGAAGGACAAGGCGTTCACGGCCACCGCTGCCCTCACGCTGGCCCTGTGCATCGGCGCCAACACGGCGCTCTTCTCGGTCGTTCACAATGTCCTGTTGCGGCCGCTGAACGTTCCCGACTCGGACCGCGTCCTGCTGATGGGCAATGCCTATCCGGGCGCCGGCGCGGTGGTCGGCACCAACTCGGGAGTGCCTGACTATTACGACCGGCTGCGCGAGACCACCGCGTTCGAGCAGCAGGCGCTCTACAACAACCGCAACCAGAGCATCGATCAGAATGGCACGCCGACGCGGGTCCGGGTGACGCAGGCGACGCCGTCGTTTTTCAAGCTGCTGCGCGTGGCGCCGGGGATTGGCCGCACGTTCACCGATCAGGAAGGCGAGCCGGGAAACGAAATGAAAGTGGTCCTGAGCTACGGCTTGTGGCAATCGCAATTCGGCGGCGATCAGCAGGTTGTCGGCAAGGACATCCGTCTCGACGGCGTTCCATTTGCGATCGTCGGCGTCATGCCGAAGGGCTTCTATTTCGTGAACCCGGAAGTGCAGCTGTGGCGGCCGCTGGCTTTTACTCCTGAACAGAAGTCGGATCTGCAGCGCCACAGCAACAACTTCGAGAACATCGGGCGGCTCAAGCCCGGCGCAACGATTCAGCAGGCACAGCAGCAGATCGATGCGCTCAACCTCGCCAACCTCGATCGCTTTCCGCAGTACAAGAAGCTGTTGATCAACGCCGGCTTCCACACCCAGGTCGTCAGGCTGCAGGACAGTCTGGTCAGAGACGTAAAGGCGACCCTCTACCTGATGTGGGGCGGCGCGCTGTTCGTGCTGTTGATCGGATGCGTCAACGTGGCCAACCTCGTCCTGGTCCGGTCGCGCGCCCGGTTGAAAGAGCTGGCGACCCGTCTGGCACTCGGCGCCGGCCGGTTCCGCGTCGGACGCCAGCTGGTCACCGAGAGCCTGCTGCTCACGCTGCTGTCGGCGGCGGCCGGCCTGGCCGTGGGCTACGGCGCGCTTCAGCTGCTGGGCACGCTGAACATCCAGGACATGCCTCGCGGCGGAGAAATTCATCTCGACGGCGTGGTGGTCGCTTACAGCCTCGGCATCGCCGCGGTCATCGGCATCATCCTCGGACTGATTCCAGTGGCCAACGTCCTGCCCGCGAATCTGACGATGGTGCTGCGCGAAGAGGGAAGAGGCGGCACCGCTGGCCGTGGCGCGCGGACGCTGCGTCGCGCGCTGGTGGTGGCGCAGGTCGCCTTCGCGTTCGTGCTGCTGATCGGCGCCGGATTGCTGTTTGCCAGCTTCCGTCGGGTGCTGGCGGTCGATCCGGGATTCAACGGCGACAACGTGCTGACGGTGTCGGCCACCCTGCCCCGGTCGCGCTACGACAACGACGACAAACTGCGCGGATTCAGCAGCGAGGCCCTGCGTCAGATTCGAGCGCTGCCGGGTGTCACCTCGGCCGGCGTGACCAACACGATCCCGTTCGGCGGCAACAACAACGACAGCGTCATCTTTGCCGAGGGATATCAGATGAGCCCGGGCGAGTCGGTCATCTCGCCGAGCAACGTGTCGGTCAGCACCGGATATTTCGAGGCGATGCACGTCAAGCTGCGGCGCGGCCGCTTCTTCGACGATCGCGACAACGCCACCGCGCTGAAGACGATCATCGTGGACGAAACTCTCGCCAAGCGGTTCTGGCCCAACACCGACCCGGTCGGTCGCCGGATGTACTCGCCGAACGACATCAACGATCTGATGAACACCAACGAGAAGACCAAGTGGTTCACGGTGGTTGGTGTGATCGCTGACGTCAAATTGCACACCATCACCGAGGGGAAGCAGACGGTTGGTGCGTATTTCTTCCCGGTCGACCAGGATCCCATCAGCGGACTGACCTTTGCGGTCAAGACATCAGGCGATCCGCTCGCCCTGGCGGGTGGCGTCCGCGGGGTGCTGTCGCGGCTCGATCGCGAGCTGCCGGTATTCGACATCCAGACGATGGACGCGAGGACGGAGAAGGCGCTGGTCAGCCGGAAGTCGCCGGTGCTGCTGTCGCTCAGTTTCGGTGCGATCGCCCTCTTTCTCTCAGCGATCGGCATTTACGGTGTGCTTGCATATCTGGTGACCCAGCGGACCAAGGAAATCGGCATCCGGATCGCCCTCGGCGGCAGCGCCCGCGCGATTTTCGAGCTGGTGCTCCGGGAAGGCCTGCTGCTGATCGTCGGCGGCTTCGTGCTGGGGGCGATCGGCGCCGTTGCTCTTCGGAAAAGCCTCGAGACGCAGCTGTTCGGGGTCTCCGCCACCGATCCGCTGGTGCTGGCGACGGTCACGAGCATCCTTGGGGTGGTGGCGATCGTCGCCTGCGCCCTGCCGGCGCGGCGTGCAACACGTATTGATCCGATCGTCGCGTTGACTCAATAATCCGGAATGCCCAAGCCCGATGCGTTCCGGCCGACGTTCGAGGCGCTCAAGCAGCTGCTGATTCCTTACGCCAAGCGGTTCGCCGTCATCGTCGACAAGCCGGACTCGTACTACCTCTCGACCAAGGAGTCGCAGACCAAGTCAGGGTCGGCGATCTGGTTCGGCGGCGTGCAGATCAAGAAGGACTACGTCAGCTACCACCTGATTCCGATCTACGCCAACCAGGCGCTCCTCAAGACCGTGTCGCCGGCGCTGCGCAAGCGGATGCAGGGGAAGTCCTGCTTCAACTTCACCGAGATCAAGCCGGCCCAGCTCAAGGAGCTGGCGAAGCTGACCAAGGCCGGCACCGCCGCTTTCGTCAAGACGCTCACCTAGCGCGCCGCGGACTGTGTCTGACGCCGCGCCCAGGTTCGACGCGTTCTGCCGCGCGGCTCCGGTTCGACGGTTGCGTCACGACGGCGTCGGCGGATGGTCGCGCCGACCCTTCTCAGGCGATTTCCCGAAGTGACACGTCGGGTCGCGCGAAACCCGCCCCCTGTCTGGTCAAAGCGACCGTTGGTCATGCCACGACCAGCCTGGCCCCGTGTCCGTGCCACGATACGCAGGCTCCTTATGCTGACCATCACCCATCTTCACAAGACATTCGGGCCCACCGTCGCCGTGGACGATGTCTCGTTCGGCGTCGAGAAAGGCCAGCTCGTCGGCCTGCTTGGCCCGAACGGCGCCGGCAAGACGACGACGGTCTCGATGATCGCCGGTCTGTTGACGCCCGATCACGGCGACGTACTCATCGGCGGCGCCCGTCTCAGTGGCGACACCGATCCCAAGAAACGGAAGATCGGCATTGTTCCGCAGGATCTGGCGTTGTATGACGAGTTGTCCGCACGCCGCAATCTCAAATTCTTCGGCGCACTCTACGGTCTCAGCGGCGATGCGTTAGAGGCCGCAATCGCGTCGACGCTACAGCTGGTCGGCCTTGCGGATCGGATCGACGACCTGGTGAAAGCGTATAGCGGTGGCATGAAGCGGCGGCTGAACCTCGCGGCCGGCCTGCTGCACGATCCGGACATTCTGTTGCTCGACGAGCCGACGGTTGGTGTCGATCCGCAGAGCCGCAACGCCATTTTCGAAAATCTCGAACTGTTGAAGAGCCGCGGCAAGGCGCTGCTCTACACGACGCACTACATGGAAGAAGTTGAGCGTCTCGCCGACCGGATTGTCGTCGTCGATCACGGCAAGGTCATTGCCGACGACACGCTCGACGGCCTGCAATCGCGCGTCGCGGTCGTCGGTGGCGGAAAAGCGACGCTCGAATCGGTGTTTCTGACCCTGACTGGAAGGAGCCTGCGCGACTGATGACCCTCATCCCGCTTCTCGCCATGGTCCGGAAGGATCTGCAGCTGTTCTTCAGCGATCGCCGGTCCGTCATCGTCAGCTTCGTCGTGCCGATCGCGATCGCGTCGTTCTTCGGCTCGATCTTCTCAGGCGGCGCAGGCGGCAATAGCGAGCCGGCCCGGATCGCCGTCGCCATCATCGATCACGACGGCACCGCGATCTCGAAGGCGATCGTCGCCGACGCCCAGACCGACAAGAACCTGAAGGTCAGCATGCCGGAAGAGAATGACGCGCGCGAGGACGTCAGGGCCGGCAGGACCACCGTTGCAATCGTGATCCCCTCCGGTTTTGGCGACGCGGCTGGCCAGGCGCTCTTCGGCGGCGGCGAAAAGCCGAGCCTCTCGTTGTTCTACGATCCGTCGCACTCTATCGAATTGGCGATGGTTCGCGGGGTGATGACCGAGCACGTGATGACCGCGGTCAGCCGCGAGATGTTCGGCGGCGCGCAGGGGCGCAGACTGATCGACCAGACCGTGCCGCAGGTGCAGTCATCGACCATGGCGGACGACCAGAAGAAGCTGCTGCTCGAGATGCTGGCGTCGGTCCAGAAGTTCTACGACCGCGAGCCCGGCGGCGTGCGAGCGAGCGCTGCGCCGCGCGGCATCACCATGCCGTACACCGTTCACGAAGAGGCGATGACGTCAGGATCCAACGTCGCCTACAACGGCTACGCGCATTCCTTCGCCGGGATGGCGATTCAATTTCTGCTGTTCGCGATGGCCAACATCGGCGTGGAGATGCTGCTCGAGCGGCAGCGCGGACTGTGGGTCAGGCTGCGCAGCGCGCCGGTGTCGAAGGTGACGCTGCTGTTCGGCAAGGCGATCAGCGGCACGGTGATCTCGCTGCTGATTCTGCTGGTCTCGTTTGCGTTTGCGATGGTCGTGTTCAAGGTTCGCATCCAGGGCAGCGTCACCGGATTCATCGGCATTTCGATCGCCTGCGCGGTGATGGCGTCCACGTTCGGTCTGCTGATTGCCGCGCTTGGAAATTCACCAGCCACCGCGCGTGGAGTGACGACGCTCGCGGTGCTGATGATGGTGATGCTCGGCGGCGCCTGGGTGCCGACGTTCGTGTTCCCTGCCTGGCTCCAGCAGTTCACGCTCCTGGTTCCGGTGCGATGGGCGGTGGACGGCCTGGACGCGATGACCTGGCGCGGCATCGGCATCACCGGCGCGCTGATGCCGGTGGCTGTTCTCGCCGGCTTTGCCGCCATGTTCTGGACGATCGCCGCGACCAGGTTCCGCTGGGACGAGGGCTAGGCCTTACTGCGTCGGTGGCAGACCCGCGGCGATCGACGTCGCTGCCGCCGAGCAGGCGGCGTGGCCCCAGCCGCTGTCGCTCACGCCCGGCATCTGTCCTGCTTGCGGCTTGATGTCGTACACAATGTTGTCCGGACGCGCCGCGTCGCCGCTCACGCCGCCAGGCACAAAGTCCAGGTTCAGGTTGTGGCGGGTTCGCCACGCGATGTTGTGATCGGCGCACGACGAATCGCCGCTGACACCGACGCCGCCGATGATCTGACCACCGGCCTTATACAACGCCAGGCCTCCGCCGAAGACGTTCACACCGCCGATCCGTCCACCCACCATCGGATCGTTCGACTGGCCGTTGTTCGCGGGATTGCCGCCGTAGGCCACGCCGGGATCAACCGGATTGCTTTCCTGCAGGCCGAACAGGCTGCCACCGGGTTGAACGGCAGAGTAGAGATTCGCCGTCGACAACGCCAGCGCAGGCAGGCTGAACGCGTTTGCCGTGTTCGCCTTCTGCGCGGAAATCACACGGCTGCCCGGCCACTGATCGCCGCGGTTGTTGCCGGTGAACGCGACTGCACAGACCACGCCGTCGCGGTTGACGGCGGTGGCCCACATATCCAGGTTGAAGCCGCCGTTGGCGAGCGCCCTGGCCGCTTCGAGCGCCGCCTTCAAGGCACCATGCGACGGAAGATCGCGGCAGACACTCGCGTTCGCACTGCCATCATTCGCGCGTTCAGCAGTCACACCAAGGCTCAGCAGGCTGACCGTCAGCACACCCGTCACCAACATCGCGAGATTCTTCATAACGCTCTCCATTACGCAGTCGCGGCCTCGCCGTTCGTTCTCCCACGCTGATGAGTCAGCGTCTCCGACAGCACGGTGCGCCCGCTGCGCGACCGCTGAATCTACGGTCGTCGCACGCTGATGTCAAAACAAATGTTGGTGAGCGCGACCAGGATAAATTACCAGTGGAGGGTTCGCGGTAGGATCGCAGCCGATGAAATCATCGGCGGATGTCGTGATCGTGGGTGGCGGCTGCATGGGCGCGAGCGTGGCGCATCATCTGGCCCGCCGTGGCGTCACTGACGTCGTTCTGCTCGAGCGCGAGCAGATGCTGGCCACCGGCTCGACCGGCCGCAATGCCGGCGGCGTCCGTCACCAGTTTTCCAACGAAGCGAACATCCTGCTGTCGCTCGAATCGATCGCGGCGCTCGAACGTTTTGCTGACGATGTGGGTCAAGCCATCGATTTTCACCAGGACGGCTATCTCTTTCTCTTGTCCACCGACGCCAGCGTCGAAACCTTCCGCCGCAACGTCGCTCTCCAACGTAACCTCGGCGTCACCGTGGACTGGCTCGATGGGGGTGATGCGGCGCGTCTGGCGCCAGGCCTGGATCCCGACGGTGTGCTTGCGGCAACCTTCTGCCAGCGGGACGGCATTGCGGATCCGAACGGTGTGACGATGGGCTTCGCGAAAGCGGCCCAGGCCGCTGGCGTCACCATCGAGCGTGATACGGAGGTCGTCGGCATCCGTGTCGAGGACGGACGAATCGCTGGCGTCGACACCTCGCGCGGCGGAATCGACGCTCCGATCGTCGTCAATGCCGCCGGCCCGCACGCACGCGCGATTGGACTGATGGCCGGCGTGGACGTTCCCGTGGATCCGTACCGCCGCCACATCTTCATCGCCCAGGCGCCGACGGGATCGGCCGCCGACTGGCAGGTTCCTTCGTCGCGCATCATGGTGATCGACTTCGCCACCACGTTCTACTTCCACCGCGAGGGTGCCGGCATGCTGTTCGGGATGGGAGACCCGCGCGAACAGCCGTCCTTCGACACCACGGTGCAGTGGGACTTTCTGCCCCAGGTGATCGAGGTGGCGGTTCACCGGCTGCCGGCGCTGGCCGACGCATCCATTTCGCACGCGTGGGCCGGTCTCTATGAAGTGACGCCTGATGCGAATCCGATCATCGGGCCGGCGCACGGCGTTGAAGGCCTCTTCCTCATCAACGGATTCAGCGGACACGGCTTCCAGCATTCGCCCGCTGCCGGGCGGATCCTGGCCGATGTGATTACCGGGCGCGATCCGGGGTTCGATCTCTCACCGTTTGCCGCCGGCCGTTTTGCTCTTGGCGCCGCCGCGGGCGAACGGTATATGGTCTGAAGCGCGGTTCGTATTGATGTCACGGATCAGTAGACGAAGTAGACGATAGATGCGCTACGCCATCCGATCGCTCTGGCAGGCGAAAGAGTTCACCGCCGTCGCCGTCATCGTCATCGCGATCGGCATCGGTGCAACCACCGCGGTGTTCAGCGTTGTGGACGCGGCGCTCCTCCAGCCGCTTCCATTCAAAGACTCGTCGCGCCTTTACGTCCTCGGCGGCGTGAATCCGAGGCGCGGGATCGACGGCGCGTCGTTTTCGTACCCGGCGTACGTCGAGCTGGCCGCCCACAGTCAAATGCTGAGCGGGCTGGCCGCCGTGGCGAGCGATCGCTTCAACAGCACCGGCGCCGAACAGGCCGAGCAGTTGCCCGGTGGACGGGTCTCGGCCAGCTTCTTCAATGTTCTTGGTGTGGAGACGGCCGCCGGCCGGACGTTCACGCCCGCCGAAGACGCCGCTGGCGCCCCGGCCGCGGCCATTCTAGGGCGCCGCTACTGGATGCGGCGATTCAACGGCCTGCCATCGGTTGTCGGCACGGCGCTGACCTTGAACGGAACGCCGTACACGGTGGTTGGCGCGCTCGGAATCGATTTGCCACCGCCATTCGACGACGTTGATGTGTGGACGACGCAGGTCGAGGAGTTGAGCGGATTCACCCGGGCGCAGATCGACGCTGGTCTTGGCTACCTCTCGGCGATCGCGCGATTGCCGCCTGAGGCCCGGCTCGAGTCCGTTCAGGCGCAGGTGGACATCGTCGCGCGAGCGTACGCGAGGGCGAATCCCACCAACACCGACGCCGATCCTGATGCCAGCCTGCGGCTGGTCCCGATTCGCGACCGGACGGTCGGCGATGTCCGCACCCCGCTGTTACTGCTGATGGGCGCGGTCGGTCTCGTCCTGCTGATAGCTTGTGCCAACGTCGGCAACCTGCTGCTGGCGCGCGCCGGTGCCCGCGCGCACGAGGCCGCGGTCCGCGCCGCTCTCGGCGCCAGGCGCCGGGACCTGACCTGGTGGCTGTGCCGCGAGAGCTTCGTGCTCGCGTTGGTCGGCGGCCTCGGAGGAGTCGTGCTCGCGTACTGGAGCGTGGATCTGGCGTCGGCCGCGCTGCAGCGTCTGCCTCGGGCGGCGGCGATTGCCGTAGATGGCCGCGTGCTGCTGTTCTCGCTGTCGGTGTCGCTCGCCGCCGGCCTCTTCTTCGGCCTCGTGCCTTCGTCGTTCCTCTCGACCCGGCCACCGGTTGACGCGTTGAAGCGCGGCGGCCGCGGCTCGATCGCGGCGCCGCGCGCCGCCGGCCGCGTGCTGGTGGTTGCCGAAGTGGCGCTGTCGCTGATGCTGCTGGTCGGCGCCGGACTGCTGCTTCAGAGCTTCACGCGGCTGACCCGCATACAGGTTGGATTCAAACCAGATGGACTGCTGACACTGCGCCTCTCGCTGCCATCGTCTCAGTACCCGGATGCGGCAGCGATGCGGCGTTTCATGTCGCGCCTGATGCCGGGGCTCGATGCGGCGCCGGGTGTCGCGCACGCCGCGGCGTCGATGTCGTTGCCGCCGTCGTTCACGACCATGGCGCCATATGCCGCCGGCGATCGTGCGATGGTGCCAATCGGCAACCGGCCGGTCGGGCAATGGTCCGCGATCGACGGTGAGTACTTCGAGACGCTTGGGATTCCGATCGTCGCGGGACGGTCGTTCAACGCCGGCGACACCGAACGGTCGCCGCTGGTCGTTGTGGTCAGTCAGGGATTGGCCCGCGGCGTCTGGCCCGACCAGTCGCCGCTCGGACAGAAGCTGCTGGTCGGCAGGTTTCCCGGCTTTGCCGAAGTGGTTGGCGTCGCGGGCGACGTGAAGAACAACGGCCTGGCGCGGGCCCCGATGTTCGAGATGTACACGCCGTATGCGCAGCGGCCGTGGCCGGCCATGCAGATCGTCCTTCGCGCTGCACCCGGCGGCGATCCGATGGCGCTCGCCGGCTCCGTTCGTGCGGTGCTTCGAGGCGTGGATCGCGACCTGCCGATCACGCGCGTCGAAACCATGAACGCGGCGCTGTCCGATTCCATTGCGACGGAGCGGTTGACCGCGACGCTGCTGCTGGCGTTCGCCGGCGTCGCTCTGGTGATGGCTGCGGCCGGCTTGTACGGCGTCATCGCGTACACGGTCGCCCGTCGTACCAGGGAAATCGGGGTGCGCGTGGCGCTCGGGGCCGACGCCCGGTCGGTGATTGGCCTGATTGCCGCCGAGGGCTTCGGCCTGACCCTGGCGGGAATGGTGATCGGGACAGCCGCCGCGGCGCTGGTCAGCCGCGGCATGCGAGGACTGCTGGTGGACGTGTCGCCGGTGGATCCGACGACCTACGCCGTGGTGCTGGCGGTCTTCGCGGCGACCGCCTGCGCCGCGCTGGTAATTCCGGCGCGCCGGGCACTGCGCGTCGATCCCCTCGTCGCGCTGCAGGCCGATTGAGATGTCGGTCTGCATCGCGCTGCCGTCATGCGAGATTCGTTCGTGGCAGACTCGGGACGCCGAGGCGCTGGCGCGCTGTGCCAACAGCCGCGCGATCTGGCTCAACCTTCGAGACGCATTTCCGCATCCGTTTACGAAGCGCGACGCCGACGCTTATATCCGCTCGGTCCGAAAGCGTTCGCCCCAGACTGCGTTCGCCATCGTCGTGGACGGTGAGGCCGTCGGCAGCATCGCATTCAAGCCGCAGCAGGACGTCGAGCGCGTGTCGGCCGAGGTCGGCTATTTTCTGGCCGAGCCTTTCTGGGGACGCGGCATTGCCACCGAGGCGCTGGTAGCGGTGACGAGTCACGCCATCGAGACCTACGGGCTGACACGATTGTTTGCCGTGCCGTTCGCCTGGAATACCGCGTCGTGTCGCGTGCTGGAAAAAGCCGGCTACTCGCTCGAGGGACGGTTGTACCGCAGCGCGATCAAGGACGGCATCATCACCGACCAGTTGCAGTACGCGTTCATTGCAACCGATCGGCCGCCACTCGGAAGCCGAGACTGAAGCCCTTGTCCTGTGGCGCGTGGGTGTAGCGCAGCGCGCAGCGTGCGCTGTTGGCGTCGAAGAACCAGCTGCCGCCTCTGATGACGCGTTTCTCGCCGGCGCCCGGTCCATGTGGATCGATGTTCGATCCCCGTCCGTCGGCGTAGGGCCCGTACCAGTCGGCGGTCCATTCCCAGACGTTGCCGTGCATGTCGGCGAGGCCCCACGGATTGAGGCCGTAGGTGCCGACCGGCACCGTTTTCTGTCGCCACTCGCCGGCCGGAAACGTGTTGTAGGGCTGCGTGCCGTTGTAGTTCGCCTCCGCGGTCGTCAGATTCTCGCCGGTCGAAAACGGACCCGTGGTGCGCGCGCGGCAGGCGTACTCCCACTCGGCTTCGGTCGGCAGGCGATAGCGGCGCAGCTTGGTGCGACTGTTCAACTTGGTGAGGAACTGCTGGACCTCGAAATACGAGATGTTCTCGACCGGACACCTGGTGCCGCAGGTGACGAAGTGACTGGGTGTGGTGCCCATCACTGTCTTCCACTCCTGCTGCGTCACTTCGTTGCGGCCCATGAAAAACGCCCGGCTGATCTCCACGTCGTGCAGCGCCTCGTCGTCATTGCGTCCGACTTCGGACGTTGCGCTGCCCATGGTGAAGCGTCCGCCGGGAATTTCCACCAGGGTCATGCCGCTCCATTCGTCCGTGACGATGCTCAAGGGTGAGCTGAGCTCTTGGTTGGCGCTGACGTCGAACCGGCGGAAGCGCCCGTAGGTGGCGACGGTGTTCACCCGGTTGCCGTTGCCGAATGTGTAGCGCTCCCGCATTTCTATCGGGACCGCGATGCCGGAATGCTCGTCGACGCGAAAGGTCGTCGTCACAACCGCGCGGATCGCCGGCTGTTCGACCTGCAGCTCGGTCTTCATGACGCGACCGTTCAGCGAGTCGATCCACACGCGGCCGTGTGAGAACAGATCGGCGCCGGCTTCGCCGCGAATCATCGACGGCATCTTCACTTCCTTGAAGTCGACGCTCCAGACGCCGGGTCCGACCGCCTTGTCCTCCTTGCCGATCGAAAACTGGAAGCGCGGCTGGTAGTCCTTCTGAAGCACGCCGAGCGCCAGGACTGGATTGCCGAGCGTGCTGCGCATGTTTCCGAGGTTGTAGCGGGCGCCCTCGTTGCCGATGCGTTCCGCCTGGGCCATGATGTCGCGCGACGGTCCGAGAAACAGCGTCGCCAGTCGTGCTTGACGGTCGCGCACGGGCTGGCCGTCCACCTCGAGAACGTCGCGGAACGGCAGCAGCGCCGACGTGTCGGGCGACTTGGCGAGCAGGAAATCGGAGCGCAGGTCGCGGTGCCGCGCGCGAATCGAGTCGGCAACCGAGGCCTGCACCGTCGGTGCACCGCGCCCGACCGGCTGGAATGCGAGCAGCGGGACCGAGGCATCCTGCATATAGAGCTCTTCCGCCACCACGTTCTCGAATTCGTCGGTGAACGATTCGAGGTACCAGCCGGAGCGCTCGAGCAGTATTTCGAGTGTGACGCGCTCCGCCTGCTGGCCATAGACGGCCATGACCGATCCGGCGCAGGCAGCCATCAGAGCGAACAGCCAGACGCGCATGGGTGATATTCCGCACTATACTGCACCCTTCGCAAGGAGATAACCCATGCTGCGACGTGCGTTGCCGCTCGTTCTCGCCGCTCTCGCCATCGCGCCCGCGCTGGCTCAGGACCGACCTGTTTCGCCGACCCGCCGGCCGGCGGCGGCATCGGCGCAGGCGTCGGCCACCTACTATCCCGAACGCTTCGACTGGCAGCACAAGAAGCCTGAAGATGTCGGGATGAATGCCGCCCTCGTCAACGAGGCGGTGCAGCTGGCGATTGCCGCCGACACGCCGGGCACTCACGACATGATGCTGTTCCTGAAGAACAGCTTCGGCAAGGAGCCGTTCGATACGCTGGTTGGACCGATCAAGGATCGCGGCCCCGCGAGCGGCATGATTACGCGCCACGGTTACGTGGTCGCCGAATGGGGCGACCCCAAACGCGCCGACATCGTCAACAGCGTGACCAAGACGTTTCTGACGACGGTGGTCGGGCTGGCGTGGCAGCGGGGATTGATCAAGGACGTAAACGACTACGTCCGCGACTATATGCCGCCGCACGTGGACCTGTTCGATGCGCCCCACAACCAGAACATCAAGTGGGATCATCTGCTGCGTCAGACCAGCGACTGGCAGGGCACGTTGTGGGGCAAGCCTGACTGGGCCGATCGTCCGGTGGGCGAGAAGCCGGACGACTGGGCGAACCGCAAGCTCTACGAGCCAGGCACGCACTTCAAGTACAACGACGTCCGCGTCAACGTGATGGCGCTGGCAGCGTTGCAGGTGTGGCGCAAGCCGCTGCCACAGGTGCTGCGCGAAGAAGTGATGGAGCCGATTGGTGCCTCGTCCACGTGGCGTTGGTACGGCTACGAGAATTCCTGGGTAGACATCGACGGCCAGAAGGTGCAGTCGGTGAGCGGAGGCGGCCACTGGGGCGGCGGCATTTTCATGAGCTCGTACGACATGGCGCGCTTTGGCTACCTGTATCTGCGCAACGGCATGTGGAAAGACAAGCAGATCATGTCGGAGAAATGGATCCAGATGGCGCGGACGCCGGGTTCTGATAACAACACCTACGGCTACGCCAACTGGTACCTCAACACCGATCGCAAGCCGCTGCCGGCGGCGCCGGAGACCGCGGTGCGGTTTGTCGGCAACGGCTCGAACATCATCTACATCGACTGGGACAACGACATCGTCGCGGTGTTCCGCTGGATTCGCGGCGACCGGCAGTTGAACGACGTGATCGCGAAACTGATGGCGTCGATGAAGACGACGAGCACGGCAGCCGGGCAATAGCAGTCGTCACACCTGGTTCTGTTGAAAGCGGACCGTCCTGAGTCCGCTTTCTTTTTGGTCAATTTGACAAAAATATTGGTCAAATAGATAATCCCCGCCGTGCAGGTGCTGACCGATACCACCCAGCTCGCCGCCGCGCTCTCGCCGCTCCGCATGCGCGTGCTCGAGCAGATGCACGAACCGGCGTCGGCGACCAGCCTGGCGCCGCGGCTCGGTCTGTCCCGGCAGACCCTGAACTACCACCTTCGCGAACTCGAGCGGGAAGGCTTCGTCGAACTGGTCGAGGAACGCGCCCGCCGGGGCTGTATCGAACGGCTGCTCAAGGTCACCTCCCGCGCGTTCGTCGTCGATCCCGGACTGCTCGGCGTGCTCGCCGACGACCCCTCGCAGACAAGAGATCGTTTCTCCAGCACATTCCTGCTGGCGACGATGGCGAATGTCATCCGCGATGTAGCCGTGCTGGCCGAGCGTGCCAGGGCGGTCGAGCAGCCGCTCGCAACTGTGACCATGGACTGCGAGGTCCGGTTCGAGTCGCCGGCGTCGTTTCTTGCGTTTTCCGACGAACTGGCGCGAACGGTCACCGTCCTCGCCGCGAAGTACAACGCCGCCTCGTCTCACGCCCGTCGCTTTCGTGTGGTCGTC
>DASXIR010000288.1:0-4622 GCA_036497895.1 Vicinamibacterales bacterium | reverse complement strand
CGCATTCAGCTCGGGGACGACCAGTTCCTGTCGCGGCTGCAGTCGTACCTGACCCTGGCGGACGCGCTCCGCGAACGCATGGCGGACATCGACTACGTGGACTTGCGATTCGACGACCGGATTTACGTCCGTCCCGTTGCGGCTTCCGGGGCGCGGCGCGGCAAACCTGGCGTGGGCCATCCGCAATGATGCGGCGCGCGCGCGGGTCGTCCGCCGGCGGAAAGAACAGCGCGCAGGCGACAGCACCTGCGGTTTGGGGGATTTCGAGTGGCACGTAAAGAGCGGTATCTGGTCGGGCTGGACGTCGGCACGTCGAAGGTGACCGCAGTCGTCGGCGAGGTGCTCGACGGCGACGGACTCGACATCGTCGGCCTCGGCGTGGCCGAGTCGCGCGGCATCAGGCGCGGGGTCGTGGTCAATCTCGAGGCGGCGGTCGATTCGATCAAGAAGGCGATCGAAGAAGCCGAGTTGATGGCCGGCGTCGAGATCGATTCGGTCCATCTGGCGCTGTCGGGGCCCCATATCAAGGGCTTCAACAGCCGCGGAGTGATCGCGGTGGCCGGCAAGAACCGCGAGATCACGCGCGAGGACGTGCGGCGTGCGATCGACGCAGCCAAGGCGGTGTCGTTGCCGACCGGCCGCGAGATCCTCCACGTGCTGCCGCAGGATTTCGTCGTCGACGAGCAGGACGGCATCGGCGCGCCGGTCGGCATGACCGGCGCCCGTCTCGAGGTCAACGTCCACATCGTCACCGGCAGTCAGAGCTCGACCCAGAATATCGTCGCCTGCGTCAACCGCGCCGGCGTCACCGTGGCCGAGACCGTCGTCGAGCAGCTGGCGGCGAGCGAGTCGGTGCTGACCGCGGACGAGAAGGAACTCGGGGTCGCGCTGGTTGATATCGGTGGCGGGACCACCGACATCGCCATTTACGAGCGTGGCAGCCTGTGGCACACGGCGGTGATCGGCGTCGGCGGCGACCATTTCACCAACGACATTGCGGTGGGCCTGCGCACGCCGGTGCCGGACGCCGAAAAAATCAAACGCAAGTGCGGCTGCGCGCTGTCGAGCATGGTTGACGAGGACGAAACCATGGAGGTCGCGAGCGTCGGCGGCCGGAAACCGCGCGTGATCGCGCGGCGCATCCTGTCCGAGATTCTGCAGCCCCGCGCCGAAGAAATCTTCCACCTGGTGTGGGACGAGATCCGGCGTGCCGGGTACGAGAAGAGCCTGAACTCGGGGATCGTGCTGACCGGCGGCGGTGCGATTCTCGACGGCATGCCCGAGATCGCCGAGCAGATCTTCGACCTGCCAATCCGGCGTGGCTGTCCCGCCGGCGTCGGCGGTCTTGCCGATCACGTCAACAGCCCGACCTTCGCTACCGGCGTCGGTCTGGTGCTCTATGGGTATCGCAATTTTTTAGGTGAATCCCGTGTGCCGGCCGGCGCGGGAGCGTTCGTGCGGGTGGCCGGACGGCTGCGGGGGTTGTTCAGAGAGTTTTTCTAGACGGGCCCGGGCCCGTTCGACAGGAGCGACGAATGGATGATTACAAGGATGCCGATCTGATGGGCGACGTCACACGCCTGAGGCTGCAGCTCGAGGAAGAAGGGAGCGCCGGCGCGCGCATCAAGGTGATCGGCGTGGGCGGCGGCGGTAGCAACGCCGTGAATCGCATGGTCCGTGTCGGACTCGACGGCGTTGAGTTCATGGTGGCCAACACCGATCGCCAGGCGCTGGCCGCCAACGCCGCGCCGATCAAGCTGCAGATCGGCAGCAAGCTGACCAAAGGGCTCGGCGCCGGTGCCGACCCCAACGTCGGCCGGCACGCCGCGCTCGAGGACACCGAGAAAATCATCCAGGCCCTCGACGGCGCCGACATGATTTTCGTCACCACCGGGCTCGGCGGCGGCACCGGCACTGGAGCCGCCCCGGTGATTGCCAGCCTGGCCAGCGAACTCGGCGCGCTGACGGTGGCGGTCGTCACCAAGCCGTTCAAGTTCGAAGGCAAGAAACGGCTCATTCAAGCCGAGCGCGGTCTCGAAGCGTTGCGCGACTGCGTCGACACGATCATCACCATCCCCAACGAGCGGCTGTTGACGATCATCGATCGCACGACGCCGATGACCGAGGCATTCGCCACGGCAGACGATGTGCTCCGGCAGGCGATCCAGGGCATCTCGGATCTGATTCTGGTTCCGGGGTTGATCAACCTCGACTTCGCCGACGTCAAGACCATCATGTCGGGAATGGGCCTCGCGATGATGGGCACCGGTGTCGCCGAGGGGCCGGACCGCGCCATCGAGGCCGCCCGCCGCGCGATTTCGAGCCCGTTGCTCGAGGGCGCGTCGGTCAATGGCGCGCGCGGAGTGATCATCAACGTCACCGGCGGGCCCGACCTGTCGCTGGTCGAAGTCAGCGAAGCGTCCTCGATCGTGCAGGAGGCCGCCGACGAGGACGCCAACATCATCTTCGGCGCGGTCGTCGATCCATCCTTGAAGGGCAAGGTCAAGATCACCGTGATCGCGACTGGCTTCGGGCCGGCGGTCGCGGTGCGGCCGGCGTCCACCACCGGCGCGCACACTCCCGTCGACATGTCGCTCTACGCCGAGCACACCAGCATCCGCGCCGATAGTGCCGCGGAAGCGGCCGCGACAACGGCGGCGACCGCGGCGTCGCCGCGTCTGTCCATCGCCCGGCGGCCACTACTCGATCTACCGATGTCTGCAATCGGTTCTGGCGGGGCTGCGGCGCCGACTGCCGGCGCGACCGGTTTCCCGACACCGCCTGCGTCGCCCGCCGCGACCGGCGCCGCTGGGTCGACGCTCGCCTCCGCCGGCGGCGCGATGACGCTGGCGGAACCGTCGATGGGTCTCGACGAGATGCGCAAGCTCGAGCTGGAGCCGGACTTCGACCCGGGTTCGAACTTCGATGTGCCTGCGTTCCTGCGCCGGCAGGAGATGTGAGCGGCCAGGGCCGTTTCCGCCAGGAGACGGCCTTAATCGGACCCGGGCCGGTGTTCCCGATGGTAGAGTAGGTAGATCCACGGCACGTGGGAGCGCCGGCGTCTGAGCGTCAGGGCGCGGATCACATCAGCCCGCTCGGGGGCGGCCCGTTCGTCAGCACCATCGCATGAAATCCTGGGAACAGAGCGAGCGCGCACGCGAGACCCTTTCGAAGGAAGTCGGTTACACCCGGAAGCCGCACGGCGGTCGCCTGCGCATTGCGCTGGCCTTTCCCAACACCTACTGGGTCGGGATGTCGAACCTCGGCTTCCAGACCATCTACAAACTCTTCAACGCCGAAGACGACATTGTCTGCGAGCGATTCTTTCTGCCGCCGAAGCAGGAACTGGCAGCGTTGTCGGCGAGTCGCGCTCCGCTGCTGACCCTCGAGTCGCAGACCCCCGTCTCCGACTTTGACATCATCGCGTTCTCGGTGTCGTTCGAGTGGGACTACGTGAACGTCCTGACGCTGCTGCGGCTCGCCGGCCTGCCGAGTTATGCAGCGGAACGCAGCTCGCGCCATCCGCTTGTGATTGTTGGCGGCGCCGTCACCTTCGTGAATCCCGAGCCGCTGGCGCCGTTCGCCGACGTCATTGCCGCGGGCGAAGGCGAAGCGCTGGTTCCCGGCCTGAGTCGCGCGTTCTCTGCCGCGACCGATCGCGCCGACCTGTTGCGGCTGCTGTCCGTCGAGCGGGGCTTCTATGTGCCGTCGCTGTACGAACCGGAATACGCATTGGACGGGACCATGACCGGGTGGTCCGTGCGGCCCGGCGTGGATGCGCCTGTGCCGGTGCGGAAGGCCGCGCTGCGGACGACCGAGGCCGTCGATCCGCCGGCGACCGGCATTTTCACCCCGGACACCGAATTCGGATCGCGATTCCTGGTCGAGGTCGTGCGCGGGTGTGCGAATCTGTGCCGCTTCTGTTGGGCCGGCTACAACTACCTGCCGGTGCGCTCGTTTCCAACCGAACGGATCCTCGAACTCGCCGAAGCCGCGCGCGTCCACTCGAACCGGATCGGGCTGGTGTCGATCGCACTGTGCGACCACCCCGATATCGAACGGATTCTGGCAAGGCTCCTCGAGATGGGCTACGGCATCAGCCCGGCCTCGCTTCGCCTCGACGATCTGACTGAGTCGATCGTCCGCGTGCTGCACGCCAGCGGCGAACGCACGATCACGATCGCGCCGGAAACCGGGTCCGACCGCCTGCGCCGGGTGATCAACAAGACGGTCACCAACGACGAGATTCTCGATCGGGCGGATCTGATTTTCGCCAGCGGCATCGAAAACCTGAAGCTGTATTACATGATCGCCCTTCCTACCGAAACCGACGAGGATCTGGTCGCGATTCGGGACCTCACCCTTCAGATCCGGGACCGCATGATGAAGTACGCGCGCGGACGCGGTCAGGTCGGCCGGATCATCGGCAGTGTGAACCCGCTGATTCCGAAGCCCGGCACCGCTTATCAGTGGCTGCCCATGGAAGACCCGGCCATGATCGATCGCAAGATCAAGCGGTTGCGCTCCCTGACCGCGGACATCGACAACGTGTTTTTCAACATCAAGTCTGAGCGTCATTCCTATTTCCAGGCGCTGCTGTCGCTTGGCGACCGTCGCGTTGC
>DASXIR010000287.1:0-14515 GCA_036497895.1 Vicinamibacterales bacterium | reverse complement strand
GGCCGCGACCGCGCGGTTGAAGAGCGCGTCGCAGTCCTCGATGTAGAGCCACAGCGACGCCGGCGAGCCCCCGAACGCTTTCGGCCCCTTCCCGCCCATCATCGGATCGTTGACCATGATTCGAGAATCGCCGATGCGGATTTCGGCGTGCATGATTTTGCCGTCCGGCCCAGCGGCGCGAGCGACTTCTTCTGCGCCAAGCGCTTTTTTGTACCACTCGATTGCTTCCGCCGCGTTGTCTAGCGTCAACGCCATCGTCACCGTGTGATACCCGTCGGGTACAGCCTTCTTTGCCTTCGCCATTTGCCGCCTCCTCTCGAGAACAGATAACACTGCATTCTCGGTGACGGCTGGCCGGCGGCGCAAGCTGGTGAAAACGGCACGCCGTCGCTGCCGTGCGGCTGAGCTGAGGAGCCTGGAGCTGAGATGTCGCGACGACAATATCGCTCCCCGTTGAAACCGCCGATGATCTCGCGGACGAGACTCTTAACCGCCTCGCGCGCCGGCTCTGGGAGGAAGGCGAGATTCGCGATGCAATCTCGTCACGCTACCGTTACATGGTCACGAAATTCGTCTTCCTGGAGCACCTGCAGTGGCCCGAGAAGATGTGCACGAGCCTGGCCGAAACGGTGGTCACGAGCCGCAGTCGCCGGCGCTCCGCGAATCTCCGTGCCGGCTAGGTCCCGGGCGAGCGGTCTTCACTCCCAGTGAAACGTCCGCGCTGTTTCGCTCACCACTGTGATGGACGTTCCCGAACCGGGGACGGCGCCAGATCAGGGGGGCGGCCATGGTGCGGAGATTCCTACTCGGAGCGGGCGTAGCCGTCGGTGTCGGATTGGTGGCGGGCGTGCTGGCCGTGGGCCGGCCTGCGCTGGCGGACGAGGGTCGCGGCGCGTTGCTCGCATCGCGGGACGCGAGCGGCGAAATTCGGACGCTCGACGTGAACGGCCCGCTGGACCTGACCAACCCGTTCTTCCAGGATCTGGGCACCAACGGCCGCACCTGCTTTTCCTGTCACCGGCCGGAGCAGGGCTGGACCATCACTCCGGAGTCGGTGCGCCGGCGATTCGACGAGACTCGGGGGTTGGATCCGATCTTCCGCAACAACGACGGTTCGAATTGCGCGGGCGCGGATATCTCCACGCTGTCCAAGCGACGCACCGCGTTCAGCCTGCTCATGAACCGGGGTCTGATTCGCATCGCGGAGGACCTGCCGATCGGCGCCGAGTTCGTCATCGACAGCATCGACGACCCCTACGCCTGCAACGTCCCGCTCACCGGCGTCTCGGTGTACCGCCGGCCCCTCCCCTCGACGAACCTGACGTTCCTCACCGCGGTCATGTGGGACGGCCGGGAGTCGTCTGCCACGACCACGCTCCTGCAGGACCTCGCGCAGCAGGCGGACGATGCCACCATCAAACATGCACAGGCGTCTCTGCATCTGACGCCCGCCGAACAGCAGGCGATCGTCTCGTTCGAGACCGGCTTGTACACGGCTCAGGCCCGCGACGATCGCGCCGGTTCGCTGCATGCAGACGACGCCTACGGTGGTCCGCGCTATCTCTCCCGGCAGCCGTTCTTCATCGGTATCAACGATCCCGTCGGCTTGAATCCGAGCGGCACGGCGTTCGACCCGAGCGCCTTTACGCTGTTCGCGTCCTGGTCGGCCAGTCACAGCGGTCACGACGCCGCCGCCACGGCTCGCGCCTCGATCGCGCGCGGTGAGGTGTTGTTCAACACCAAGCCGATCGTGATCACGGGCGTCGCCGGCCTCAATAACTTCACATTTGCCAGCGGCGTCACCGTTCCCGATCCGTTCACCGGCAACTGCACCACCTGTCACGACACCCCGAATGTCGGTGACCACTCGGTCAAGGCGCCACTGAACCTCGGACTGACCGATGCGTCGCGTCGCACTCCGGACCAGCCGCTCTACACCCTGCGCCGCCTGTCGACCGGTGAGACCACCACCACGACTGATCCGGGCCGCGCCATCATCACCGGCAAGTGGGCGGACATCGGCAAGTTCAAGGGACCGATCCTGCGCGGGCTCACCGCCCGTGCCCCGTACTTTCACAATGGTTCAGCCGCCTCGATCGAAGACGCCATCGACTTCTACGACACGCGCTTCAACATCGGCCTGACGCTGCAGGAAAAGGCTGATCTCGCGGCATTTCTCCGCGCGCTATAGGAGGCGGCGGCGGGTGGACGAACGTCACCGAAGACCGGGAAGCTCGACGCGTTCTTGCGGACTCGGCCCGACACGCCGTTTCTCGCGCTCGACGTCGATGTGGCGCGATCGCTACGGCGCGCTGCGCACGCTGTTTCCGCGCGCCGCTATTCACTATGCGGTGAAAGCGAATCCCGCGGCCGAAGTGGTCGCGGCGCTGGCGGCGCTCGGCGCCCGCTTCGACGTGGCCAGCCGCAGCGAACTGGACGTGTGTCTGGCGCTCGGCGCCGAACCGCTGCGGATTTCGTTCGGCAAGTTCGGTGGCCTTGCCGAGACCTCGACGAGTGCATCAAGTACCGCGTGCGGGCGCCACGCCACGGCCGGGTCGGACCGGTGGTGCTGGCCGGACCCACCTGCGACAGCGCCGATGTTCTCTACCAGCGCACCGTCTACGATCTGCCATTGAGTCTCGAAAGCGGCGATCGGATCGAGATTTTGAACGCCGGCGCGTACACGACCAGTTATGCTTCGGGCTTCAACGGCTTCCCGTTGCTGAGGACCTACTGCGTGTAGGCGCTACCGGCGCGGCGAAGGCTACATGGAGATCGGAGCGCTGGTTCGTGTTCACATTGCTGGTCGTTCTGGCGGCCCTCTCGTTCAGCGTCGGCGGCTACTGCATGAAGCTGTCGGCCGGGCTGACTCGTCCCCTGCCAAGCGTGCTGCTGTTCGCCCTGTTCGGCCTCGGCGCCGCGCTGCAGACGCTCGCCATGCGCGATGAGCCGATGAGCGTCACCTACATCGTCGTGCTGGGCCTCGAGGCGGTGACAGCCTATGCGCTCGGCGCAATCTTCCTCAACGAACAGAGCTCGATCACAAAAATGTCAGGAGTTGCGCTCGTGGTCGCTGGCATCATCCTGCTTAGAATGAACGGACGCTGAGCGGGGATTGGCGCAGGCCTCGGGTGTGTTGACAATCGCCCGGCTTGGGACACAATCACCCCCACGGAGGATTCGTGGCGCCAACGCTGAGGCCGCTGTCGGTCGGTGAACTGCTCGATCGCACCTTCACCTTTTATCGCCGTCGTTTCGTTCTGTTCGTCGGCATCGCCGCGATTCCGAGCGCGGTCGCGCTGGCATTTCAGGTCGGACGCCTCTACGGCGCATTTTCCGCCAGCGTTGCTACGACGGTGGTGCTGGGGCTGGTGTCGCTGATCGTTTCTGTCGTGGCCGGCACTTTCGTGCACGGTGCAACGGTCGTCGCCGTCTCCCAGCTGCAGCTCGAACAGGACACCAACATCGCCGAAGCGTTCGCGGCCATACGCCCGCTGGTCGGCGAACTGTTCGTCATCGGCTTGAATGTCGGTGTGCGGGTGATGCTGGGCCTGCTGCTGCTGATTGTGCCGGGCGTCATCCTGGCGCTGAGCTACTCGGTGGCGGTTCCCGTCGCGATCCTCGAGGGGACCACTGTCTCGGAGTCGCTGACCCGCAGCTCAGACCTGACACGCGGCGGCCGGGGACGGATTTTCGTCATCTACTGTCTGTTCTTCGTGCTGACCATGGTCGGCGGGGCGTTCTGGCCGGTGATTACGGGAGCTATTGCGGCGGCCCGGTCGGTGCCGTTGAATTACGCTCACCTGCCAATGTGGGCGCAGCTGGTGTCGCAATTCGGCGCCTTCGTCACGCAGTCCCTGATCGGCCCGATTACGACCATCGCCCTCACACTGGTGTACTACGACCAGCGTGTTCGCAAGGAAGCGTTCGATCTCCAGCACATGATGGACGAGCTCGACGCGTCGCCGCAGTCGGCATGATCCGCCCGAGCGAAGTCTGGATCGCAACCGCACTGCTGATCGGCGGTGCGCTCGCGGCTGCCGCCAGCCCTCCCGAACAGAATCATCGTCCACTCTCGGTGAGCGAATACGTGGCGCGGCTCGATCGGTTGTCGGACGCGGTCAGCGGTGGATCCGACGCCGCCGCGCGAGGCGTCCCGAGTGGTCAGGACCTGTCCGGAGTCGTCCGCGTCGAGGCCGATACCCGCATCTTCGACATTTCGACCGCATCGATCCAGCGCGAGCTTGGCGCCTGGCGGTTGCAACACGACGCCGCCGCGCGGCAACGCCTCCTGAACGATCTGCAGTTCCGTCGGTCGGAAGCCGAGCGCTTCGAACAGCCCGCGGCCGAGCGTTCGCGGGAGCGGGCGATCCTGCGCGATGTGTTGAGCGCGCACGAGTTCGCCGGGCTCGAGGGTCCGAGCTGGAGCGATCGACTTCGCCAGCGTTTCCTGCAGGCACTCGTCAGACTCTTCTCGTCCCGCCCATCGTCGATTGCGACCATCGGCAGCGTCATCGTCTACGGACTCGTCGCGCTCGCACTCGTGGTGCTGGCCCTTGCCAGCTATCGGTTCATCCAGCGATCCAGCCGCATCGAAATCGCGCCGCCGAGCCCTGCGAATACCCGGCTCCGGGATTGGCCGCAGTGGTTGGCCGATGCTCAGGCGATGGCCGGGCAACGCCGTTGGCGCGAGGCGATCCATTTCACCTACTGGTGCGCTGTCGCCTTCCTCGAGGCCAACGGAGCCTGGCGTCCCGACCGCGCCCGCACACCGCGCGAATACCTGCGGCTGCTGTCATCGTCGACGGCGGAGCGGGAATCGCTCGGTGCGCTGACCCGGGACTTCGAGGAGATTTGGTACGGGTACGCGACCGCGGATCAGGCGGCGTTCGAAGGGGCCGTCGCCAGGCTGCGCCAGCTGGGATGCCCGGCCGCATGAACGTCACCGATCGCACCCTGCTGCTCGCGGCGACGGTCGGCGCGCTGCTGCTCGTCGTGCTCGCCGCCGTCTTTGGTTCCGGCGGCGACACCACCGACAGTCCAACGACGTACTCGAGCGGATCGGGCGGAGCGAAGGCGATCTACCTGACGCTGAGGGCGGCACACTATCCGATCGTCCGCTGGGAACGATCGCCCCGCGACCTGCCCGCCGACGCGAACGCGACGCTGATTCTCGCCGAGCCGATCGGCGCGGCAGGCACCAACGAGCGGGCCGCGGTGAAGGATTTCCTCGAGCGTGGAGGCCGGGTCATTGCGACCGGAGTATCCGGCGCCTCGTTTCTGCCGAATCGCCGCGTCATGCCGGATCCGATCGCCGGGATGACCTGGAGTCGCGAAATGGCGCGCTCGCCGTCGCTCGCCGCGCGCGCCGCGCCCGAGATCACGCTGGCGCCGCAGGCCTACTGGCAGGACGAGGCTGCAGTGATGCCGCTGTACGGCGATCGCGACGACCGCGATGCGCTACGTGTGGTGCAATTCAAAGTCGGCAGGGGCGAAGCGCTGTGGTGGGCCTCGGCGACACCGCTCACCAATGCCGGCATCACCGAACCCGGCAATCTCGCGTTCGTGCTCGCCAGTCTCGGTGATCCGAAGCGGGCGATACTCTGGGACGAATACTTTCAGGGCCACCGGCCGCCGTCAGCGACCTCAGTCTTCGGCTTGCCGTCCACCTGGGCGACGCTGCCCCTGTTCCTCGGGGCAGCGGCTCTCCTTCTGACCTATTCGAGGCGGAGTGGCCCGATCGTCGTTCCCGCCGGAGAGAGCCGATTGTCGCCGCTCGAGTTCGTGCGTACGCTCGGCTCGCTCTACCAGAAGGCCGGCGCCGCCTCGGTGGCCGTCGACATCGCCTATCAACGATTTCGCTACGGCGTCGGCAGGCGCTTCGGCATCGCCGGCGCTGACTCGTCCGATGCGCTGGCCGGTGCGGTGGGAGCCGCAGCAGGTCTCGACGCCCCGGCGCTCGCCGATCTTTTCCGGCGATGCGAGTCGGCACGCGAGGACCCACACCTTGGTCCGGCCGAGGCCCTCTCGCTCACACAGTCGCTGCACGACTACGCGGCCCGACTCGATTTGTTTCGCCGATGACAAGGGAGCTCCTCTGATGGAAGCGGTTCCGCTGCTGGTTCAGCACGTCCTCGCCGAAATGGACAAGGTGGTCGTCGGCCAGGCGCCGCTCAAGAATGGTTGCCTGATGGCGCTGCTGTGCGACGGTCACGCGCTCGTCGAAGGCGTGCCTGGCGTCGCCAAGACGCTCGCGGTCAAGACGCTGGCGCGGCTGCTCAGTCTGGGCTACCAGCGCGTGCAGTGCACGGCGGACTTGATGCCCGCCGACATCATCGGCACCAGCGTGGTGTCGTTGGCGACCGGCACGTTTCAGTTTCACAAGGGACCGCTGTTCACCGACCTGCTGCTGGTGGACGAAATCAACCGCATGCCCCCTCGGACACAGGCAGCGCTGCTCGAGTGCATGGAGGAACGGCAAGTGACAGCCGACGGCGTTCGTTACGATTTGCCGTCATCTTTCAGCGTTTTCGCAACGCAGAACCCGATCGAATTCGAAGGCACCTATCCATTGCCGGAAGCGCAACTCGATCGCTTTCTGATCAAGATTCAGGTCGCCTATCCCGAAACGGAAGACGAGGTCCGTATCCTCTCGCACGCACACGGCGGATTCGACGCCCGCCGCCTCGATCTTGTGGATCTCACACCGGTCGATCCCGCGCTGCTCGAGGTCAGCCGGCGCGAAGTGCGTGCCGTGACCGTCGAGGACTCGCTCTTCGGCTACATCGTCCAACTCGTGCGTAAGACGCGCGAGTGGCCGGCAATCGCAGTGGGTGCGAGCCCTCGCGCCGCCGTGAACCTGCTGCTCGTGTCGAAGGCGCTGGCCGCCATCGACGATCGTTCGTATCTGGTGCCGGACGATGTGAAGGAGGCAGCGTTGCCGGTGTTGCGGCATCGCCTGGTGCTGAAACCGGAAGCGGATCTCGAAGGCATCACCGCCGACCGTGCGCTGCAGGACGTCATCCGCGCGGTCGAGATCCCGAGGTGACCAGCTCCGAGTTGATGGTGCCGGAGCTCGTCTCCGCGAGAGCGCACTCGGCATCCAGGATCGGTGTCGCGTTCGCTCCGAGGTTTTTTGTACTGCTGGCGGTCGGGCTGATGTGGCTGGCGCCGGCACTGGTCGACTCGCGTTTCGTCTATGCGATGGTGGCGTGGGACGTGCTGGTCCTCATCGCCTGGTTAACCGACGCGTTGCGCCTGCCGGCGCCGGCACGGCTGACCGTTCAGCGGGCGTGGGCCGAGCCGCCGGCGCTGTCGGTGCCGTCGCGGGTCACGCTGACCCTCATCAACGAATCCGCCACCGCGATCAGCGCGACGATCGTCGATGCCACGCCGCACCAGTTGCGTGGCTCGCCACCGTCTCTTCAGATCGACGTCGGCCCAGGTGGCGGCGCCGAGGTGGCCTATCCAATCGCCCCAACCGCCCGGGGCGAGATCGCCATCGGCGACGCCTACATCCGCTATCAGAGCGGGCTTCGTATTGCCGAACGCTGGGCCCGCGCCGGGCTCGCGCAGGCGATCGTGAGCTATCCCAATCTTGACGAAGCTCGACGTGAATCGCTGTCGGTCTCGCGCAGCCAGCAGAACGAGATGCGCAGGCGCGCCCGCACCCGGCGGGGCATTGGCCGCTCCTTCGAAAGCCTCCGCGAATATCAGAACGGCGACGAGCTGCGCGACATCTGCTGGACCGCCAGCGCCCGTCGCGGCAAGCTGGTCACGCGACTGTACGAGAGCGAGCGCAGCCAGCCGATCTGGATCGTGATCGACTCGGGCCGGCTGATGCGCGCGCAGGTCGGCGAGACGACGAAGCTGGATCACGCCGTCAACGCGGCGTTGACGCTGGCGCAGGTGGCGCTCGGATCCGGCGATCGCGTCGGCCTGCTCGCGTACGGCCGCGGCATCCGTCACGCCGTTGCGGCTGGCCGGGGTCATTCCCACCTGCGCGACATTCTCGAACATCTCGCCCGGGTCGGCGCCGAGGAGTCGGAGGCGGATCATTGGCTGGCCGCGCGCCGCCTGCTGACCGATCAGAAGCGGCGCAGCCTGGTGGTGTGGCTCACCGACGTGCCCGATGTCGCGATGACGCCGGAGGTGGTGTCGGCGGCGTCGCAGTTGATGCAGCGTCATCTCGTATTGTTCGTCGTGATCGGTCAGCCAGATCTGCAGCGGATCGCGATCAGGAAGGCCGCGAACGTTGACGAGATGTACGAGACAGCGGCCGCCGAAGAGGTGTTGCATCGGCGCGACCTGCTGCTGGCGCGCCTGCGTTCGCAGGGGGCGCTGGCTTTCGAGTCGGGCGTCAGGCTCTCGCCGGCCCTCGTGAGCGCCTATCTCGAGGTCAAGCTCCGGAATCGCCTGTAGCGGAGCCGGTCATCGAGAAGAGATACACCACCAGCAACGCGAACAGCGCCGAGGCCATGCCGAGCTTCAACGGCACGCTCAAATCGGTCGGCGACACGAATGCCTCGATGACGCCGGCGATGACGAGGATTGGAATGCAGCCGGAGGCCAGGCGCGCGGCCTGCAGACCGGCGCGCGACACCGCCAGCCGGCGGGGCAGCGCGCCTGGAAACAGGACGCCCTGGCCGAGGCGCAGGCCGGCGCCGCCGGCGATGATGATGGCCGGGAGCTCGAGCACGCCGTGCGGCGCAACGAAACTCCAGAGCGGCACGCTCATGCCGGCGAGCGCGCACGCCATACCGATTACGCCGAGCAGGACACCGTTGAACGCGACGATGTAGACGGTGCCGAGGCCGCCGGTGATGCCGAGCGCAAACGCGGTGAGCGACACGGTCATGTTGTTGGTCATGATGGCGCTCGAGGCGAGCGGCTTCATGCCGACGATCGACTGAGTCCACATCTCGTGCCGATCGATGGTATCGATCATGCGCGGTCCAAGTATTCGCAGCGCGAAGTCACGGTCACCGTGGGTCATGGCGGCCCCGACCGCCGCGCCGGCCAGAAAGATGACGAGCGACACGACGCACGGCGCCAGGTTCTGACGAAAGGTGCGCGGGTATTCATCGATGAACGAGCGAACGGCGGCCAGCGGACTCGAACGGCGCTGCGAGGAATAAATGATATGGTGAGCCCGCGCCAGCAGCTGCTGCAGGTATTCGGCGAAATGGACCGACGCGGGATCTTCGCGCAGCGCCGCCAGGTCCGAACCGATTTGACGATAGAGCAGTCCGAGCTCCTGCAGGTCGTAGCGGCCGAGCGAGGTGAGCCCGTGACGTGAGGATTGGTCGAGCAAGTGCTCGAGCCGCGTCCAGAACGGACGCCGCGCGTCCAGCCATCTGGTGGAGATCACGACGTGCCGCAGTTCGACGAACGCCTGACCATCGACACACCAGAGCAAGTCACGCTCGAATTGCCGCTGGCCGGCATCGGCAGCCGATTTCTCGCCATCGCCATCGATACTCTACTGCAGGTATCGCTCTATCTCACTGGCGTGATCGGGCTGACGATCCTGGGCGGCGCGACGTGGGGGAGGCCCGGCGCGTTGATGCGGCAGATAGGCCCGGCGTTGGCCGTGCTGCTCGCCTTCTGCCTCTACTGGGGATACTTCGCGGTCTTCGAGATCGCGTGGGGTGGCCGAACACCGGGAAAGCGCCTCGCCGGCATTCGCGTGATCAAAGACTCGGGCCGGCCGATCAACGCCTACGAGTCGATCGGCAGAAATGTCCTCCGGGCGGTCGACTTCCTGCCGGCCATGTACGCGATCGGCGTCGGCGTGATGCTCCTCAATCGTCACAGCCGACGAATCGGCGACTTCGTCGCCGGCACCGTCGTCGTCTACGAAGGGACGAACGACGAGCCGGCGCCGAACTGGCAGTCGGCTGACTTGGTCGCCGGAATCTCGAGCACCGCCCTGACGCGAGTGACCGCCGAGGAATTGCGGCTGATCGAAACGTATCTGCAGCGGCGTCACGATCTCGATCCGCTTGTACGCGGCGAGATGGCCGAACGGATCGCTGCTCGCATCAGCCAGCGGATTGGAATCGAACGCGAGGCCGCCCAACACGTGGATGACTTCCTCGAGTCAGTGGCTCGCCGCGTCCGCGACGTCGCGCGATTCCGATGAATCAGCGTCTGCGTCGCGATCTTCATGCCGTGTGGCGCGACGGTCGTCAGAGTCGGGTGAGACGCGGGCCCTGACAGGCCCGCGCCGCGTCGTTTGGAAACGGCGCTCAGTATTCGACGAACACGTCGTCTGGGAAGCAGTAGAGCCAGCGTTCGCCTGGCTCCGCCGACGCAATCACCGGGTGTCCGGTCGCCTTCGCGTGCTTGCTGGCGTGCCGGTTGGGCGAGTCATCGCAACAGAGCGTGACGCCGCATTCCTGGCAGGTCCGCAGGTGCAGCCAGCGCGCGTGAATCTTCACGCACTCTTCGCATTCATATTTCTTGGCGTGCTTGACGGTGTGAATCGCGCGCAGGTGGTCGCAGGAGTTGTCAGCCATCATGCGCCTTCAGGACCGCGCCAGCGGCGCATCAACCACGTGCTCGGCGACGAACCACGCCTGCAGCTCGTTGCGGCGAACCACATCGCTGACCAGGAGATCGTTGGTCCCATCGTCTCCGGATTCCGCTGCGCGTCGAGCCATGGCGCGAGCTTCCTTGATCACGATCTCGTGGGCATGGAGCAGTCGTGAGATTTGAACCGGCGCCGATTCGCGACCCTTTGGCGGCCTCGGGATGAGCGTAGTCTCGGCGATGTCGGGTGCCATCGCCAGGCTGACGCCACCAAGGAGCTGGATTCGCTCGGCGATCGAATCGACCAGCTCGCTCTGTTCCTCCGCATGTTTATCGAAGAGCAGATGCAGCTGATAGAAGGTCGGTCCAGTTACCTGCCAGTGGTGCTTCTTGTACAAATCGCGGAGCGTGATGGTGTCGGCAAGGATCTGGTTGAGGCTCTCAACCGATTCCTTGCATGTCGTTTCCGACAACGCAATCGGCATCCGGACGAGATGCCCATACGGCTGAATTTCCGGTGCGTGCTGATGCGCGGCGGGCGTCGCCCGCGTCATGATTGCGTCGGCGTCGAGTGTCGGTTTGCTCATGGCCTTCTCCAGATGAATTGCCGTTGCTGTCTATCCAATCCTATCGCTCATCGCTCCAGCGCGGTCTTGATCGCGCCGAGCATCTGAGCGGCTGAGTCCTTCACCATTTGTTCGGCCAGGCGCTGGCGCAGACCGCCGAATCCGCCTTTCAGCAAATCGCCGCGCGCCCGGTTGACATAGACGAGGTAAGTGGTCGGCGACGCGGCCTCGCGGGTGTCCTGCAGGAACAGCGTGACGGCGAGCGACCCGTAGAAGTAGTGGCTCGCGTAGATCTGCTTTTGCGCGATCAGCGCGCGCTCGGGCCGCTGCGGATCGCGCCACGTCACCATATGGGTGATTCCGATAATCGTTTTCAGGCTGGTCAGGTGCTGCTGATCCCAGTACAGCTCGTCGGTGCCTCCTGGCAGGGGCACCTCGGGAAATCCCGTCAGGTGGCCTTGTAGCGGCGGCGCGTACATCGCGATCGCCGGCGACCGATCGACGATCCCCTCCCACATATCCTGAAGCTTCACCGGCTGCGACTGATCATCGTAGACGATGAGTGCCGCGTCGCCCTGCTTCAGGTAGGCGGCCGCGTACGTCGTGAGCCGCTGGCGCGCCCACGCTGACGCCCGTTCGGCTGCGTCCGGCGCGCGCCAGTCGATGGCGCCGCCGAGCGCCGACACACCGGCGGCTCCGATCCGAACCCCACAGTTCTTCGGCCGGCAGTTGCGCAATTCCCCGACATCGTCGTTGTCGAGCGACAACCGGGCGATGTCCGCCTCCTTCGGCGGGTTCGTGAACGTGCCATATCGCAATGTCACCGAACCGTCCTCGTACGACAGCAGCTGGCGGAAATAACTGACCGCCTGCTCTTTCGTCGTCCGAATTCGCACCGCGGACATGACGACGGCTTCGAGATGTCCGGCATCGGTCTGGGTGCGGGTGACAACCTGGCCGCTCTGCAGTGACGCAACGTCAGCGGCTGAGAAGCCTCCGTTCTGCATCGCCCAGTCGATGTCCGGCGGCAGTGCTGGTGTCTGGGCCGGAACCGATCGCGACGTCGCGCACACGAGCGCGAACGCGGTGGCAAGGGTCAGACGCTGGAGCGTAGTCATGACGTGGTGATCACGATAGGCCGACAAATCGTGTGGCTGCTATGCGAATCCGGCAGCGCGTCATGAACGCGGCGCTTGTCTCCATGACGGACGCCGGGTCAGGATACGTGCCTATCCTATGCCTCTCAGGCGTTTCCTGATCGTCGTCCACCGCTGGCTTGGCGTGGCACTCTGCCTGTTCTTCGCCCTGTGGTTTCCCTCTGGAATCGGCATGATGTACTGGGATTTCCCCAGCGTGTCGCCCGCGGATCGACTCAACCGCTCGCCGGCGCTCGATCCGTCAACCGTGCGGCTCTCGCCGGTCGAGGCCCTGGCGACGCTCGGAATGCCGGCCGCGTCAGAGATCCGGCTGAATACCTTCGATCGTCGCCCCGTCTATCGCTTCCGAATCAACGGCGCCGACGAAATCGTTTACGCCGACACCGGCGAACGACACCGCGAGGTTTCAAACGCGATGGCGCAGCGGATCGCGTCCGCGTGGGTGGCGCAGCCGGCGCCTTCCGCAACCGTGGCAATCCTCGACGAGGCCGACCAGTGGACGGTGCCACCCTCGTTTGGCGCGTTGCGGCCGATGTTCCGGTATGGCTGGCCGAACGGCGATCAGGTCTACGTGTCGCAGGGATCAGGTGAGGTCGTGCAGTTCACGACGAGCCTCTCGCGGCTCGAAGCGTATCTGGGTCCAATTCCGCACTGGCTGTATTTCACGCCGCTTCGAAAGCGTCCGGCGCTGTGGAACGCGGTCGTGACCTGGGTCTCCGGCATCGGAACGATCGCGGCCGTGCTGGGACTTGCGATCGGCGTCTGGACCTGGTCGCCGTTCCGGCGCTACCGCGTGAACGGCACGGCGGTTCGCTGGCCTTATCGCGGGGCCAAGCGCTGGCACGCAATCCTGGGGCTGATCGTCGGCGTGGCTGCGGCGACGTGGGCCTTCAGCGGAATGTTGTCGATGGAGCCGTTCCCACTGCGAGGCGGCGGTGGCGACGAGTCACGATCGACAATCGCCCGCGCGCTGCGCGGACAGCCGGCGCCGGCGGCGTTCGACCGCTTCACGCCCAGCGCGGCATTGACACGACTCGCCGGCACGCCGGTGAAGGAACTGGAATTGATCTCGTTGGCTGGCGACTCGCTCTACATCGCTCACGTCGCTGGGGGCGAGACGCGAGTGGTCACGCTCGACGGACAGCTGCGGGCGGCGTTCGATCAACTGCGGATCGGCACACTCGTGACGAAGGCGCTGGCTCCAAGCGGCCGTGCCAGTACCCAGCCGCTCGAGCGCTATGACAGGTATTACCTCGATCGCCGGCACCAGCGTCCGCTGCCGGTGTTGCTCGTCACGCTGGACGATCGCGACCAGAGCCGGTACTACCTGGATTTGAAGACCGCAACGATCGTGGAGCAGTACGGCTCGCGGGATTGGATCTCACGATGGCTCTACCATGGATTGCATTCGCTCGATTTTCCATGGCTCTACGATCATCGTCCGCTGTGGGACATCGTGGTGATCGCGTTGATGCTCGGCGGCACGGCCCTGTCCGTGACCTCGATGGTCCTGGCGTGGCAGGTGCTCGGCCGCACACTTGCTCGAATCGCGTCGTAGTTGCGCATTTCTACTTCGGCGCCGTGCACCGCGCGGTCCCCTCGGCCGGACCGCGCCGGTAGACCTGGTGGCAGGCGGTGCAGGCGTCGGTCAGATCGCCCGTAGCGTCCGACACCTTCTCCTGATTCTTCGAGCGCGCGGCCTGCAACACCGTGAGCCCGGCTGCGCGCATCTGAGCCGAGAATTTCTTGTAATCGGTCCGGTCGATCGGCACTGGTTTGCCGTTTTCACACAGGCGACCTGGTGTGAGTAGGAGGTCGACGCTGTCGGTGAGCACGATCGCGGCGTTTTCAACCACTTGCCAGCCCGGATACAGGTTGATGAACTTGTCGGTCGTTGAATGAGTGGTGTCGGGCCTCTTTTTTGGCTGTGCCGGATCGTTCTGCTGGACATCGAAGATCAGATTCGAGTCCGGGAAGTAAATACCGCGCATGATCTGCGCGAGTGTTCCGGTCGGCTTCGCCGACGAGGCAGGCGGAGCCTGCGACGACACGGCCGCTACCATCCCGATCACGATCGTCGAGGCAGAGGCGCATAGCACGACGTACAGGCGATTCATGGGCCGCCACGCTATCACAGAACGACGGGTGGCCGGCTAGCCGTGCGTCGAGACCAACGCGAGCACGCTCGCGGCGACCAGTGTTGCCGCCAAACCGCTCGCCGTCACCAGCGCGACGCCGCGGACGACATCGTCGTGAGTC
>DASXIR010000286.1:0-5750 GCA_036497895.1 Vicinamibacterales bacterium | reverse complement strand
CCGAGGAATGGATCGACAGGCGGAGCCTGCGCCAGCGCGCGACCAGACAGAATTGTGAGACAGCACAGGACCAGAACCAGTCGTACAGGAAGGCACCGTGACATACCGCTCCTTGGAGACAATCCGGGTAACGGCAGGGATGTCGCGGAAGGCCGAAACGTTTCAGGGCGCGGGCGGTGTTACTTCCACTCTCCCTGCAGCCCGAACGCGGCCCAGTAGTGTGGATCGGCCCATCGTGACTGGTGCAGCAGCGAAAGTTGCGCGTCACGCAGTGCGCTGGCAGGTGCGAGCCGCTTGACGAACATCGCGTCGTAGAAACGCGCCATCAGCTGCGCGCTGGCCCGATCGTCTACGTTCCAGACGCTCGAGACGACGCGTGGAGCGCCGGCGTACATGAACCCGCGGGTCAGCCCGATCAGGCCCTCGCCGTAGACCTCGCGTCCGAGGGCGGTGCGGCAGGCGCTGAGCACCACCAGCTGGGCGTCCAAATCGAGGTTGTAGATCTCGTGCAGCCGGAGGAATCCGTCAGTCGGCCTGCCGTTCGCGTCGTAGAGCTACAGCACCAGCCCCGATAATTCTGGCCGCTCGGCGTTCAGGGAACCGTGCGTGGCGAAGTGGAGGATCCGGTACTTGCGCAGATCGCGGGTCATCAGGGTCTGCTTGGCGGCCGCGAAGTCGAGCGCCGCGAATGCGTGCGGCGCCACGGCGTCGATCGCCTGCGCTTCTTCGCGCGAAAACCGCAGCCGCCCATAGAGCTGTCCGTCGGAAGCACGGGTCTGCGCCGGCGCCGACGCTTCCCGTTGGGCGGTCAGCCGCGGATCGTTTTTCGAAAACACCGGATCCGCGAACACCGCGACGGTCGGATTGGCCTCGATCGGGCGGCTGTGCTGACGGATTGATTCCAGCACCGACGCTGACGGCAGATACACCACTTCGTTGTGAACGATCAGCGGTTCGCCGGTCGAGCGCGGGAGTGCGGCAAACGGAACGTACTGCAGCACACCGTCGCCGACGATCAGCACGCGGCGGGCCGCGACGCGCGACTCGATCGGTTTCCAGACGAGCGTGGCCAGCCTCTGCCCCAGCCCATCGACGCGTGCGCTCCGCCTGGCTCGTTCAGCCGCGGAGAGCGGCGTGAGGTCCGCGCTCAGCTGGGTGTGATACGTGCGCGCCAGGTCGTCGATCTTTTCGGCGCTCGGAAGTTGGTGGACGGTAATCGAGGTTCGATCGACCACCCACGCGTAGCTGCGCGGCGTTCCCAGGTGATATTCGACCAGCACGCTGCCGGCGTCGAGCAGCGTGCTCTGAACCCGCTCCAGGCTGGTCGGTTCGGGTGTCTGCAGCTGGGAGTAGGCCGGACTGCGGCTGCGGATCCTGGCACGGATTCCGTTGAACTCGTCCAGCAACCGCGCGACGTCGTGCCCGACCGCGATAGCGCGCGAACTGGATTCGCCGTCGCGCTGGGCGACCTGGACGCGGTAGTTCTCCCTCGCGTTCAGCTGTGCCTGAACGGTCCGCTGCTCGGCCAGCAGTTCGGGATCGACGCCTTTCCGGATCTTCGCCGCCGACTCCGCGAGGCCGTCGAGCAGGGTCCGCGCACGGGCGCGCTCGCTGGTCTCGAACGCCGCGGCCGTTTCGCCTCGCTGCTGGAGCAAATCGATCTGGAGGTCGAAATACGCGCGCACAGTGGCCACGTACGAGGTCCGCAGTTCGCTGCGTTGAATCGCGTTGCGCGCCGTCTCCACGCTGGACGTCACCGCCGCAATCGACGCGAGCGCCTCGCCGAGGCGGTTCTGCTTCTGCAGGGCCCGCGCCCGGACGTAGAGCGCCTGTCGCTCTGCCGCCGGACTGCCGATTTGCCGGCTCAGTCGCACCGCTTCGTCAACCTTGAGCAGTGCGGCATCGACGCGATCGCGCTCGACTTCGACCGCAGCCCACTCGGTGAGGATTCCGGCCTCGGCGAGCCGGTTGCGCACCTCGTGCAGAACCGGCAGCGCCCGGCCGAACAATTCGATCGCGCGATCGGTCTCGCCGCTGGCGTACAGCAGCCGCCCGCGCAGCGCCTGCGCCTCGGCCATGCCAGCCCGATCGCCGGACTTCTCGTACAGAGCGAGCGCGCGGCTGATCGCCTGATCGGCGGCGGCGCGGTTGCCGTTCACGAAGTACGCCTCCGCCAGAGCCGCCTGCGGTCTGGCGCTGCGCCTTGGTAAATCCATACGGCTGACGATCTCGAACGAATGCTGATAGGCCTCGATCGCCTGATCGTTCATGCCGAGCTGGAAATAGGCATCGCCGATATTCAGCGTCAGCGCACCTTCGACATTGGCCGAGTCCACCTCTCGGGCCAGCGGAATCGCCGCCTGCATCTGCTGAATGGCTTCCTCGAGGCGGCCGACACTCGACAGCAGCAGACCGGAATTGTTCAGGATGTCGGCGGAGGTGACCGGGTCGTTGACCTCTTGCGCCAGCGGCAGCGCCTCGCCGAAAAACCGCTCGGCGTCGCCGACCTCACCCATCTTCCGCGACAGATTGCCGAGGCGATCGAGAACGCGGGCTTCGCGTTCGCGGTCACCGACCGCGCGAAACATGACCAGCGCGCGATGCTGCGATTCGATCGCGCTCGGCACATCGCCGAGGTTGTCCTGCACGCGGCCGCGCTGAAACACGGCTTCGGCGGCCAGCCCCGGCTCGCCGGCGGCGGTCGCCTCGTCTCCGGCAGCCGCGTAGTCGGCCTGGGCGCGGGTGAACCCGTCCGCGTTTCCGATCCAGGACTCGTCGGATGCGAGTTGAAACCGGCTGTACGCAGCGGCCCTTGCGCGCGCGTCCTCGTCGGCCGGCGTGAGGTCGAGAACGATTTCGAACGTTCCGTTCGAGGGGTGCGGCAGCGAGGCAGAAACCTTCACGTTCCACCGTGCCGGCGTCGGCGCGATCGCGGCGAAGGCACGCTCCTCGCCGGCCACGCCCGCGTGCAGGTCGAACCCGTGGATCAGTTCAGCGCCGTCGGGACGCAGCGTCAGCGTGATGTCGAGGCCGTGCTGGCGGACGATGATTCGCGCGGCGGTGTCGGCAGGGACGTCAACGACGAAGAAAGCGGCTTGGTGGTCAACCAGGGTGCCGCTGATCGGTACATTCGGGACCAGCGCGCGCGGTGTCGGCGCCGCGGCCAGCGCCAGCGCGAGCAGCGCGCCGATCACCGGATGCTCATAGCGGCAAAGCCGAGCACCTCGGGTCGATTCGCCGCCGACGATCCAGTGACGCTCAGTTCGTACGAGGTGGCGGTCAGGGTTCTTGCGGGGATGTCACCGATGACCAGTCGATCGCCGCCTTCCACGGTCGCCTTCAGCGCATCGGCACGCCAGACCAGGTCGCCCTGGCCAGAGCGAAGTTCCATGGCATAGCTGTCGAACGTATCGGCGGGGTCGAGGCGGACGCGAAGCCGCAACGAAGACGAAGACGAAGGCAGCCGGACTTCGGGAACCGCCGCGGCTGATCGGGATGTTCCCAGGGTCAGCAGCAATGCCGCCGGAGCGGACGCCGGAGGGGTCGCTGGTGCGGAGGCCGCGACGGACGCAGCTGGGGTTGGCGACGCCGATTTCGTTCGGATCGCCACGGTTGCGCCGACGGCTGTCAGCACGACCGCGGCGGCGGCAAGCATCCAGTACTTGGACGTGCCCGATGGCGATTCAACCCGCGCCGTCAGCGCGCGGGCCACGACAAGGCGGTGTCGCTCACCGCTGTACCGTGCGAGGAAAGGTTTCCGGTCCACATCAGGCATAGTGCCGCGGGCGTACTCGTCGAAGAGGTCGTCTTCAAAGCTCTGCAGCGTGACGTAAAACTCCTCGTCATCGAGAGCCCGGATTTCGACGCGCTCGGCCTGTGCCTCCGTCGACTGCCCTAACAAGTATGTCCGTAGATCGGCCGCGTTCAAGCCTTGACCCTCCGGAGAGGGATGTTTCGGCCGCCCGGAACGTTTCAGAATTGTCATTCCAAGCATCCGGCGACGCAGCTCTCGACTCGGACGCGCAGCCGGTGCGTGCGGATGCGGAGGGCCGTCATCGAAATGCCGAGTTGGTCCGCCATCTGTTTACGGACATCCGCGGCCTTTCCCGCGCCGTAGTACCGAAGAAGCAGATCGCGATCGCCAGGATCCCAGGTCGCGAGGCAGCGATCGAGGCACTCTCCAGCGCGGTCGCTGTCCCCTGCGGCGACTGGCGCAGCCTCTCGGCCTGTCAGTGGCGACAGACGCTCGCGGCTCGACTCGTAGAACACCAGCCGCGCGACGCCGCGCACATACGCGCCGAGCGAGCCGGCCGGGATCCTGGTGCCGTCGTTCAATTTTCGGGCGACCCGATCGAGCGTGGCATCGGCCAACTGTTCAGCCGCTGACGCACCCCACCAGCGCAACAGCCCGATGATGCGATGGTGCAGCTGTTCGTACGCGACAGCCGCACGCTCGCGATTCGGATCCAGTGCGTTGAGTAGTTGATCGAAGGCGTCGGCGGTGAGGTTCCACCGCTCGTTCCGCGCGGCGCGCAAGCCGCTGTCGATGCCCATCTGTTCCCTAGAGTCTACCCGTATCGAGACGTCCTGATCAGTCTCGTCTGGGGAAAATTACAGCGGCGCTCGGGCAGCTCAAATGGACGGTGGGCCACCCCGCCATTGCGCGTCGAAAGCATTCCGCCGCTCGCGCCTATGGTGATGTGGACCGCGCTGCGAGCTGCGGCTTGCCACCAACCGAGGGCGTCGATGCATCTGACACCGGCACCCTTCCACCATTTCAATGTGTTTCCGTTTGTGAGGTTCCTACGATGAAAGTCGCACGATTCGCAAGACAGTTTCGGTACTCGGTCGGCGTGCTGGTGCTGATGGGGGCGCTGCCGTCAGCGGCACTGGCGCAGGACGATCACATGCACGGGGCGGCGCCGGCGCAACCGATGACCTCCGCTCAGAAGAGCCAGGTGAGCGCGCTCGTGACCGCAGTGCGGCAGGCCACTGCGCGATTTCAGGACGTCAGGGCCGCTGAGGCTGAAGGCTACGCGCTGGCATTCGGCTGCGTGAGCGGATCCGATCTTGGTGCGATGGGCATGCACTTTGTGAACGGGCCGCTGGTCGGGGATGGCGAGATCGACGTCAACCATCCCGAGATCATTCTCTACGAGCCGCAGCCGAACGGCCGTCTGCGCCTGACCGGCGCCGACTACCTCGTGGACGCGGCCACCTGGAACCTGACCCACTCGACTGCGCCCGAACTCATGGGTCAGCTGTTTCATCTTTTCGACGCCCCGAATCGCTTCGGACTCGCCGCGTTCTACACGCTGCACGTCTGGGCGTGGAAGGACAACCCCAACGGCACCTTCACCAACTGGAATCCGGCCGTGTCTTGTGACGCGTTTGCCGGCGAATCAATGAAGTAGGCACCGCACCGCCCCCACCCGCGCAACGAACGACGTTGCCGGGTGGGATCATCACGGCCGCTCGAGCCGCGTCGACTCGCCGAAATCGAGGGTCCGAAAACTCGACGGCAGAACCTGCCTGGCGCGACACGCGTCATCGAGCGCCATCAGCGGCTCGTCGATTCCCTCACTCGTCAACCGGAACGTCCCGAAGTGCATCCCGATGCTCGCTGACGCCGCGACATCCAGATGCACCTGCACCGCCTCGGCGGGGTTCATGTGGACCGACTGCATGAACCAGCGCGGCTCGTAGGCGCCGATTGGCAGCAGCGCGAGATCGATCGCACCAAGCCGCTG
>DASXIR010000285.1:0-38491 GCA_036497895.1 Vicinamibacterales bacterium | reverse complement strand
ATGGGCCATGGTCCAGGACTTGTCGTGCGGCTTCCAGGCGAGCTTGTCGTCAGGTACGCGTTCGAGCACGCGCCGGGTGATGGCCAACTCCTGATCGACTTCGGGCAACAGCAATTCAGCAATCGTCATACGCGCTCCTTGAAACCAGCCATTAGCCATGAGCCATCAGCCATGAGCCATCAGCCATCTACCAGCCATCTACCAGCCACCAGCCATTCGTCCAGTCAGTCCACAATCGCATCGATGAACCACGCGCCGCGCGCGCGCTCCTGGAAAATCCTGTAGACGGCGCCGTCACCAAGCGCCACGTCCCACTCGTCCCGGTCCCAGGGGGCACTCGGAATGGCTGATGGCTGATGGCTCATGGCTGATGGCTCATGGCTGATGGCTGACTGATGATCTATCGCAGCGGCCTGCCGACTTCCTGCCTCGCCGCGCGACTGATGACTGACGACTGCTGATTGCTGACTGTCGAGCCACCATTCCCCTGACGTGCGCCAGGGGCCGGCGCAGCGCAGGACCGCGCCCCCGGCGAATTCGCGGCGATCGGTGGTGACGCGTACGGGCCGGCCGTCGGTCACCGCGACGCGCGCCGGCACCGGTTGGCGGCAGCGGCGCAGCGCGGACGTCAATGGCTGGCAGCTCTCAGGGAGTTGCGTGCGAACGCCGCGGGCGCTGTGTCGATCGGTGTGCTCGATCGCGAACGGCGTCGTCGCGAACGCCCCGGGGCGATAGGAATCGACCGTGGCGGGAGCTCCGATCCGATCCTGCCCCATCACCGCACCCAGGCGCGCCAGCAGCGTGGACAACTGTTCGGGCGTGGGATGAGCGCGCGTGAAGAGCGTATGCTGCAGCACGCGACCAGGCGTCGGATCGATCACCACGGTGACGCACTCGATCGCCGCGGCCGGCGGATGCGATTCGAGATCGAGCAGCGCCAGCGTCCGCAGCGTGCGCACATCGCGCAATGGCGTCGGCAGCTCGAGCCGCCGCGCATGGATTTCGCAGGGCTCGGGCCCCTGCACGAGCCTCAGGATCACGTGCAGGACCGCCGCACCGCGATCGCGCCGCTCGAGGCGGGTGGACAGCGGTTCGAGCAGCCGCGTCAGGACGAACGACAACGGCTCGAGGCCCTCGATCGGCCATTCCAGATCGAGCGACGATTCGAAGCGCTCTTCTTCGAGCATCGGCACGAGGGGGTGCAGGTCTTCGCCGCGCGCCATCGCCTGCCAGGCCAGCGCCGGGCGGCCCATCCGGGACACCAGATCGGCCGGCGGCAGCGCCGCCAGATCGCCGAGCGTTTTCAGTCCCCAGCGTGTGAACGCGGTGACCGCCGCCAGGGCAGAGTGTTCAGCGTTCGCGAACAGAGGCTTCCTCTGCGGACTCTGCAGGCTTTGCGTTCGATGGGCGTCGCACTTCGCCAGGATCGGGATCGGGATGGAGGCGAGCGCGGCCGCTTCTTCGCCCGGCGCGATGACGGTGAGCCCCGGATGGCTCCGTGCGAGCAGGTGCGCGGCCATTTGCGTGCCGGCGACAGCGACCTGCACGCGAACACCACGGGCGGCCGACTCGCGGCGCAGTTCCTCGCCGATGGTCTGCGGCGGGCCGAGCAGACGTCCGAGTCCACTGACGTCGATCGTCACCAGATCGTCACCGTGGCATTCGTAGCGCGGCGAAAATTCCCGGGCGATCGCCACGATGGCCACGGGCCGAGCAAGCTCGGCCCCTACGATTTCGCGGGCAAGCTCGGCCCCTGCAGAACCGCGGTGCTCGCCGGGCGCGTCAGGCGCAGGTGGTCGATACAGACACGCGTACATCTTCCCGCTCCCGTGCGCGCGCCCGGACGATACGCGCTTCCACATCGATGCCATCGAACCAGGCATGGCCGAACCGAATCCCGCGCGGCACTATCTTTTGAGCGAGCCCCTGGGTGAGTTCCTGCGTGAGCTTCAGCGTGAGCCCCGCCGAGCTCCGCGCCATGGCTTCGCCGCCGACCAGCACGCACGCCGTCTGGCTGCCTTCGACCATGCGCTGCAGCCGCAGCCAGGTCGTGAACGGCAGCCGGCGGATGGCGTCGGCCGGGGCCTCGCCGACGTCGAACACGACCAGGCCGAAATTGCCGGCCTGCAGGACGAGCGTGAGCGCCCGGATCGCCTGCTCGAGCGCCCGCTGATTGAGATCGCGGCACGGCCCGGGGTGCACGACTACGTGTCCCCGGACCCAGAGCAGCCGGCTCAGGTCGATCCCCGCCGCCGATGCCGACTCGACATCGAGCATGTCCACCACATCGACCAGCGCGGTGAGCTCGCCGCGTGCGGTCGCAGCTGCCAGCATCCGGAGCATCAGGCTGGCGCGCCCCGACGACCGGGCACCGACAATCTCGGACAGTTGCCCGCGAGGAAACCCTCCGCCCAACCGTGCGTCCAAGACATCAAGACTGGACGGAGCCAGGGTGGATTCGTCACGGGTGTCGGCGGCCGGAATCGCCGTGGTCATGGTCCGGTCGAGCTGACGGGCTCGCAGGAGCGATTCGAAGTGTTCACGCGGAAGAGCCATAGTGTTTCGCCTTACTTTCGCCTGCCGCGAGCACTATAACGCAGCCCCCTGCGACGATCAAGTGATGTAAATTGAGGCAGACTTCTTGGCCGAACCTGTCACCACAACCCAAGTCACGACGCCCGGCCCCGCCGAAGCGGTAGCTCCCTCAGTTGGCGCCAGAACGCTGCGGCGAACGCTGGTGGCGTTCACGTATCGCGACTTTCGCGTGCAGTGGATCGGTGCGTGTACGTCGAGCATCGGCACCTGGATGCAGATCGTCGCGCAGAACTGGCTGATCGTCTCCCTGACCAATTCGTCGCCGTTCTTCCTCGGGCTCGACGCCTTCCTCCAGCAGCTGCCGATCATCCTCTTCTCGCTCATCGGCGGCGTCTTCGCCGACCGCTACGATCGCCGGCGCACGCTGCTGGTGTCGCAGTGCATCCAGATGGCGACGTCGGCAGTGCTGGCACTGTTGATGTATCTGCAGGTGATCGAGATCTGGCACGTCCTCACCCTCTCGTTCATCACCGGCTGCGCCCAGTCGTTCGGCGGGCCGGCGTACCAGTCGCTGATCCCATCGCTCGTCGATAAAAAGGATCTGCCCAACGCGGTTGCGCTGAACTCGATTCAGTTCAACGTCGCGCGCGTGCTCGGGCCGCTGGCCTTCGGCGTCACGCTGGCGGCGTTCCGCCGCTGGGGCTATAGCGAACCGCAGGCGATGAACGCCTGCTTCCTGCTCAACTCGCTGTCGTTCGTGGTCGTCATCAACACGCTGATGATGCTGCGGGTCAAACACATCCCGCCGGCCACGTCGGGGCGGATGGGCGACGAGCTCAAGTTGGGGCTGTCCTACGTCAAGCACCACACCAGCCTGGCGGCGCTGATCGTACTCGCCGCGGCAACCACATTCCTCGGCTTCGCGCTGCTGACCTTCCTGCCGATCTTCGCGCAGAAGGTCTTCCACGAAGGCGCCGACACCTACAGCCACCTGATGGCGTTCTCGGGCGCCGGTTCGATTCTCGGTGCGCTGATCGTGGCGTGGCTGGGCAAGTTCCCGAAGATGGGCTGGATCGCACTGATCGTGCAGGCGGCGTACGGCGTGCTGATCATCGCCTTCGCCTTGTCGCGGACACTCTGGATCAGCGACATCCTGCTGTTCCTCACCGGCGCGGCGCTGATGGTGGTGTTCTCGACCGTGACTTCGCTGGTGCAGATGACCGCACCGAACGAGATGCGCGGCCGCGTCATGAGCATCTACATGCTGGCGTTCCGCGGCGGCATGCCGCTCGGCAGCCTGGTCAGCGGCTATGCCGCGACCTTCGTCGGAGCGCCGATGGTCATCGGCATCAACGGCGCACTGCTGGTGGGGGTGGCGCTGTATTTCCTGGCGCGCAACCACGGCGTGCTCGACTCGTAACCCGCGCGGCGTTCGCCTTCCTCACACCGCAAGACCGATCCGGTAGCCGCCCCAGACCGCGACGAGGCCACACACCGTCTGGATGGCCACGTTCCAGAACGCCGTGGCATGGTCACCGCCATGCCCGAGCGTGAACGTATCGAGCATGTAACTCGAGAAGGTCGTGAACCCGCCGAGGATCCCGACAAACAGGAACGATCGCAGTTCCGTGGACAGGTGCACTTTTGACGACGCGACCAACGCCGCCAGCACACCGATGATGAGCGAGCCGGCGAGATTGATCGCCGCCGTCGCAAACGGCACCGGACGCATGAGCAGACGGGCAACGAGCATGTTCACGCCGTGACGCGCCATCGATCCGATGGCACCGCCGACGCCGACTACGAGCCAGGTCATGGTCAACTCCGTTGATGGCTGGATGAGGCGGTACGGCCGGGGCAGGCACTCCTGCGGCACGGCCGCAGGAGTCATTGGCCGTCCAGCGGGGCGGCGATCAGGTGGACTCCACCACCAAGCGAGGCCACAGGATATACCGACTAAAGAGAGCCAGCCACGGCTGAGTTTGCAAACTGCCGAAAACGCATAGCCGCGGCGCGCCGCCTCCCTTAACTTTCGTTTAGGCCGTTTCGAACCGACGAAGCATCTGGAGCACCATGAAACCCACAATCGCTCTGACGGCACTTCTTACCGTCGCGAGCCTCGGCACCCCTGCAGTCAGCCGCGGGCAACAGGCACCGGCCGGCAACACCCTCGACAAGGGTGCGATGGACGCACTCAACAAGATGGGCGCGTACCTGCGCACGCTGAAATCATTCCAGGTCCAGTCCACCACCAGCACCGACGATGTGCTGGATGATGGCCAGAAGGTGTCGTCGGACGGCACGGTCGACCTGCTGGTCCAGCGACCCAACCGCATGCGTGTGGAAATCGAGAGCGACGCGCAGCACCGGATGTTCTTCTACGACGGAAAAGTGTTCTCCATCTTCGCGATGCGGATGAACTACTACGCCACCGTGCCGGCGCCGGGGACGCTCTCGGATCTGGTCGAAGAACTCGACAAGAAGTACGACATCGAGGTGCCGCTGGTCGATCTCTTCTACTGGGACGGCGACAAGCAGAGCGTCAGTACCATCAAGAGCGCGGTGGATGTCGGTCCCGGCCAGGTCCTCGGCACCACCTGCGAGCACTACGCGTTTCGCCAGGACGGTCTCGACTGGCAGATATGGGTACAGGCCGGCGATTTCCCGCTTCCGCGCAAGCTGGTGTTGACGACGACGGATAACGAGGCGCGGCCGACGCATACGTCGGTGATGACCTGGAACCTGGCGCCGTCGTTCAACGACGCGGCCTTTACCTTCGATCCGCCCGGCGACGCTCACAAAATCAACTTGACCAACATCAAGCCTTAGCGTCGAGAAGAGGACGATGATGAACCCGAACAAGCTTCGAATCGCCACGGCAGCGGTGTTGATCGCCGGACTGGCCGGCCCGACCCCACTCCTGGCTCAGCGGCGCGGCGGCGGAGGTGGTGGCGGCGGCAGCGCGCGGACGAGCGTCAACCGCAGCAACAGCGGCAGCGCCAACAACAACGTCAATCGCAACAACAACGTCAACACCAACAACAACGTCAACCGCAATACCAACGTCAACAACAATACCAACGTCAATCGGAACACGAACGTCAACGTGAACCGGGACGTGGACGTCAACGTTCACGGCGGATACTACGGTGGCGGTGGCTACTATGGTGGCGGATGCTGTTACCACCCTGTCGCCGCCGCCGCCGCCATCACGGCAACCGCCGTCATCACCGCAGCCGTGGTCGGGTCAATGGTGACCACGCTGCCGCCGGCGTGCACGGTGGTCGTGTTGGGCGGGGTCAGCTATCAGCAGTGCGGCTCGGTGTGGTACCAGCCGCAGTTCTCAGGTTCGTCGGTGACCTACGTGGTCGTCAACCAGCCGCACTAGATCTCGTATGCCGCCCTACAACTCGTCGGTGACGCAACCTTCACTCGCGCTTTTCACGAGCCGGATGTATTTCGCCAGCGTTCCCCGCTGGGCCTTGAACGGCGGCATCTTCCAGTTGGTCCGGCGGTGCTTCAGCTCTTCGTCCGACACATCAACAGTGATTGCGTTGCGTTCTGCGTCGATCGTGATGTAATCGCCGGACTGCACGAGCGCAATCGGTCCGCCGTCCTGCGCCTCCGGCGTGATGTGGCCGACGATGAAGCCGTGCGAGCCGCCGGAAAAGCGACCGTCGGTCAGAAGCGCGACGGAAGTGCCGAGGCCGGCGCCCATCACGGCCGATGTCGGCGTCAGCATCTCGGGCATGCCCGGCCCGCCCTTCGGTCCCTCATAGCGGATCACGATCACATCGCCTTTGCTGATTTCCTTCCGTTCGAGGGCGTGGAGCATGTCCTCTTCTGAGTCGTAGACTCGCGCAGGGCCGGAAAACACCGAACCTTCCTTGCCCGTGATTTTCGCGACCGACCCCTCGGGCGCCAGGTTGCCCTTGAGGATCTGGATATGACCGGTCTCTTTGATTGGATTCGACAGCGGACGAATGATCGCCTGCCCTGCGGCCAGACCGGGTACACCCTCGAGGTTATCGGCGAGCGTCTTGCCGGTGACGGTCATGCACGATCCGTCCACGAGGCCAGCCTCGAGCAGCAGCTTCAGCACCGCGGGAATGCCGCCGACCGAATGGAGATCCTCCATCACGAACGATCCGCTCGGCTTGAAGTCGGCGAGCATCGGCACCCGATTGCTGACGGCCTGGAAATCGTCGATGGTGAGCGGTACGCCCACCGATCGCGCCATCGCGATCAGGTGCAGCACCGCGTTGGTCGACCCGCCGAGCACCGTCACCAGTACCATGGCGTTCTCGAAGGCCGCCCTGGTCATGATGTCGCGGGGTTTCAGATCGAGTTCGAGCAGGTGCAGCACCGCCCGGCCGGCGGCCAGACATTCGGCGTGCTTGTCCGGATCCTCGGCCGGCGTCGACGAACTGTACGGCAGGCTCATGCCGAGCGCCTCGATCGCCGCAGCCATCGTATTGGCGGTATACATCCCGCCGCATGCGCCGGCCCCTGGACACGAATGGCGCAGGATTTCTTTTCGCTGCGGCTCGGTGATCGCACCGGCGAGAAATTGACCATAACTCTGAAACGCCGAGATGACGTCGAGTTTGTGGTCGCCGTCGCCGTGACCGGCGCGAATCGTGCCGCCGTAGACCATCAGCGACGGACGATTCAGCCGTCCCATCGCGATCAGGCAGCCCGGCATGTTCTTGTCGCAGCCTGGCAGCGAGATGTTGGCGTCGTACCACTGCCCGCCCATCACGGTTTCGATCGAATCGGCGATCAGATCGCGCGACTGGAGTGAGAAACTCATCCCGTCGGTACCCATCGAGATGCCGTCGCTGACGCCGATGGTGTTGAAGCGCATCCCGACCATCCCGGCGGCGACCACGCCCTCCTTCACTTTCTCGGCGAGCGTCAGCAGGTGCATGTTGCACGGGTTGCCTTCGTACCAGACGCTGGCAATGCCGACCTGCGGTTTGTCCATGTCGGCGTCGGCCATGCCGGTCGCATACAACATCGCCTGCGACGCCCCTTGCGACTTGGGCTGCGTAATCCGGGAACTGAATTTATTGAGCGGCGCCATGGCCAACGATTCTACGTCAGTGGGATAGAATGGCCGGGCACCGCATCATGCCTGTCCTCGAAGTGTTGACCAGTTCCGGTCTCGGCTCGCTGCTCGGCATGCGCCACGCGCTCGAACCGGATCATCTCGCGGCGGTGACGACGCTGGTCGCCGGCGAACGCAGCAAATTCAAGGCGGCGCTGCTCGGCGCCTGCTGGGGGCTCGGCCACACCTTCTCGCTTCTCGTCGTCGGCATCGTGCTGGTAGTGCTGCGCGCCGACCTGCCGCCGCGACTCGCGGACACGTTCGAATTCCTGGTGGCGTTGATGCTGATCGGACTCGGCGTGCGCGCCATCTATCTCGCCGCGAGTCAGGGCCCAGCCGGCCCCGTCCATGCGCACCATCACGGCCATCGTCATCACACCCACGAAGGCGCACCGGCGCACGTGCACATCGGCACATGGACGCTGGCCCGGCGCCCGCTGCTGGTCGGCGCGGTGCACGGCCTGGCAGGGAGCGGCGCGCTCACGGCGCTGGTGCTGACGACATTGCCGTCGATTACCTCGCGGCTCACCTACATGGCCGTGTTCGGGCTGGGTTCGACGATCGGAATGGCGGCCCTGTCAGGGCTGCTTGGCTGGCCGCTGGCGCAATTGAGCGGACATCGCGGTCTGCTCCGCGGAATCTCGCTGGTGGTCGGCTGCGTCTCGACGACGCTGGGCCTGTGGTGGGGTTACCCGCTGCTGTACAAAATATTCTGAGAGTTCAGGATTCTCGATCGTTACTTGACGTTCACCGTCCACGACACCGGCGCCGACTCGGGCGGATAGCAGACCCGGTCGTCGCAGGCCTGATAGGTCACCTTACCGGCGACAACGATGGTCTCGCCGGCCTTCACGGATTTGTCGAGCGTGACGTCCTGCGTGAGCTGGAACGCGCTCGCAAACACGGCCACCTTCTCGTCCGCGAAGGTCATGATCGTGGATTTGGGGTACTGCACCTTTTCCGCCGTGATCGCCGGCAGCGGGTTCAGCTTGATGTCGACCGCGATGTAGTCGTCTGAACCCGGCGCGTAGACATGCACACCCGCCTTCGGCGTCACATCGACTCGCAGCGACACTTTGGAGCCGGGCGCACCGGTGACCGCGGCCGGCGGCACCGTCACGATCGCGTGCGACGGACGCGCCGGGGCGTTGGACAGTTGCGCGAGCAGCGCGCCGATGATGAGAGTTCTCATGGACTGCATTGTAGCGGGCCTGCGCGCCTGGGACTAGAGGCTAGAATGTCAGGACATGGCCATGCGCATCCTGATCGTCGAGGACGATCCGGACATTGCAACTCTCGTGGCCCGCTATCTCGAGAAGGCGGGCTATCTCACGGAAATCGCCTCGTCCGGGCGAAACGGACTGCAGGCGATCGGTGTCAGGGCTCCTGACCTGCTCATCCTCGACTTGATGCTGCCGCAGTTGGACGGCCTGGAAGTCTGCCGGCTCGTGCGCGCCAACGAATCGACTGCGGCGATTCCCATCATCATGCTGACCGCCCGCGCTGAGGAATCCGAGCGCATCGTCGGCCTCGAGCTCGGGGCAGACGACTACCTGGCCAAGCCATTCAGTCCCAACGAACTGGTCGCGCGAGTCCGCGCGCTGCTGCGTCGCGCTCATCGCGGCGCCAAGACCTCGTCCAAGACCCTGGCATACGGCTCGATCGCGGTCGACACCGAACGCCACGTCGTGTCGTCGGCCGGGGATGCGGTGACGCTGACTGCGAAAGAGTTCCTGCTGCTGGAATACATGCTGCAGCATCGCGGTCGGGTGCTGTCGCGAGACGTCCTGCTGACCGACGTCTGGGGCTACCGCTACACCGGCGGCACCCGGACCGTGGACGTCCACGTCCGCCGCCTGCGCGAGAAGCTGCCGATCCTCGGTGAAGCGCTGGTGACGGTCAAGCAGTTCGGCTACAAGCTCCTCGATCCCGCGCCGTAGACAATGACGCCGCGCGCCAGTTTCCAGACGAAGTTCTTTTTCGCCGCCCTGTCGGCCGCGATTCTGGCGTTGACTGTCGCCGGCCTGCTGTTCGCGACGACCATGCGGCGTCAGACCAACGCACGGATTGAGAACACGCTGGTGGCCGAAGCGGGTCTGGCGGCGGACCTGCTGGGCCGGGCCGCGCCTTTCGCGAGTGGCGCGAGTGACCTCGCGGCCCTCGACGAGGAGGCCGATCGTCTCGGTCAGTTGATTGACGCACGCGTCACGCTGATCGCCGCTGACGGCCGGGTCCTCGGCGACTCGTCTGAGACCGTCGATGCCGTCGCGACCATGGAAAACCATGGCCAGCGCCCGGAGGTCGTCGCCGCGCGTTCGACTGGTCTCGGCCAGGCCCGCCGCTACAGCGACACGCTCAAGATCGACATGTTGTACGTCGCGGTTCCGGTGCGGGGACAGCCGGTTGCGTTCGTGCGCGTCGCCCTGCCCCTGACCACGATCCAATCTCAGCTCGGCACCGTGCTCACGGCGACGCTGGCGGCGCTCGGGGTGGCGCTGCTCGGCGGCGCCCTCATCGCCTGGATCTTTTCGGCGCGCATTGGCCGGCGTGTTCACCTCATCGCCGACATCGCCGCCCGCTATCAACGCGGTGATCTCGAGCCGCCGCGCCTCGGCTTCGGCGACGACGAACTCGGCGACGTCGCGCGAGCGCTGAACGAATCGGTACAGGAAGTCGGACGCCGTCTCGAAGCGCAGGCCCGCGACCGCGCCAGGATGGAGGCGATCCTCGCGGGAATGGTCGAAGGTGTGATCGTGGTGGACGCCCACGCGCGGTTGCAACTGGTGAACGACGCCGCGCGGCAGATGCTGAAGCTGGACGATGTCGCAGCCGGCCGGCCGTACGTCGAAACCATTCGTCTCCCCGCGATCGCCGAGCTGGTGGCATCGGTGCTGGTCGGCCGGACGCCGGGCGCGCTCGAGCTGTCGCCGCCGCGCGATCCCTCGCGCACGATCATGGCGCGCGCCGCACCGGCGGCTGGGTCGGCGATTCATGGCGTCATCCTCGTGCTGCTCGACATCACCGACCTTCGCCGCGCCGATCAGATCCGGCGAGATTTCGTCGCCAACGTCTCGCACGAGCTGCGGACACCATTGACCGCGATTCGCGGCTATGTCGAAGCGCTGTCGGACGGCGACGCGAGTGCCGACGAGAGCCGGCGATTCCTCGACATCATCGCGCGGCACACGCAGCGTATGGAGCGGCTGGTCAAGGACCTGCTGCGGCTGGCGCGACTCGATGCGGGTCAGGAGACGCTCGAATTGAGCGGCTGCGATGCGCGTGGTCTCGTGCAGGCGGTGGCCAGCGACCTGGCGCCGGAGGCCGAGGCACGCGACCAGCGCATCGAGGTCGCCGTAGCGCCGGGCGCGGAGACGGTCCGCGCGGATCCGGCCAAGTTGCACGATGCGTTGCGGAATCTGGTGGCCAACGCCGTCACCTATTCGCCGGAACGGGCCACGATTCGCATCGACGTCGGCCGCGAAGGTTCACGGAGCCAGATCAGTGTCTCGGACGATGGACCCGGGATTCCGCCGGACGATCTGACACGGGTGTTCGAGCGGTTTTATCGCGTCGACAAGTCGCGCGCGCGCGACCCAGGCGGCACCGGTCTCGGTCTCGCGATCGTGAAGCACCTGGTGGAACTGCACGGCGGAACGGCGCGGGCCGAAAACCGGCCTGGCGGCGGCGCGCGTTTCGTCATCACCCTGCCGTGAGGCTCGCGCCGAACATCGGCGCGACCCCAGTAACAATCCGACGCAAGCGCTCTCAGCTAGGCGGAGCGGCGAAGTCCGGGTTCGACCTCAGTGGGCGCCGGCGAATTTCAGCAGCGTGTAGGTGAGCGCGGCGATCAGGAACGCGGCAGGAATGGTCAGCACCCACGCCCAGACAATCTGCCCCGCGACACCCCACCGCACCGCCGATAGCCTCCGGACGGCGCCGACGCCGACGATGGCACCGGTGATGGCGTGCGTTGTGCTGACCGGCACGCCGGTCTGGGTCGCAATCAGAATCGAGATCGCGGCGCTGGTCTCCGCCGCAAAGCCGCCGACCGGCTGCAGCTTCGTGATCTTCGATCCCATGGTGTGGATGATGCGCCAGCCGCCAGCCAGCGTGCCGAGGCCAATCGCGGCATGCGCCGCCAGCACCACCCAGAACGGAATATAGAAACTGTCGATGTAATGTGCGGCGTAGAGCACGCCGGCGATGATGCCCATCGTCTTCTGCGCATCGTTGGCGCCGTGGTTCAGGCTGAAAAACGCGGCGGAGACCAGCTGCAGCTTGCGAAACCATCGATCGACGCGGGACGGCGGCATCCACCGGAAAATCCACATGAGCGACGTCATGATCGCAAAGCCGAGCACGAGCCCGACCAGCGGCGACAGGAAGATGAACAGGATCGTTTTGGTCCAGCCAGAGGGAATGATCGCCGCGAACCCGGCTTTGGCGACTGCCGCGCCGGCGTAGCCGCCGATCAAGGCGTGCGAAGAACTGGTCGGCAACCCGAAATACCAGGTGATCAGATCCCAGACGATCGCGCCGGCCAGGCCGGCGAGAATCACCGCAAAGGTGACGATCTTGATGTCGACCATGCCGGAGCCGACGGTTTTGGCCACGCCGGTCCCGAACGTGAACGCGGCGACGAAATTGAAGGTGGCCGCCCAGATGACCGCCCGGCCGGGCGAGAGGACGCGCGTCGACACGACCGTCGCAATCGAGTTGGCGGCGTCGTGGAATCCGTTGATGTAGTCGAAGACGAGGGCGACCAGGATGAGCCCGGCGACCGACCAGAAGAGCATCGCCGCCTAGCCGTTCTTGACCATGACACCCTCGAGCACGTTGGCGACGTCCTCACAGCGATCGGTCGCCGACTCGAGAAAGTCGAGGGTCTCCTTCCATTTGATCACGACGATCGGATCGCGTTCGTCGTCGAACAGCTGGCTGACGGATTGCTGGTGCGTGCGATCGGCCTCGTTCTCGAGGCGATTGATCTCGATGGCGTGAGTGGCCAGGCCTTTGTTCATCTCGAGCGCGCCGAGGGCCAATCGCACCTGATCGGTGCACGCGGTGATGATGTGCGCCAGTTCGCGGGCGCCGAAGCGGACGGTCTCGAGGCGGTACAGCCGGATGATCGTCGCCGCCGCGTCAATCGCATCCATCACGTCGTCGAGCGACCGCGCCAGCGCGAAAATGTCTTCGCGGTCGAGCGGCGTCACGAACGTGCGGTTGAGGCGCTGGATGATCTCGTGCGTCAGAAAGTCGCACTTGTGCTCGACTTCCTTGATCTCGTCGGCCTTGTCCCAGGTCGGACGCTCCGGCGTCACCATTTCCTCGAGCAGGCGGGCGCCACGCTTCAATTCGTCGCCAAGCGCCTGGAAATCTGTGTAGAACTTCTCTTCGCGGGGGAGCAGTCTGAAGGCCATCAGAGGGCTGGATTGTAACAGATTCGTTTACATTGTCGTTACGTAGCGACACAACGGCCGTGGTCACGGAGGTAGATTGGTGAATGCATGGCGATGAATAGCGAGACGCTGGCGATCATTCTCGGCGGTGGGCAAGGCTCCCGGCTCTTTCCGCTTACCGCTCAGCGATCGAAGCCGGCGGTTCCGATCGGCGGGAAATACCGTCTCATCGACATCCCGATCAGCAACTGCCTGCACGCCGACATGCGCCGGATTTTCGTGCTGACACAGTTCAATTCCGCGTCGTTGAACCGGCACATCGCCCAGACCTACCGGATGGATCTCTTCAGCCCCGGTTTCGTCGAAATCCTGGCCGCCGAACAGACGCCGGACAACCCGAACTGGTACCAGGGCACGGCGGACGCCGTACGTCAGGCCGCGCGGCATTTTGCCCGGTACGACGCGGACTACTACCTGATTCTCGCCGGCGATCAGCTGTACCGTATGGACTACGCCGAGCTGGTGGACGCGCACATCGATCGCCGCGCCGACATCACGGTTGCCGCCACGCCGGTCGGCATCGACCATGCCTCGTCGATGGGCATCCTCGGACTCGACCGCCACGGTCAGATCGTCGCGTTCGACGAGAAACCGTCCCGCGAGCGTCTCGAGGCGATTGGCCAGAGCATTCCACGCGGCGCCATGTTCGGCGGCCATTCGCCGGAGACACCGTTCGTCGCGTCGATGGGCATCTACGTGTTCTCGCGCGAGGCGCTGTTCGACGCCATCGGAGAGGATGGCGCGACCGATTTCGGCCGTCAGATTATTCCGGCAGCGCTCGAGCGCTACCGTGTGAACACTCACCTGTTTCGCGGCTACTGGGCTGACGTCGGGACAGTCGGTTCGTTCTACGACGCCAATATTCTGCTGACCCAGGCCGGCGCGCCGTTTCGATTCTACGATTCACGGCGTCCCATCTACACCCATCCACGATTCCTGCCTGGCGCGCGTTTCGACGACTGCACCGCAACCCAGGCGATCATCGCCGAAGGCTGCTTCCTGGACCGCTGCAGCATTCAGGAATCGATCGTCGGCATCCGCACCAACGTCCAGGCGGGCGCGACGATTCGCCGCTCGGTTTTGCTCGGAGCGGACTTCTACGAAGCCGACGATGAGGCGCCGGCGAGGGCGGGAAATCCGCGGCTCGGCATCGGACGGGATGTGGTGCTCGATCGGGTGATCGTGGACAAGAACGCGCGCATCGGCGACGGCGCAAAGCTGACCAACGAATCCGGCATCCGGCACGCCGACGGCGACGGCTACTGCATCCGCGACGGCATCATCGTCGTCCTCAAAGAAGGAGTGATCGCGCCCGGAACGACGATCTGAGCGTACACCTCAGCCGCTGGAACCCTTGGGGCGATCACCGGCACCGGCGGTCGCACGGTCGGCCTCGGCACCAGCCGTCAGGTCCAGTTCGCTTTACGCGTGAACTTCTAGAAAGCGCGCCACGTTTTTACGAAGCTGTTACCATCCTTAGCGATAATCGACCCGATGACCAACTCATCCCGCTCGCTGACCGTCGTTGCGGCTGTTCTGGTGACGTGGATCTCCGCGCAGGCCCAATCGCCGGCGCCGGAATCGAAAAAGCAGCTCATCGCGCATCGCGGTGCTTCGGACTACGCGCCGGAGCACACGCCGGCCGCCTACAAGCTGGCCATGGAACAAAAGGCCGACTTCGTGGAACCGGATCTCGCGGTCACGAAGGACAACGTGATGATCTGCCTGCATGACGACACGCTCGAACGCACCACGAATGTCGCCGAGGTGTTTCCCGATCGACCGTCAGCCAACGTCCGCACGCGGGTGCCGGGCAAACACTGGCTGGCCAACGACTTCACAATCGCCGAGATCAAGACACTGGATGCCGGCAGGTGGTTCAAGCCGGAATTTGCCGGTCAGCATGTCCAGACTTTTCAGGACGCCATCGATCTCGTCCGCGGCAAGGCCGGGTTGTATCCGGAGCTGAAGTCGCCGGCGTTCTACAAGTCGCGCGGCATCGATCAGGTGAAGCTCTTCGTGGACCTCATGAAGAAGAACGGCCTGGAGAAGCCTGAGTCGTTGCGCACTACTCCCGTGATCATTCAGTCGTTCGACGAGGAGGCCATTCGCCGTGTCGCCGTTGATCTCCCGACGGTGCCGCGGGTGTTCCTGACCTCGCGCGAAGAAGACATCACTGAGGCGCGGCTCGCCCAGCTGGCGACGTTTGCGACCGGGATCGGGCCCGAGAAGACGGTCATCGCCAAACATCCCGACATGGTGGCGCGCGCGCACGCCGCCGGACTGACCGTCACCGCCTGGACATTCGCCGCCAGCGAGAAAACCGCCTATCCATCGGTCCGCGATGAAATGGCGCAATTCCTCTACACCTTCGGCATCGACGCACTGTTCACGAACAACCCGGATCAGTTCCCGCGGCGCTAGATTGCGGCGGACACGATAGAATTTGCGTGTGAGCCCGGCTCAATTCTCGAGCGCCTACCCGTCGTACGCCGACACCGCCGTCCTCGACGCGCTACGGACATCGGACTATGGTCGCCTCGACACCGAGGGCACGGTCTATCTGGACTACACCGGCGGCGGGTTGCACGCCGACTCGCAAGTCCTGGAACACGTGAAGCTGCTGAGCGGACACGTGTTGGGGAACCCCCACTCGGCGAGTCCCAGTTCGACGGCGATGACCCATGCGGTCGAACGGGCACGCGCCAAGGTGCTCGAGTATTTCAATGGCGTCGGCGACTACACCGCGGTGTTCACCCAGAACGCGTCAGGCGCGTTAAAGCTGGTCGGCGAAGCCTATCCCTTCGAGTCCGGCGGACGGCTGCTGCTGACTGTCGACAACCATAACTCGGTCAATGGCATGCGGGAGTTTGCCCGGTCCAAGGGGGCCTCGGTGGACTATGCGCCGCTGACGATGCCCGACCTGCGGATCGATCAGGCGGCGCTGCTCGCGCGCCTCGAGTCCGCGGGAGCCGGCCGTGCGAATCTGTTTGCCTTTCCGGCGCAGTCAAATTTTTCCGGCGTGAAACATCCGCTCGCACTCGTCGAAGAGGCCCGGGCCCGCGGCTGGCACATCCTGCTCGACGCCGCGGCGTTCGTCCCGACCAACCGGCTCGACCTGCGAACGGTGACGCCGGATTTCGTGGCGATTTCGTTCTACAAGATGTTCGGCTACCCGACCGGGGTCGGATGCCTCCTGATTCGAAACGCCACCCTCGCCAGCTTGAAGCGGCCCTGGTTCGCTGGCGGCACCGTCAACTTCGCCACGGTGCAGGGACGGCTTCATGTCCTGGCGCCGCGCGAGGCGGGCTTCGAAGACGGCACGCTGAACTACTTGAGTATTCCAGCCGTCGAGATCGGCCTGCGCCATATCGAGCGGATCGGCATCGACACGATCCAAACGCGGATCGGCTGCCTGACGGGCTGGCTGCTCGCCCAGCTCCTCGCGCTTCGCCACGACAACGGGCGGCCGCTGGTCCGCATCTACGGACCCGCCACCACGGCCATGCGCGGCGGGACGGTGACAATGAACTTTTACGATGCTGACGGTCACCTGCTCGACTACCGCCGTGTGGAGGAACTGGCCGGCGCGGAAGGCATCTCGCTGAGGACCGGGTGCTTCTGCAACCCCGGTGCGGGCGAGACCGCGGAGGGGTTGACCGAAGACGACATGCGCGCCGCCCTGGCCAGCGGGCCGGACATCACGCTGCCCCGTTTTCTCCAGGTGATGCAGGAGCGCGGCGGCAAGAGCGCCGGGGCGATCCGGGTCTCGCTCGGCCTGGTCAGCACAATCGCGGACGTCGAGCGCTTCCTGACCTTCGCTGCCGGTTTCCTCAATCAGACCACGCTGACGGTCGGCGCGGTGTCGTTCGACGTCGAATCCTGCCGGGTGATCCGCGACGGCAGCTAGACGCGTTCGCTCCTGGTTCGAGCTCCGAGAATCACTTCAACTGGCCGGTCTGATAACGCAGCGCTGAACTTGTCGCCTGATAGTCGTAACGCGCGCTTGCCTGCTCGATCTCGGCCTTCGTCTTGTTCAACTGCGCCTGCGTCAGCTCGATGATCGAACTGAGGCCGAGGCGGTAACGCGCGTCGGCCAGGTCCTCGGCCTGAGTGGCCTGGTCCAGCAATTGGCTGGTCAGCTCGAGCCGCTGAAATCCGGTTTGCGCATCGAGAAGTGCGACCCGCACGTCGCGAGAGACCCGATTCTCGAGATCACGAACCCGCTGGTCCTCGGCGAGCGCCTGTAGACTGGCGACGGCGTGGCGTGCCGAGAACAGTCCGCCATTTGTCAGTGGCACATTGAGGTTGATGCCGATCGCCGAATATTGCTCGTTGAGACCGGTCTGGCGATATGGAACGAAACCGGCGGCGCCAATCGCCGCCAACGTCGGAAACCAGAGCCGATGCTCTGCTTCGGCAAACCTGGCCGCCGACTCACGCTGCAGACGCTCCGCCGCGACATCAGGCCGCTCGTGCAGCGCCTGCGTCACCAGCGCCGTCACATCTGCGGGAGGGGCCGGTGGCATGGGTTCCTCGCTGAGCACGTAACTCGGCACATCGGGCTGACCGAGGTCGACCGACAGATTGGCGAACGCGGCCGCCAGATCGTTTTGCGCCTGCAGCCGCAGCAACTGCGCTTCGCCGAGATTGACCTTCGCGAAGCTGACATCCAGTCCGGACTTGAGGTTGCTCTGCGCCAGCGCCGTCACCTGATCGACGACGAGTTGCCGCGCCGACACCGTGGCCTCAGCCACGCGCATGATCGCCTGCGCACGAAGGGCGCCGAAGTAGGAGCGATCTACCCGTAGCAACACGTCGGCCCGGTCGGTGACCGCGTCCTGCTCGAGCGACTGCTGATGGAGCGACGCGGTCGCCACCAGATTCGAGGTCCGGCCGAAGTCGGTCACCAGCTGCGACAGCGTCAGCCCGCCCGCCAGGCGATCGAGGATGATCGGATTGTTGAGCGCTCCGGCCGCGATGCGGCTGCCGTCCTGCGCCGCGGCGCCGGTGACGCTCCCGAACACAGTCGGAAAATATGCGGACCTCGCCTCGCGCATCGTCTGTCCGCCGGCCTGGGCCGCCAATTGACCGGTGATGACTTGCGGATGATTCTGCAGCGCGCGCGCTTCCGCGTCGCGCAGCGACAGCGGCTGCCCCGGCTGCCCCAGCTGCATAGCCGGCGGCGGCACTGGGCCTGACGAAAGCGACTGCGCGGCCCGGGCCGGCGAGGCCAGCCATGCCAGCGCGGCGAGGATCACGACCGGTCGGCGGCTCACTGTGCCTCCTTCGGAATCAGTGCCCGCCGGCGATACACCATCAAATAGGCCGCGGGGACAATGAACACCGTCATGCCGACCGACGCGAGCAGTCCGCCGATGATCGCGCGCGCCAGCGGTGCATAGGCTTCGCTGCCCGTTCCCAGCTTCAGGGCCATCGGAATCAACCCGAAGATCGTCGCCAGCGAGGTCATCAGAATCGGTCGCAGTCTGATGCGGCACGAACTCACGACAGCGTCGAGCAGCGGCATCCCATCCTCTTCGAGACGATGGGTGAACTCTACGATCAGGATGCTGTTCGACACGACCATGCCGACCATCATCAGCACACCCATCAGCGACTGCACATTCAGCGTGGTGCCGGTGAGGTAGAGCGCCACCAGCACACCGGTCAGGCCGGTCGGTACCGCCAGCAGAATCAACGCGGGGTCGGTAAACGACCGGAACTGCGCGACCAGGATCAGATACAGGAGCACCAGCGCGAGGATCAGGCCGAGACCAAAGCTTTGGAACGACGCGTCCATTCCCTGGACCATCCCGTGCAGGCTGACGCGCACACCCGCCGGCGGCCTCGCCTCGGCGATCAGCCGCCTGACTCCGGTCGCCACCCGTCCGAGATCCTCGGTCGCCGGGTTCACGTAGATGTCGATTACGCGTTGAATCTGGTAGTGATCGATTTCAGTCGGCGACTTGAACGGCGTGATCTTGCTCACGGCGTCGAGCATGGTCGGGTCCTTCGAGCCGGCCGAGTGCAGTGGGATGTTCTTCAGGTCGGCGAGGTTCTGGATCTGCGCCTCCGGATACTGGACGGTGAGCATGTAGTCGTTGCCGCTCCTCGGGTCGACCCAGTAGCTCGGCGCAATCATGCCGTTCGAGGTCAACGCCGTGATGACATTGGAGACCACCTCACGCTGATTGAGTCCGAGCTGGTTGGCGTGCTCGCGGTTCACGTCGAGGCGCAGCGACGGGTAATCGAGGTCCTGGGGGATGAACACGTCGCTGACGCCGGAAAGGCCGCGAATACCGCGTGCCAGATCGCTGGCGGCGCTGAATGAAGCGTCGAGATTCGATCCGCTCACCTGGATGTCGATCGGCGCCGGCAAACCCTGATTGAGCACGGCGTCCACCATGCCGCCCGATTGAAAATAGGCGCTGAGCTGGGGCAGCTCCGTGCGCAGGGCGCTGCGCACGCGGTCCATGTATTCGTAGCTGCCGACCTTGTGACCCTCCGTGAGCGCCACCTGGATCGTCGCGGTGTGCGGACCGGCGTTGCTGGTGTAGATCGCCGAGATGTCCGGCGTCACGCCGATGTTCGCGGTGATGAGGTCCAGTTCCTTCGGATCGACAATCCGGCGAATCAGCGTTTCCACCTTGGCCACGTCCGCCGTCGTCACCTCGATGCGGCTTCCCGATGGCGACTTGAGATTGATGACGAATTGCCCCGCGTCGGTGCGTGGGAAGAAGGCGACGCCGAGCAGCGGGTACAGCAGCAGGCTGATCACGAACACGGCGCTGATGGCGACAATCGTCAGGCCCGGGCGCTTGAGCGACAGCCGGACGCGACGCTCGTAGGTTTCGAGCAGACCGGTGAATCGCCGGTTGAATCCGTCGTTGAATCGCTGCCCCCAGCTTCGATGCTCGTTCTCGCCGGCCGGGTGGTGCCCCTTGATCAACTTGGCGCAGAACAACGGCACCACCGTGAGCGCCACGAAATACGAGGCGAACAGCGACAGCACCACCGCCAGCGCCAGTGCCGAGAACAGAAAACGGCTGACGCCGTAGAGGAACATCACCGGAAAGAACACCACCGAACTCGTCAGCGTCGCCGCGAGGACCGCGAGCGACACTTCCTGCCCGCCGCGCTCCGCGGCAACCTCGGGCGACTCGCCCAACTCGAGGTGCCGGAAGATATTCTCGAGCACGATCACGGCGTTGTCGATGAGGCGCGAGAACACCAGCGCGAGACCTGCGAGAATCATGGTGTTGATGGAGCTGCCGCCGAAATACAGCGCGATGAACGCCGCCAGCGCCGACAGCGGAATCGACAGAAACACCGCGATGGTGGCGCGGAAGCTTGCCAAAAAGACAAGCACCATCAGTGCCGTCAGCACCAGGCCAATCACCCCTTCGTCCAACAGTGTCTCGATGGCGCGCTTCACGAAGAGCGACTGGTCGAATACGACGTTGGTCACCAGCTCCTTCGGGACGTTGACCAGATGCGCGAGCGTCTCCTTGATGCCGTCGACCACGGCGATCGTGTTGGTGTCGCCGCCCTGCTTCATGATCGGCAGGTAGACCGACGGCTGACCGTTGACGCGCACCACGTTGGCCTGAATCTGATACGCGTCTTTGACCTGGCCGACGTCGCCGACCGTCACCGTGGACATGCCGACGGTCTTGATCGGTGCGTCGTTGATGCCTTTGACCGTCGGGAACTGGCTGTTCGAATACAACGCGTAGTCGAGCGGACCGATCTTGACGTCACCCGCGGGCAGAATCAGGTTGGCGTTATTGACCGCGCGCACCACGTCCATCGGGCTCAACTGGTACGACTGAAGCTTGGCGGGATCGACGTAGACCATGATCTGGCGGTACTTGCCGCCGAACGGCTGCGGCACCGAGGCTCCGGCGACGACCGCGAGCTGATTGCGCACGTTGAACTGTCCGACGTCCCGCAGCGTCGCTTCACTCAGGCCGTCGCCCTTGAGCGTGACGAGGCAGACCGGCAGGCTGGAGGCATCGAACTTGAGGATGATCGGCGGCATGGTGCCGGGCGGCAGACGCCGCAGGTCCGCCATCGCCAGGTTCGAGATGGTGTTCACGTCGGAGTCCGCGTTGGTGCCCGGCTGGAAGTAGACCTTGATGACGCTGACGCCAGGCAGCGACCGCGACTCCATGTGGTCGATGCCGCTGCCAAGCGTGAAGAAGCGCTCGAACTTACCCGTGATCTCTGTCTCGATCTCCTCAGGCGCCATGCCGTTGTAGGAAGTGGCGACCACGACTTCAGGCAGGTTGATGGACGGAAACAGATCGACCGGCATCCGGACGACACAAGTGGCACCGATGATCACGACCATCAGCGAGGCAACGACGATGAGATACGGATTGCGAATGGAGAATCCGGACATTACGGCCGCGCCTCCCCCGTCGGGTCGGCCAGCTTCACGGTCACAGTCGCTCCGGGCTTCAGTTGACTGCGATTGCCGAGCACCACCAGGTCGCCTTCTTGCACGCCGGACTTCAATTCAATCTTCTCCGCTGACTCCGTACCCAGGGTGACATCGCGCACCTCGATCTGGTGCGCCTGGTTGACGATCATCACCGTCGATTTGGCGTCGCCGCGATCCACGGCCTGCACCGGCACCAGCAGCACGCCCTTGCGCTCGTCGAGCGTCAGCGTCGCGTTGGCGTACATCCCGGGAACCAGCGTGAGGTCGTCGTTCTTCACGTCAACCTCGGTGTGCATCGTCCGGGTGTCGCCATTCACCTGATCGGCGAAACGCGCCACGGTGCCGGGATAGGTTTTGTCGAGGGTTGGCACGACGATCGAGACCGGTTCGTTGACATGAATCCGCGCGACCGCGGACTCGGGCACCGGAAGAATCAGGCGGAGAAGCCTGTTCTCCGACAGCCTGACCAGCGGCATCGTCTGGGTCTGCGATGAGGTGCCGGCCTGAATCATCGCGCCGGTATCGGCATAGCGATGGGTGATGACCCCGGCGAACGGCGCGGTGATGCGCGCGTAGGCGAACAACGTCCGCGCCTGATTCTCGTTGGCGTTGGCGACGGCGAGCTGCTGCCGAGCGGCGGCCAGCGCCGATTTCGCGGTGGAGACCTGTGCTTCGGCGACGCGGTCGCGGCCGGTGGCTTCGTCGATGTCCTGCTGCGCGACCAGTGTCGGCCGTTCCTTCATGACCGCGGCCAGCCGAGTCGCGCCGAGATGTGCGATCTCATGCGCCGACTCGGCTCGTTCGAGGTCGGCCTGGGCGCGGTTGATTTCCTCCTGACTGCGGCGGCTGGTCGCTTCGTCCTGCGTGATCTGATCCTGGAGCTCCGGCGTCTCGAGGACCGCGAGCAACTGTCCGGCCGCGACGCGATCGCCGACGTCGACGTTAATCGCCTTGACGTAGCCGGCGACCTTGGCGTGCACGTCGATCTCCTGGAATGGTCGAAACTCCGACGCCAGCGTCAGTGTCTGAGACAGGTCGCCGCGGACCACCTTGACGGCCGACACGATCGTGGCGTCGGCAACCGCGGGCGACGCTGCGTGCGACCCCCCACACCCGGTCGCCGCGAAAACGGCGGCCGTCATTGCGCCGGTCGCGATGGCGCGTGCACTCACCTTGGTCATGCCAGTTCCCTCACCAGTTCGCGTAAACCGTCGATCGAAAAATTGGACGAGCGGCAAAACGCCATCACCTTCGCCTCGGCTGCGGCCATCCCTGCGGCGACCGCCGGCAGGTCCGCGCACAGCTCCGGCGGCACCGACAACAGTCCCTCGGCGTCGCCGAACAGCAGCTCGCCGCTCGAGATGGTCAGACCACACACCTGCACCGGCCCGCCGAAGTCCACGATGTGTGCAAAGGCGTGCGAGATGGAGGTGCCGCCGGCAAAGAATTGAAAAGCGAAGTCACGGACGGCTTCGACGTCGCGAACGGATCCATTCGACGCATAGCCGACGCAGCCCAGCGCCTGGAGGATGCTGGCGTGGACGGCGCCGACAAACGCGCCAAAGCCGGGGCGTCCGTCAAGGTCCTCGACGACTACGATGCGCGGCGCGGGAACGCTGACGATGTAGTTCCACCAGTCGGTGCGGTCGTGATAAGGCTGACCGAGCGGCGGCGGCTCGGAGCAGCGGATTCGCGCCGTGACTGCGTAGCCGACGATCGGCGGCAGTTCCGGATAGAGGCAGCGCAGCGTTCCATCCGCAAAACCCTCGTTGCGGAGGCGAACGCCGAACGTCTCGATGGCGTTGGACACGTCGGCGCCGTTGAGGCGGCGATACGCGTCGATCAAGTCGGGTGTCAGCACGGACACGTCAGCACTCTCACTCTCCCGCAGGCGAGTACGCCTGCGGCCAGCACGTTTCGACGTCGGTGGGCGTCGCTGGAGCGACGCATGTTTTAGACGAAGTGGACGAGCGGTGGGGCCCGGAGCGGGACGGGAGCGGAAAGCGAAGGCGTTTCGGGGAAGGGACGGTTCAGCGAGGAGACCACCGGCAGCGGCGGAGCGTCGTCGCCTTCGAGGACCAAGACGACGGCAACAGCGGCCGTGGTTGGTGAGACGACCACCTTCTTTGGTGGACAGTCGATGTTCTTCGCGAAACTGGGCGCCTGCGACACCGGCGGGACTGGTTGCAGTTTCTGGCCAATCCTGGTGAGCGCGGGCACGCACAACAGCACGAACACGAACGAGAGCACGCCCAGACGAGCGAGCAGCCGACGGTTCCGGGGGGCGTTGAGTCTTGCCAACACGACTGCTCTCTACTGTAGCGGCGGGCGTGGCGCGAGATCAAGCAGGGGCGGCGGTCGAGCGGCGCTACCGCGCCTGCATGCGCTCGAGGCGGTGGGTCGCGATTCGCGCCAGCAGCGAGCAAACGAGAACGATCGTCACCAGCACCAGCGCGCCCGCCCAGGCCTGGCGATGCCAGTCCTCGTAGGGCGAAATGGCGTAGGTGAACACCTGGACGGTGAGTGACGCGATCGGCTGCGCCAGCTGGGTACTGAAAAACCGGTTATTGAACGAGGTGAACAGCAACGGCGCGGTCTCACCTGCAATTCTGGCCAGCGCCAGCACAACCCCGGTGACGACGCCCGGCAGGGCGGCCGGCAGTACGACGGTGAACACGGCACGGGCGCGCGTTGCTCCGAGCGCGAGCGCGCCTTCGCGCATCGCGCCGGGCACCAGCAGGAGAAGCTCCTCTGTCGTCCGGGCGATGATCGGAATCATCATGATGCCGAGCGCGAAGCCGCCGGCGAGCGCGCTGAACTGCTTGAACGGCAGCACCGCCACTCCGTAGGCGAACACGCCGATCACAATCGACGGCACACCATTCAGCGTGTCGGCGGCGAAGCGGACGATCGATGCGAACCTGGTGCCGGCGTACTCGGACATGTAGACGCCGCTGACGACGCCGACCGGAATCGCCAGGATCGCGGCGAGGCCGCTCAGAATCAGCGTGCCGACAATCGCGTTGCCCATGCCGCCGCCGGGCTCGCCGACCGGCTTGGGCATGTGCGTGAAGAATTCCAGATTGAGCGAACTCAGGCCGTGGCTGATGACGAAAAACAGCACGAAGGCAAGCGGCACGAGGGCCACGACCACCGAGCCGGCACAAAACGCCACGAACAGCGACGACAGCAACTTCCGCAGGCGCGTGGACATCATGCCGCCTCCGCCACCGGTTCAGACGGCTCGGCGACGGCGATCACGCTCCGTGTCATGCTCCAGATCAGGAGGCGCGACAGCGAGTTGACGATCAACGTCATCACGAACAGCACCAGGCCGATCTCGACCAGCGCCGCCAGGTAGAGCGGATCCGCCGCCTCGGTGAACTCGTTGGCGATCACTGCCGCCATCGTGTACTGCGGCGCAAACAGCGATGCGGAAATCTTCGGGTTGTTCCCGATCACCATCGTCACGGCCATGGTCTCGCCGAGCGCACGGCCGAACCCGAGCATGATGGCGCCGACGATGCCGGTGCGGGCGTAGAAGAGCGACGTGCGGATCGCTTCGAAGCGGGTCGCGCCGAGCGCGTAGGCGCCCTCGCGCTGCGCCGGCGGCACTGATTTCAGCACCTCCCGCGACACCGACGACGTGAACGGGATGACCATCACGGCGAGGATCAACGCCGCCGACAGCATGCCGACGCCGAGTGGTGGTCCGCTGAAAATCGGAATCTCGCGCAGCGAATCCGGCAACCCGACTTCGATCGCACGAATGGCCGGCACCAGAACGAAGATACCCCACAGTCCGTAGACGATCGACGGGATCGCCGCGAGGAGCTCGGTGAGGAACACGAGCGGCTGACGCAGCCAGCTCGGACACAGGTCGGTGATGAAGACGGCAATCCCGAGCGCGATCGGTGTCGCGATGATCAGCGCCAGGATCGAAGAATAGAGGGTGCCCCAGATGAACGGCAGCGCACCGAACTGCCCCGCGACCGGATCCCAGACCTCGGTCCGCCAGAACGAGAAGCCGAATTTCTGAATCGAGAGAGACGATTGGCGCAACAGCTCAAAACCGATGTCCGCCACAATGACAACGAGGACGAGCGCAAATGCGCCCGTCCCCATCCGAAATCCGAGATCCTTTTTTTCCAACAGTCTTGCCCCGCTCCGTGCCGCTACGACACCTTGATCTTCGCGAGCGCAGCCATCTCGAGCTTGACGACCGAGTCAGGCAGCGGCGCGTAGCCGAGATCGGCGCAGTAGCGCTGGCCATCGGTCAACGCCCACTTCATGAACCCGACCATCGCCTTGCTCTGCGCCATGTCCTTCGGGCTCTCGTAAAGCAGCAGCCACGTGAACGACGAGACAGGATACACGCCCTTGCCGGCAGCGTTGGTGATGGACACCCGGAAGTCGGCCGGCATCGCCTTGGCCGCCTCGGCCGCCGCCGCCGTCACCGACGCCACCGACGCCTTGACGAACTCGCCCGAAGCATTCTGCACCGAGCCGTAGCTGATCTTGTTCTGCAGTGCGTAGATCAGCTCGACGTAGCCGAGCGCGCCTGGCGTCTGGGTCACCATGCCGGAGACCCCCTCGTTGCCCTTGCCGCCGACACCGGTCGGCCAGTTCACCGCCGTATTCACGCCGACCTTCGTCTTGAATTCCGGGGAGGCCTTCGACAGGTAGTCGACCCAGATGTAGGTGGTGCCGGAACCGTCCGAGCGATGCACGACCGTGATCGCAGTGGTTGGAAGCGTGACGCCGGGATTCAGCTTGGCGATCGCCGGGTCGTTCCACTTGGTGATTTTGTTGAGGAAGATGTCGGCGAGGACGGCACCGCTGAACTTGAGGTCGGCCTTCACGCCCGGGATGTTGTAGACCGGCACAACTGCACCGAGCACCGTCGGGAAGTGCATGATCTTGCCGGGTGACTGCTGCAGCTGCTCGTCGGTCATCGGGCCGTCAGTGGCGCCGAAGAACACCGTCTGGGCCTGCACCTGGCGGATGCCGGCACCGGATCCCACCGATTGATAGTTGATTGCGATGTCCTTGTGCTGCTTGTTGTACTCGTCGAACCACTTCGAGTAGATCGGGTTCGGAAACGTCGCGCCGGCGCCGTTGATCTGCAGCGTCTGCGCCATCAGGGTTGCGCCCACGCTCAGTGAGACGACCGCAACCGCGGCCATGATTTTTTTCATCGTGTGCTCCGTCTTCAAAACAACCAGTTGCCGGTTACGGGAGGATGTAACGGACGTTAACGTAGACCATGTTCATCGTCGCGCTTGCGGGTGTGTTGACGGGCACCGAGAACGGCGTGCGCTTCAGGTACGAGTACTGAAACATCAGCTGCATGCCGCCGTACTTCGGGTCACGGAAGAACGTGTGCGTCACGCCGACTGTCGTTTCCTGAATCTTGTGGTTCGCGGCCTGCGAGCCGTCCACACCGTAGCCGATCTGCGTCTTGCCGTTGGCGTCGAGCGTGACGGCCTGATCGATCGTGGTCTGGCTGTAGTAGCCGTAGAGCAGCTCTTTCTGCACCGTCGCTTCGACGCCGTAGATGCCCGAGAACCCGTGTACGGCCGACAGGCTGAAATCGGGATTGACGATGAAGTCGGGCGCGCCGGTATTGGCGATGATGCGGCCCGCCCCCTGGCTGAAATAGTTCGTTGCGACGAAGCGGAAGCCGGGCGCCGGTTCGAGCACGAAGTTGACCGATTCGCCGGTGCCGGTCAGCGAGTTTTTCGTGCTGGTCGTTGGATTGAACGTCTTGTATCCGTTGGCCTGTACCGCCACGTCGATGTGCTGGTGCGTCCTGCCGGTTTTTGGATCGAGCGCGATCTTGCCGATGATATCGGGATACGAGTTTGGCGTCGCGCTCGCCGAACCGATCGCGCTCGAACCGGAGCCGGTGTCCACCTCACCACCCGGAAACGCGGCGGGAAGAACCACGGCACCACCGACGTACTGTTCCGGATTCTCAAGTGCGACGCCTGCCGTGACGATGTCGCTCGCGTGCGCGAGGAAGCGGACGCCCGGCGTCCGGCCCCACGTGAGACCCATTTGGTAGTTCGTGTCAATGTCCTGGCTATAGAAGAGGTCGCCGGGAGCCGGTGAGATGCCCTGGCGGTTCGGCGTCATCATGCTCCACGACTGGCCAGCTAGGAATTCGAACTTACCCTGCGTGTACTGCGCCCAGTAGAGACGCATACGGAGAGCGTCCGAGTTGCTCGTGACGTTCAGGTTCTGCGCCGTGTTGCCGAGAAAGTCCGCCTCGATGTAACCCTTCAGGCTCGCGCTGCCTACTTTGCTTGTGGCCATCAGCGTCAAGCGGGAGTTCTGCGCCGAGAGACGCGTCTCGCTCAGGTTCCCTGTCGGGTTCGGCGCCCCGGTTGCCGTCGTCGTGAAGGGGAAGTTCGAGAAGTTCGTGCCGATGCCGTTGCCGGTGGCCAGGTTGCGCGTGATGGAGGTCAGATCCATGAAGCCGCCGATCGTGAAGTCGGAATCGCCGATGTGGAGTGTGAGCGGCGAGGTCGGCACCGGGTCAACCGTCTTGGGATCCGATTTCTGCGCTGCGGCCGAGCTCGCGCCAGCGGCAGGCGCCGGGTCGGCGGACGGGCCGCTTCCGACAGACTGAGCCGCGGCGCCCGCGGCGGTGGACAGGGCAAACATCAGGACGAGTGAAAGGGTCGATCGCGAACGTGACAATTGAAGCCTCCTTCTCGCGGCGCTCTGCACGCGAGGAGACTGGATGCTATCGGCCTTAGATGTCCGGCATGCGTCGCCAATGTTACGGAACTGTTAAATCACCCAGTGACGGCGGCCAAGCATCGGTGTTTACCGGGCAGTCGTCTTTACGTCATACCGTCTCACTACCATCGGCCTCCTTATAAATCCCCCAGTTTTGGAGGTGACCTGATGCGAGTGTCCCTGTTCCGTGGCTGCGCGCTTGTGCTTGCCTTTCTGGCCGTCGCAGCCGGCCGCGCGTCGGCGCAGTTTGAAACTGCCTCGGTAATCGGGACCGTCCATGATGTCTCGGGCGCGGTGGTGCCAGGCGCCAGGGTGACGCTGACCAGCAGCGCGACAGCGGTCGCGCAAACTCACACGACCACCGCGGACGGCTCCTACGAGTTCGTCACGGTCAAGAGCGGCTTGTACATCGTCACGGCCGAGAAGGACGGCTTCTCGCTCGCGCTGGTGGACAACGTCCAGGTCCAGGTTGGAGCGCGTCTGCGTGTCGACATGCAGATGGCGGTCGGCCAGGTGACGGAGAAGGTCGAGGTGACAGCGGCGGCGCCGTTGATCGACACCGATTCGAGCCAGCGGAGTCAGGTGATCAGCGGCGACCAGATGCGCGAGCTGGCGCTGAACGGGCGGGAGTATTCGGCACTGGCGCTGCTGTCGACCGGCGTCCGGCAGTCGTCTTTGAACAAGAGCACGAACGGGACGCCGCGCGAGGGCGCCTTCAACGTGAACGGCCTGCGCAGCACGTTCAATAACTTCCTGATCGACGGTGTGGACAACAACGCCTACGGCACCAGCAACCAGGGCTTTTCGAACCAGGTGATGCAGCCTTCACCGGATGCGGTCACCGAATTCCGTGTCGTCACCAACAATCAGAGCGCGGAATACGGTCGGGCGGCCGGTGCGACCGTCAATGTCGCGTACAAGAGCGGATCGAATCAGTTTCATGGCGCGGGGTGGGAGTTCTTCCGCAACACCGCGCTGAACTCCACGACCTACTTCCTCCCGCCGGACGGCCAGAAGCCGCCACTCACGCGCAACCAGTACGGCGGTGTGCTCGGCGGTCCGATTGTGCCGAGCAAGGCGTTCTTCTTCACCGACTACGAAGGGTTCCGGCAGGACAAGAAGGCGACCGGATTCTCGACGCTGCCGACCGCGGCGCAGGACGCCGGTTTTCTCCCCGTCGACATCCGCGATCCCCGTGTCGCGGTGCCTCCGTGGTTTGTCTCCGTGGTTTGTGTCTTCGTGGTTTGCGAGAACCGGAGTCGGCCGGAAATCCGTACAGGGGAATGGTTCAGCAGCGGCTGGGGTGGGGCCGGTCGGTTCGAGGGCGCCGTTCGAGAGCGCGGCGGCGATCGAAACCGCGTCGGGTAGAGCGGTGTCGCCCGCTAACTGGCGAGTGCCATCGCTGGCGCCGGGAGAGGGAGCGGCTGGCCGGGACCCGCGTCCGGACCGTCGAAGAAAGCCGCCCGCACAGGACGGTGATAGAGCCCGTCGCGATCGAGCAGAAATTCCGCGCGAACGAGGGTGAGCAGTGCCGCCTCGCACGACTCGACCGACAGGTTCCACAGCCGGCACGCCTGGGGCAACGTCACGCGCAGCATCGGCCACTCGATGAAGTCAATCTGGATCAATCGCGCCGCTTCCTGAATGTTGACCACAGCCATTGGCGTCTCCCTTGAAAACATGTCCTGCCCCTACGATGACGTCTAAACGTGAACGTCGTGTGTCGTACCGCTTGCCGGTCCGTAAAATTGACGCGAGTGCGAAGTTACGCGAAGGTTACCGACGAGTCGCCCGTCCGTCGCCGCCTGGGTCTACATAAGAGCCATGTCCTATAACCTATCGCTCAGTTGCGGCTGCCTGGTGTATGTCTCCTGTCATCCGCGGACGCGCCTCGCGCACACGCGCGTGATCCAGCGCCGCGGCGGCGAATGCACGGTGCGTCGCCACGAAGTCGGACTCCATCTGTATCTGTGGGAGATTCTGCCGGACCCGCATCACCAGTCGCGTCTGGAGTGGGCCGACGCCTTCGACGATCTCGGCTGGCCGGGCGACGGCGATCGGCGCTCAGCGTTCGGCGAAAAGCGTACTGACCGAAGGTAGGCGGCAATCCGCCGCCAGGCCTCGATCCCTCTTCACCGAACTCTGACCGCCGACCGCATCACGCCGCCCACGATCCGTTGCGATAGAGCGTCAGCGCGATGTCGACGTTCGACCGCAGCGTCTGGGCAATCGCTTCCCAGGTCTTCTCGCATCGCAGCAGGGTCTTCCACGAATACAGATGCTTCGGCTTGTGGAAGTCGCTGTTGGCGATGTACGGGTAGTGCTTCAGACTGGTCACCGAGAACAGATCGTCGCGGTTCGCGGCTTCCCAGACATCCACGAGTTCCGCCAGCCGCTTGCGGTGGTCCCACAGATAACAGGTCCCGATTTCGATTCGCCGTGTGGTCCGGTGGTGCGGATGACAGGCGATGCTCAGCGCGCCCTGACTGCGAATCGCGCGCAGGATGTCCTCGGCCGGCTGATCGGCGCTGATGTGCTCGCGGATGTTGAGTGCGACGATGTGGGAGTTCTTCTTGCTGCGGATGTGATTCTGGGTGATCTCGGCGCCCGGCAGCACCAGCATCCCGTAGAGACGTTTGGCGCGACGCGCCTCGGCCGCGATGTCGTCGAGATAGGCCGCGAAACGATCCTCGGTGACCGAGAACTCGCGGCGGCCCAGCGTGATCAGCCGGCCGGCTCGCGCCAGCAGATCCCGCTTCATCAGGATGTGGTCGGTGATGGCGATGACGTCGAAACGGCCGGTTTTGCCGTAGAGATCGACCACCTCGCGCAGCGACAACCGGCCGTCGCTCCACCGCGTGTGGACGTGAAAATCACAAAGCAGGAACGGCTCGTATCCCGGCACGCTACACCCTCACATCCAGATGACGGTCGTCGGCGGGGCGATGACGCAGAATCTCGGACCAGAAGTTGCGCACGTAGAGGCCGAACACGGCGCGCTTCCCCATCGCACGGTAGCGCCGTGCCGAGGTCCACACCCAGCAATCCGTACACATCGCGACGCGTCCGATCGGTGTCAGGCGCCGGCCAAGATTGGTGTCCTCGCCGTGGAACTCGATGCTCCGGTCGAAGCCGCCGATCGCCGTCAGCGCCTCGCGTCTGACCGCGAAGTTGCCACCGTAGAGAATCGCGCCGAGTCCAAGAATGTCGTGCACCATCGCGTGGGTCGGCGGCGCCACCAGCACATCGTAGAGACGCACCAGCAGGCGGCCGGTGCGATCCCAGTCGTAAAACTTATACGGCCCGGTGACCGCAACGGGCGCGTCCGGTCCTGAAAACCGCGCGTCCACGTGCTCGAGCCAGGTTATCGGCGCGCGGCAGTCGGCATCCACGTAGGCGACGATGTCGGTTTGCGCGAGACGGCGAGCGGTTTCACGCGCCACCACCAGCCCTTTCTCGGGCTCGTCCACCACGCGCACGCCGGGAACCGCGCACGCCACGGCGCGCGTCTCGTCGGTGCTCGCATTGTTGATGACCAGGATGTCGTCGGGCGGACGGGTCTGAGCCCGAAGCGAATAGAGACAGCCGGGAAGCAGAGCGGCTTCGTTATAGGCGCAGACGATCACCGCGATCGTCCGGCTCATCGTGCGGCGTTGCCCATCGACCGCAGCATAGACGGTCGATGTAACAGCGCCGCAGCGGCGAGATCACATTAGTGCGACGTTTTTTCGAGCGGCTCGAGGATGATGAACCAGCTCTCGCAGTCGGTCCGCGAGCCGCCGGCCATGGTGGCGGTAAACACAAGGTTGAGCGAGGGAATCTCCCAGCGCTGTTTGGCCCGGCCGCCGTCCATCGGCACGCGGAACGGCTTCAGCAGGTTCTCGGGCGAGTCGTGCTCGCGGTGCTCGTCCTGGACGCCCTTGAAGATGGCGAACTCGCGCCGGGGTCCCATGTGCACCTCGAACTGTCCGACGCCGTTGACGACGTGGTCGTAGACACGCTCGGCGTAGGAGCCGTCGTTTTCACGACATGACTGCCAGTTGCCTTCGAGGACTTTGTTGGTGTCGGCGGAGAACGGACGGAAGAGCTGAGCGGAGGCAGGTACGGCCGACAGCAGCAGCGCTGCGGCGGACCAAGCGGTCACAATCCAGAGTGTTCGAGCCAGCGACTGACGCACGGTGCTCCCTTTCCCCTGAAAACGCGTGAACCCACTGCGAGAATACCATTCTTGCTCCGGTTCGTTAACTCACAATTAACAACGGGGAAACAACCACGCAATCTCCCACCACTACCCTCAACTCGGGGGTTGATGCCCAGACACCGCGTACTCATCGTCGAAGACGAACAGGACATTGCCGGACTCATCAAGCACACGCTCGAGCGCGGCGGCGAGGCCGAAGCGCAGATCGTGGGATCTGGAGACGCCGCGCTCAAAGCGATCGGCGAGCGGCCGCCGGATCTCGTTATCCTGGATCTGAACCTGCCGGTGCTCGGCGGGCTCGAGGTCTGCAGGATTCTGCGGTCGCGTGCGGACATGCCGCACGTGCCCATCATCATGCTCACGGCGCGCACCAGCGAGGACGATCGCGTCTCGGGCCTGGAGCACGGCGCCGACGACTACGTCACCAAGCCGTTCAGCCTCCGCGAGCTCAACGCGCGCGTCCGCGCGGTCCTGCGCCGCGGTGTCAATGGCGCCGAACGCCGGCCCGGTGGCTACTCCGGAGAACACCTGGTCGCGGATTTCGATGCGATCGCAATCACGGTGGACGGCGAGCCGGTGCGGCTGACCCGCCGCGAATTCGAGCTGCTCCACTATCTGGTGCAGAACAAGAACCGGGTGGTGTCGCGCGATCGGTTGCTCGAACGGGTGTGGGGATACGAGCGGCTGGTCGAAACCCGGTCGGTGGACGTGCATGTGGGCCGGCTGCGCAGCAAGCTCCGCAGCGCCGGACGCCAGATCGAGACCGTGGTCGGCCTCGGCTACCGGTTTGTCGATTGACTGGCCCTTGAACCGTCTCGGCTGTACAGTCTGTCAAACACGTTGCCCGCCCGGCGGGCGTGAGGAGGATTGTCATGGCAGAGCCTGCGCAGAGCTTTCAAAGTCACACCCGGTGGTTTCCCCCGTTCCATTTCGTCGTGCTGCCGATCCTGTTCGCGAACTTCCTGTACCAGGGCTACCACGTGTTCGAGGCGCCTTCGTTCTACACCGCCTGGGGCCTGCTCCTGGCGTTCGCCCTGCTGGGACTGGCTGCGTTGACCCGGCAGATGGTGATCTCCGTCCAGGATCGCGTCATCCGCGTCGAGGAGCGACTGCGCCTCCATCGTCTGGTCGCGGCCGATCTTCAGCCGAAGATCGACTCGCTCACCAGAGGACAGCTGATCGCGATCCGCTTTGCGAGCGACGCGGAAGTCGAGGGACTGGTGCGCGACATCGTGGCGGGCAAATACACCACGCAGAAGGACATCAAGGGTGCTGTGAAGAACTGGCGGCCCGACTACCTGCGGGCGTAGGTTATTTCCGCAGGCTTCGGAGGATCTTCGGGGTCAGCATCCACCGCAGATCGCCGGGGCTGACCGGGGGCAGCTCGTCGAGATCGATCCGACAGATCGCGCCCTTCTTGAACTCGAGCGCGTGGCGCGAACCGATCAGACGGGCTGCGAGCTCGCCGATCGACGGCTCGTGCCCGACGAGCGCGATGCGCTGGCGACGGCCATGCTTTTCGAGGTCCGCGACGATCGCGGCGTACGAACCGTCGGGAGCCAGCGAGTCGATATTGCTGAGCGACGGGCGCGGCTCGAGCCCGCCGGCGACAATTTCGGCGGTCTGCCTCGCGCGCACGAGCGGGCTCGTGAGGACGATGTCGATGGTGACGCCGAGGCGGGCGAGGCCGCGCACCGCCCTACGCATGCGCGAGACGCCGTCGGGAGTCAGCGGACGCTTGTTGTCGTCCGGCCACGCCTCGCTGCGCTCTTCGGCAAGGCCGTGACGGATTACGTAGAGCTCGTAGCGGCCAGGCACCGGCTAGCTGGCTCTCATCCGGCGCGAATCGGCACGCGCCGCGGTTCGTCCTTTGTCCACACCGGACCACCCGGTCGCCAGCTCCACGATCGCGTCGCGCGAACGCATGTAACGCGCGTGCAAACGCCGGCAGTCGTTTTCGAGCGCGACGACCAGTGCGTCGAGGTCGCGCCACAACGCGAGGTTCGGTGGTGTCAGCGCAGCCTGGACGCCGCGGACGCGGTCGAGCAGCACGGCGAGGTCGTGCATCTGGCCAAGCAGATCCTGACCGCGACGGAGCTGCCGCAAGGACGCCGCCGCCGGGTCGCCGCCGCCTTCCGCGAGCAGTTCTGCCGCGTAGCGCAGCTTCTTCAGTGCAATCCGAACGCCGTGCAGACGTTCGGGCAGGTAAACGGCGCCCGCATCGGTAACCGACGTGAGCACGTGCGCCGCGCGGCGCGCTACGCGCGCCTCGATGACCCAGCGCCAGCTGCGATCCGCGTGCGTCGGCTCAGCGTGCTCGGCGTCGGCCAGCTCGGCGACCACCCGATCCAGCTTACGGGCTATCCGCCGCATCTCGTCGACCGGCACGTGAGCGGCAAACCGCTTGCGCGCCGCGTCGCGTTCTTTGGCGACGACCATCCCGACGCGGCCGATCGCGAGCGATCGCTCCCCGCGCGAAAGATGCACTTCGTCGAGGACGTGGGCCAGCACATCCAGTTCCCGGACGACGCCCAGACGCTTGGTGATCTTGCGCAGCCGCTTGCCCAGTTTGTGGACGGCCGCCGCATGCTTGACGTGGAGCGTGGGCAGCATCTCGCGCAAACGACGCGACGCGACGCGCGCACGGTGGATCGAGGACACGTCGCCCTGCTCCACACCAGGGAGAGTCTTGGTAAAGGTATCGAGGCGTTTCTTCAGCATGGTGGCGCGGACGGTCGAAACGGGCATTTTTGTCAGGTCGTAAACAATCATTATAGTTAGAACAGGACAGCAATGCGCATTGCGGCTATCGACATCGGCACCAACTCGCTGCACATGATCGTGGTTCAGGTGCGGCCCGACCTGTCCTTCGAAGTCATTGACCGGGAAAAGGAAATGGTCCGTCTGGGGGCCGGGGGCCTCGATGGCCGGGCTCTGACTCCCGACGCGATGCACGCTGCCCTGCAGGTGCTGTCGAAATTCAGGCGCCTGGCCGAATCCCATAAGGTTGACGAGGTTATCGCCGTCGCGACCAGCGCGACCCGCGAGGCCGAAAATGGCGGCGAGTTCCTCCGCGCGGTCACCCAGCAGACGGGCATTCGCCCACGAGTGATTTCGGGCACTGAAGAAGCGCGTCTGATCCATCAGGCGGCGGTCTACGGGGTCAGCGGGTCGCGGGACGCGGCGGTCGTCATCGACATCGGCGGCGGCAGCGTCGAAGTGACCCGCGGAGCGGGAGCGACCATCGAGCTCGGACGGAGCTTCAAGCTCGGTGTCATCCGGCTGACCGAACGCTTCATCAAAACCGATCCGCTGGAGTCGCGCGACGAGCGCAAGCTGGTGCGCCACATCGACGCCGAGATCGGCAAGTACCTCAACCAGATCGCGCGCATCGGTTTCGACCGCGTCATCGGCACGTCGGGCACGATCATGAGCCTCGGCGCCGTCGCCGCGGCGGCGGGTGGACAAGCGCCCGGCGCGCCGCTCCGCAATCGCCGTATTCCAGTCAAGCAGATCCACGCGATGCGCAAGGAGCTGGCGACGCTCGACCTCGAGAAGCGGCTGCGCGTGCCCGGGCTCGAACCACGCCGCGCCGACCTGGCGGTGGCCGGTGCGATCCTGCTCGATGAAGTGCTGAAGCGGCTCGGCGCGCAGGAGCTGACACTCTGCGACCTGTCGCTGCGCGAAGGCCTGGTCCTCGATTACATCGCACGGCATCGCAAGCAAATCGCGCAGGCCGATCGCTACCCTGACGTCCGGCGGCGCAGTGTGTTCGAGCTTGCCGAGCGCTGCAACTACTGGCCCGAACACTCGCAGCAGGTCGCGCGGCTGGCGGTGGCGTTGTTCGATCAGACGCGCGCGATTCACGGCCTCACCGACCGCGAGCGCGACTGGCTCGAGTACGCCGCGATTCTGCACGATGTCGGCGTACACATCAGCTACGAAGGCCATCACAAGCACTCGTATTACCTGGTGAAGAACGGCGACCTGCGCGGCTTCGAGCCAGACGAAATCGAGACGATCGCCCTGGTCGCGCGCTACCATCGCCAGGCGACACCGAAGCGGCGTCACGACGGCTTCCGTGATTTGCGGCGCCGTATCCGGCGCGCCGTGCGCACGCTGGCGGCGATTCTTCGCCTGGCGGAGAGTCTCGATCGCAGCCACGCACAGACGGTGACCGGCCTCGAGCTCCACGATCGCGGCGACGATGATCTGCTGCAGCTGCGGACTTCGGGAGACGCCGAGCTCGAGCTCTGGTCGGCGACGCGTCATGCGATCCCGTTCGAACGCCTGACCGGCAAGCCCCTTCGCATCGAAGTGAGCCACAACGCTTATGCTGAACAACCTCAAGCAACCCCACGAGTACCCGGGCAAACTGTTCGTCGTCGAGGGAATCGACGGGTCGGGGAAGACGACGCAGCTCGGCCTGCTGGCGAAGTGGCTGACGGCCGAGGGTCATCGCGTGTTCGTCACCGAATGGAACTCGTCCGCGCTCGTGAAGGCGGCGACCAAAACGGGCAAGAAGAAAAACGCGCTCACCCCGATGACGTTCAGCCTTCTGCACGCCACCGACTTCGCTGACCGCCTGCTCTACAAGATCATCCCGCCGCTCAAGGCCGGCATGATCGTGCTCGCCGATCGCTACGCCTTTACCGCCTTCGCCCGTGACGCCACCCGCGGCGTCGATCGGCAATGGGTGCGCGAGCTGTACAGCTTCGCGGTGCGGCCCGACCTGGCGCTGTATTTCAAGGTCCCGATCGAAACCTCGGTGGACCGGCTGCTGGCGCGGCGGGTGAAGCTGAAATTCTACGAGGCGGGCATGGATCTCGGCTGGAGCGCCAACCCTACCGACAGTTTCCGGATGTTCCAGGGCCGGGTTCTGGACGAGTATGATGAGCTCGTGAACGAATTCGGGATGGAAGTAATTGACGCCAGGGGCAGCATTACCGAACAGCAGCGCATGGTGCGCGCGGTGATCGCGCAGCATCTGGACGTGAAAGCCGTGGAGATGTCTGATGACGAGCTCGTCTGACGCGCCGAACGAAGGCGCCAGCGGCAACGGCCACTCCGGCCGTTACTACGGGCAGGGCATCCCATACCTGCCGCTCCACGCCTATCCCGGCAAGCTGATCGCGGTCGAAGGGACCGACGGCGTCGGCCGCAGCACCCAGATTCAGCTGCTGCGCGAGTGGCTCGAGGTGCAGGGCTACGGCGTCATCGAAACCGGCTGGACACGGTCGGAGCTGATGCAGCCGACCATCGAACTGGCCAAGTCGAGCAACACGCTCAACAAGCTGACCTTCGTCCTGCTCTACGCGACGGACTTCGCCGATCGCCTCGAAAAGGAAATCATCCCGGCGCTCAAGGCCGGCTTCGTGGTGCTGTCGGATCGCTACATCTTCACCGCGCTCGCGCGCGCCGGCGTCCGCGGCGTCGATCGCCAGTGGCTGCGCAGCCTTTACGGCTTCGCGATCGCTCCGCACATGGTGTTCTACCTGAATATCGACGTGAAGACGCTGATCGGGCGCGTGCTCGAATCGCGCGGCATGGATTTCTGGGAGTCAGGCATGGACCTGAAGCATGGCGACGACATCTACGACAGCTTCCGCACCTATCAGGGGCGCCTGCTGAAGGAATACGCGTCGATGGGCGACGAGTTCCATTTCCGCACGCTGGACGCGCGACGCTCGATCGATCGCATTCAAGACGAGTTGCGCAAGCAGGTCGGCGCCTTCCTCGCCGAGCCGCCTGAAAGAACGCCCGAACCGGTCATCGTCAGCAGGACGTAGGGGCCGAACCGGTTCGCCCCCCACGTCGAGCTGCAGTCGCAACTCACGCCACTTCGGCCTGTGTCTTGAATGCCTCGAGGAGGCCGGTCCATCCGCCCTGTCCGCTGACGCCAGTCCGCATCATTTCGGCGCCTGGGCCCATCCGCTCGAAGTGACGATGTTCGAGATCGACGCGCGTGCTGCCGCCAGCTTCGGGAGTGA
>DASXIR010000284.1:0-12646 GCA_036497895.1 Vicinamibacterales bacterium | reverse complement strand
TCCGGCCTGCGCCTGCTCGATTGCGGGTGTGGAACCGGGGCGAACGTGGAACTGCTGAGCCGGTTCGGAAGTGCCTTCGGCTTTGACCTTTCCGACACCGGACTTCGGCTCGGCCGTCAGGCCGGCCGGATGCGACTCGCCAAGGCCAGCGTCGATGCGGTGCCTTTCCATGATGGACTGTTCGACATCCTGACCTAGTTCGATGTCCTGTACTCGCTCAACGACCTGGCCGAGCGATCGGCAATCGGCGAGATGTTTCGTACCCTCAAACCCGGTGGCTTCGCGGTGATCAACGTCGCGGCCAAGCGCGCCCTGCGCGGCGACCACTCGGTACTGAGTCGCGAGGTTCGTCGCTACGATCGCGAAGAGCTTCGAATCAAACTGCAGGCCGCCGGTTTCACCGTCGTCCGCATCACCTACACCAACGCGGCGTTGTTTCTGCCAATGGCAGTCGTGCGCGGACTTCAACGTGGTCGCGGCCTCAAGAATGAAGGCGAGACCGAGCAGGACATTTCAGTCCCGCCGGCGCCGGTGAATGCGATCCTCACCGCCGCGTTGCGCATCGAAGGCCTCTGGCTGCGCTGGTTCGATCTGCCATTCGGGAGCTCACTACTCTGCCTCGCCCAAAAGCCCGACCACGCGATCAAGGGTTCGGTGGACGCGGTGACGTCCGCAGCTCGCACTTGAAAATCCGCAGGCCGAGGTGACGCCGGTCCTGCGATCGGGAGCTGCGATCCGCAGGCGAGAACGTCTGATCTGTTTCGAGAACGATCGAATCCAGCCATTTCGGATCAGGAATCGGCAGGTCCAGCGAAAAGTCATCCGCGATTGACGCATCGAAGATCCGTCGCGTTCCGACACGTACCATCACATGCGACGGACGCGAAAAATACTTCCGCGGTGATTCGCCTTCGAGGTGCAGGCTGATTGGCCCAAGCGGTGCGAGTGGGGCGGCATGTGACCTGACGGGCCGTGGGTCAGTCGTGACCTTGAGCTCTGCTTGCTCGCTCATCCAGCGCCAGCGGCGGCCGGTGTCTGGATTCAGCTCGGGTTCGTACCAGCCGTCGCCGAGTCCCGTCAAAGGTCGGCTCATCGACGCGTCGAATTGCTCAATCGCCACGTGGGACGATGGCGTTGACGTCACTTCGATCGGCAGGTATCGGATCGGAAGGTCGGAGTCGATGATCGGCAGCCCGATCAACCGTAGAAAGTAGCCCGGCATCACCGTCCAGTCTGCGACCTTTGCACCGGCAATCGTGACGGTGATCTGCGGCCGTGAAGTCGGCTCGAGGTTTCGTCCTCCGATGAGCACGGTGCCGCCAGGTGGTCCAGCTTTGATCCAGCCGGTAATGGAGGCGTGTTGCAATCCGCGGCCGTCATGCTCGGCGACGCCAGCGGTTTCGGGCGTCAGCGACCATCCTTCGCCTAAGTACCAGTCCGGCTCATTTACACGGTACCAGTCCATTTCGTTGGGGCGCACGCCGCTCAGCAAGGCGGGATACGGAAGTTGCCAGCGATACTCGGCAGGGTCACCGTGCTGCACGAGCGCCATGCTCGTGCGCTTCGGATCGACGACGAACCACACCGGCGCGTCGGCGCCGCTGTTCCAGTACTTGACCGCCTCCAACCACTCGTGCTGCGCCGGAGCCGGCAGGGTACGGCTCATTCGCGGCATCGCCGCGTCTGTCCAGGCGATCGGCCGCCTGAAATCCAGCGACTCCCGGCGGTCCATCGCCAGGACCGGCGGATCCCTCAGCGATCGCGCGACGGTCCGCATGTCTCCGAGCAGCCGAAACGCCGGCGCCTGTTGCCGCGAGTAGGCCGCGATCGAGGTCCCGCCGACATGCGCGCTGAACATGGCGATCGCGATCGCGACGGCCACACCCGAGCGGCGCGGGAAGCGCCGCGTCCCTTCGACGGCCAGGTACGCCATCGGCACCACCAGCGGCAGCGCGTAGCGGCCGGTGAACGTCTCCTGAAACAGCAGATCGAACGCGAGGTATGGCCCGAAGCCGGCAGCCAGCCAGGCCGCCGCGCGCGGTGCGCGACGCGTCACGGAGAAGAGCCCGATCAACGCCAGCAGCAACACAATCGCCGCCAGCGGCCAGACCGCCCACGGGGCTACGAAGGAGTAGTACACGGCGTCAGCGAGCGTCTTCAGATCGTGATGGGTCCACAACATCTGAATGTTGCCGAGGTCTTCGGCGCCCTGATCGAACAGCGCATGCCAGTACGCGGCTGGACCGCCGGAAACCGCGACGAGGGGAACGAACCAGACAAGAACACCGGCGAGAAAGGCGCAGGCGATGAGAGCGGGAATCCAGGCTTGGCGGAAACGCGGAGTCAGCCCCCACCCTCCAGCCCGCAGTCCCCTCATCAGCAACAGCGGCACCGTCAGCCACGCGACCTGCGATCTGAAACCGGTCGCGAATCCCGCCGCGACGGACGCGAGCGACAATCCCCAGGTGCTGGACGCGCCCAGAGTCAGCGCCTGAACACCCAGCGCGGCGGCGAGCCCTGTCATGTCGCTGAGCGGGCGCACCGCGCTGAACCAGTACAGAGGCGAGGTGACGGCCACCGCGGTCGCCACAATTGGCCAGACCGTTGATTCGTTGGGGGCCTCGGCGCGGCGAAACAGGTTGGCGATTGCCAGCACGCCGAGCGCGCCGGCGAGCACGCTGACCAGCGCGAGCGCCACGATTTCGGACGCCGTCGCCCGATCGACGCCTTTCGCGATCAGGATGAAGAGCGGGTAGCCGGGCGGATGCGGCCGGTGCTGCGCGACATCGAACCGCCGGATGCCGAGCGCGAAGTTGATCGAGTCGAGATCTTCGAGGGAGGAGGGCAGATACGGTAAGTGGAGGACGAGAAAGACCAGAGCCAGCACACCAGTCAACACGGAACTCGCAGAAGCGGCGGGGAGCCATTTTCTTCTGCGTATTCCGCGTTTCGGGCCCTGATCGTCGTCTGTCACACCGCCCGCAGCAACAGTCCTTCGTTCAGGCTGCCCATCCGGTAGCCCTGCAGGTCGAGCGTGACGTACTTGTAGCCTGCGGCCTTGAGCTCGCGTACGATCGCCGCGCTGAGTTCCGGCTCGAGGGCGCGGGCCATCTCGGCTCGCGCAATCTCGACGCGCGCCACATCATCGTGATGCCGGACGCGGAACACGCGGAATCCAAGCGCGCGCAACGCCTGCTCGGCGGTCTCGATCGTGCGCAGCTTATCGTCTGTGACTTCAGAGTGGTACGGAATGCGCGACGACAGGCAGGCTGACGCCGGCTCGTCCCACGTCGGAAGGCCGGCCAGACGTGACAGCTCGCGGATTTCGTCCTTGGTCAGATCCACATCGTCGAGCGGACTGCGCACCCCAAACTCGCGTGCCGCCTGGCGTCCAGGCCGATAGTCGCCGCGGTCGTCGGCGTTGTTGCCGTCGACGACGATCGAACCGCGGTCCGCGGCGATCCGCGACAGGTGCGTGTACAACTCGTGCTTGCAGAAGTAGCACCGGTTCGTCGGGTTGGCCCGGTACTCGGGCCGCTCGAGCTCCCCGGTCCGAATGATTTCGTGCTGAAGGTGGAACTCGCGGGCTATGCGAACCGCCAGCTGGCGGTGCCGTTCTGGATAGCTGGGGCTGTCGGCGGTGACCGCGAGGGCGCGGTCACCAAGGGTCTGGGAGGCGATACAGGCCAGGTAGGCGCTGTCGACGCCGCCGCTATAAGCGACGACGACCGATCCGAGCGAGGCGAGCGTATCGCGCAGCGCCTGCTCCTTCTGGATCATTCCTCGAGATCCTCGTCGTCCTCGTCGTCGTCTTCGTCCTCGTCCTCGCCGTCTTCCTCGTCCTCGCCGATGACTTCGTCGTCCTCGTCGTCGTCTTCGTCGTCGGCAAGGTCGAGTTCGATGGGCGACAGGCCAACCACTTCCAGGTTAGATCCGCAGTCGGGGCAACTGAGCTGATCGCCCTTGTCGACATCGAATTCGTCGACTTCGATCTCGGCATCGCACTCAGGGCAGGTGGCCATAGGGTCCTCGTTGACTCGGGCGCATGCGTACGGTTTGGCAATTGGGGACGTGACGTGCCAGAATCCCGCTCGGCAGGCGCGATCGCGATAGAGTGAGGATTATATCGACACGTGCGCGGTACTGCAACGCAACCGGCGTTGCGCAGTGACCCGACACCGATAGCTTTTTACGATGGCCAGTAACTCGGTGACGTCCAAGACCGTCATCATCGCCGACGACACTGCGTTTGTGCGGGATCGCTTCCGCACCGCGGTGGAGAACGCGGGACACAAGGCGATCACCGTCAAGAGCGCCGCGGAGCTGCTCGCGCGCGTGCAGGCCGATCTGGAGCAGGTCGACCTGATCGTCCTCGATTTGCGGTTGCCGCACACGCCGGGCGTGGAGCTCGTCCGCGCGATCCGCAAGCTGGACGACGGGCGCCTGCCGGTCCTGGTTTTCAGCGGCACCATCGCGAGCGCGGACGAAGTGCGGGATCTCGCCGCGCTCGGGGTGGCGGGGTATGTGAACGAGTACAGCGCGGTGCAGCACATCCTGCCGTCGTTGGCGCCGCACCTGTTTCCCGACAACTTCAACCGTCGCAGCAGTCCGCGCGTGGTGCTCGGCATTCCCATTCAGTACCGGTTCGGCAACACCATCGCGGCGGCGCTGACCCTGAACCTGAGCCACGGCGGGATCGCGATCCGCACCACCAGTCCGCTCGAAAGCGGCGTCAAGATCAAAGTCCGCTTCCGGATGCCGGGATCGCGCCGCGATCTGGACGCCGGCGGCCACATCGCCTGGAGCGATCGGCGGGTCGGGATGGGCGTGCAATTCGAGGCGGTCGAACCCGAGAGCCAGACCATCATCGACAACTTCGTCGACGCGCACTTCTTCACCAATAGAAAAGCGTAAAATTCAGCATGGAACAGTCGCTCGCGGCCACCTTGTGGCGGCTCGCGGCGCTCGTGGCGCTCGTCGTGGCGAACGGATTTTTCGTGGCCGCGGAATTTTCGATCGTCACCGTGCGCAAGACGCGGATCGACCAGCTGGTGGCGGAGGGCCACGGCGGCGCGCGCGCCGTTCGCCGCGCCGTGTCGTCACCGGATCGATACATCGCTGCCACCCAGCTCGGCATCACGATGGCCAGCCTCGGACTCGGCTGGTTGGCCGAGCCGGCGCTGGCCTCGATTGTCGAACCCGAAGTGGCGTTCCTGCCAGCCCACCTTGCCGCCGCCACCGCACACAGCATCGCCGTCGCGATTGCGTTCGCCGTCATCACCGCGGTCGAAATCATCTTCGGCGAGCTGACGCCGAAATGGATTGCGCTCGAGCGAGCGGAATCGACCGCGTTGCTGGTGGTGAGGCCGCTCGAACTGTTCATGCGGGTGTTCTGGCCGTTCATTCGCGTGGTGCACGGCGCGGCGCAGGGAGTGATCGGGTTACTGGGCATGGCCCGCGCCAGCAGCCGCGCAGCGGTGCATTCGGAAGAAGAGCTGAAGATGCTGGTGACGGCGAGCCAGGAAGCCGGCGTGCTCGAGGAGCAGGAGGAGCAGATGCTTCACCGCGTGTTCGGCTTCGCGGACCTGACCGCGGGACAGGTCATGATTCCGCGCACCGAACTCGCCGCGGTTTCCGCCGAGACGACGCTGCCCGACCTGGTGCGGCAGACCGGACACGGCCGGCACGCGCGGCTGCCCGTCTATCGCGCCGACCTCGACGACGTCATCGGCATGCTGCATGTGCCCGATCTCCTGAAGGCCCTGGCGTCGGGCGACGATCGCGCGACCGCCGGATCGCTGGCGCGCGAAGTGCTGACCGTCCCCGAAACGCTCGGCGCGGACGATCTGCTCGCCGAGATGCGACGGCGCCGCGCCCGCGAGGCGCTCGTGATCGACGAGTACGGCGGCACCGCGGGACTGGTGACGTTCGAGTCGCTGATGGAGCGAATCATCGGCGAAATCCCTGGCGAGACAGGCGCGCACTCGCGGACGACCTTGCAGGCCGACGGCTCCTCGGAAATCGACGGACTGGCGCTGGTCACGGATATCAACGCGCAGTTCGGCCTGCACATCGACGAAGCGACCTACACCACGGTCGGCGGCTACGTCCTCGGGCGTCTGGGCCGACGCGCGCGGGTCGGCGACGTCATTGATGTCGAAGGCCGCCGGATGCGTGTCAGAACTGTGGATGGCCTGCGGGTGGCCAGAGTGTGGCTGTCGAATTCGAAAGACGCGAAAGATGTGGAGAGGCTGGGGACCGACGGCGCGGAGGGAACGGCCTGAAGGCCGTCCCTGCCGCTTCCCGTCGCTACGACGGCAGCGCCGCCAGCGTCGAGAACACCGCGTCGTAGTTCGGCTCGTTCCGCGCGTCCTCCAGCACCTCGCGGTGACGGACGATGCCGTCCTTGTCGATCACGAACACTGCGCGCTTGGCGATGCCCTTCATGCCGATCATGTCCTCCTGGAACGCACCGTAGTCGCGGATGGCGACCTTGTTGAAATCACTCAGCAACGGAAACGTCAGCTTCTGCGCATCCTGAAACGCCTTCAGCGTAAAGAACGTATCAACACTCACGCCGAACACCTGGGCCTTCGCCTTCCCCAATTGCGCGATCGAGTCGCGGAACGTGCAAAGTTCCTTCGTGCAGACGCTGCTGAATGCTGCGGGGAAGAATGCCAGCACCACGGGCTGGCCCTTCAGGCCGCTCAACGTGACGGTTTCGCGGTCCTGGTTGGTGAGCGTGAATTCCGGGGCCTTGCTTCCTACTTCAGCAGACATGACGCCTCCATTCATTACATTGGTGATAAGGTGGTCCGCCCCCTACACAAACCATAGGGGTTCGGGTTAGCATTTTTGATTGGCGAGGCCTTCCGCCGCGTGGCCTGCCACTCTTCGCGATTCAGACATAGGAGTGCCTCTGTGATCGAGGTTCAACACCTCACGAAACGTTACGGGCGCGTCACCGCCGTGAACGACGTCAGCTTCCGCGTCGAGCGCGGCGAGATTCTCGGGTTCCTGGGACCGAACGGCGCCGGCAAGACGACGACGATGCGAATCCTGACCGGCTATATGCCGGCCACCGAGGGCAAAGCTATTGTCGCCGGGTTCGACGTCTTCGACCAGCCGATCGAAGCCAAGCGCCGCACCGGCTACCTGCCCGAGACGCCGCCGCTCTACCCCGACATGAGCGTCTCCGAGTATCTCGACTTCGTCGGCAAAATCAAAGGCGTGCCGGCCTCGGAACGGCGTACCCGCATTCACTACGTCATGGAGCGGACACGCATCGCCGACATGGCCAACCGTCTCTGCGGGAAGCTCTCGAAGGGCTACAAACAGCGCGTCGGCCTCGCTCAGGCGCTGCTCCACAATCCCGATGTGCTGATTCTCGACGAGCCGACTGCCGGACTCGACCCGAAGCAAATCATCGAGACTCGCGAACTGATCAAGGAACTCGCCGGCAATCACACCATCATCCTGAGCACGCACATTCTGCCGGAAGTCGCCCAGACCTGTCAGCGGGTCGTAATCATCGCCAAGGGCAAGGTCGTCGCGGTGGACACGCCAGATAACCTGACGGCACGGCTGCGCGGGTCCGAGACGATGTACGTGCAGGTGGACGCCGGCGGCGCCGACGCGGCCGCATCGCTCAGCCACGTGCCGGGGGTCACCCGCGTCGTGGAATCGGACCGCCGCGACAGCATGGTGGCGTACGAGGTCGACAGCGAGAGCGGCCGAGACGTGCGTCGCGACCTCGCCCGCGCGGTCGTGTCGAGCGGCTGGGGCCTGCTCGAACTGCGGCCGATGCGCATGAGCCTCGAGGATGTGTTCCTGACGCTCACGACCGAAGACGTATCGACGCCAGAGGCCGAAGCCGGCGCCGAGACAGGAGAGACCATCAATGCGTAACGTCCTGGCGGTCGCGCAGAAAGAGCTGCGGTCGTACTTCACCTCGCCAATCGCCTACATCGTGATTGGACTGTGGTCGCTCTTGTACGGCTACTTCTTCGTCGTCATCCTGAGCTACTTCGTCCGCCAGAGCCTGCAGATGGGACAAATGGGCCAGATGGGGCCGCAGGCGATGAACGTCAACCAGCAGCTGATTCGACCGCTGCTGCAGAACGTCACCATCCTCGTGCTGTTCCTGATGCCGATGGTGACGATGCGCAGCTATTCCGAGGAAAAGCGATCGGGAACGATCGAGCTGCTGCTGACCTCGCCGCTGACCGATCTCGAGATCGTGTTCGGCAAGTTCCTCGGCGCGATGGGCCTGTATGCGGTGATGCTGCTCGTCAGCAGTCTCCACATCGGCCTGCTGTTCATCTACGGGCAGCCGGAGTGGAAGCCGATTATCGTGGCGTTCGTCGGCCTGCTGCTGCTCGGCGGCTGCTTCATCTCGGTCGGACTGTTCATCTCGAGCCTGACCAAGAACCAGATCGTCGCCGGCATGGTGACCTTTGCGGTGTTCCTGATGCTGTGGATCATCACCTGGATCGGCAGCTTCTCGGGACCGACGGTGGACAAGCTGACGCAGTACCTCTCGATCATCGACAACTTCGACGATTTCCAGAAGGGCGTGCTCGATACCACGCACCTGGTTTACTACTTGAGCTTCATCACCTTTGGATTGTTCCTGACCGCCAAGTCGGTCGATAGCGAGCGGTGGCGCGGGTAGAACGCACGCAGAGCTGAGAATCGATATGTTGAATCGCATCTTGAGTTTGATCGGCTGGCTGGGCACCGCGCTGGTGTTCGTGGCCGTCGCCATCCGTTTCGGACTTCCGGCGAGGGAACAGTACGCGTACTACCTCGCCTGGGCCGGACTGGTCTGCGTGCTGCTCTATTCGATAGGACAGTGGCGCGAGTTCGCGAAAGTGTTCTCCCGGCGCCAGGCCCGCTACGGCACGCTTGCGGCCACCAGCGTGTTCGTGGTGCTCGGTGTGCTGGTGGCGATCAACTACATCGCCTCGAGGCAGAACAAGCGGTGGGACCTGACCGCGAACAAGCAGTTCAGCCTGTCGGACCAGACCAAGAACGTGCTCACCAAGCTGGACTCGCCGATGCAGGTGCAGGTGTTCGCGCAGGAGCCGGAGTTCCCGCGCTACCAGGACAAGCTGAAGGAGTACGAGTACGTCACCAAGAAGCTGACCGCGGAGTACATCGATCCGGACAAGAAGCCGACAGTGGCGAAAGCCGCCAGCGTGCAGCAGTACGGCACGATGATCTTCAACTACAAGGGCCGCAGCGAGCGCATCACCAGCGACACCGAACAGGACATCACCAACGGCATCATCAAGGTGGTCAGCGGCCAGCAGCGCAAGGTCTACTTCACGCAGGGTCACGGCGAGCACGACACGGTGTCGTCCGAACGGGACGGCTACAGCGGCATCGCCGGAGCGCTCGGCCACGAAAACTACACGATCGAGAAACTCACCATCGCACAGCAAGGCGCCGTGCCGGACGATGCCTCGGTGGTGGTCGTCTCGGGACCGAAGACCGACTTCTTCGCGCCGGAAGTGGACGCGCTGAAGAAGTACCTCGACAAGCAGGGCAAGCTGTTGCTCGAACTCGATCCGCCTGACAAGTTCGACGGTCCGGCGCTCACCAACCTGATCGCGCTGGCGCACGACTGGGGCGTCCTGGTCGGCAACAACGTTGTCGTGGACGCCAGCGGCATGGGCCGACTGATCGGCACGGACGCGTCGGTGCCGGTCGTGGCGCCGCCGTATCCGGCCCACCCGATTACCGAGCGCTTCACCTATATGACGGCGTTTCCGCTCGCGCGCGAAGCGTCTCCGATCCCGGGCGGGGTCAATGGGCACACCGCCCAGCCATTCATTCAAACCGGGCCGAGAAGCTGGGCCGAAGCGGACATCAAGGGCCTGTTGACAACCGGCGAGGTCTCGCTCGACGAGTCCAAGGGCGATAAGAAAGGCCCGATTACGCTGGGATCTACCGTGACCGCGTCGGCCACGCCGGCCACGCCGCCCAAGCCTGGCGAGCCCGAACCGCCGAAGCCGGAAACCCGGCTGGCGATCGTCGGCGATTCTGACTTCGCGTCCAACGGCGCGCTTGGGGTGCAGGGCAACCGCGATCTCTTCATGAACACCGTCGGCTGGCTGTCACAGCAGGAGAACCTGATTTCGATCCGGCCGAAAGACGCCGACGACCGCCGCATCACGCTGACGGCGACGCAGCAGTCGAACATCACCTGGCTGTCGCTGCTGATCATTCCGGGCTTCGTGTTCGGCGCCGGCATCTATACGTGGTGGGGGCGGAGAGGCTAAATGCGCGGCCTGAAATCCACGATCGCAGCGATCGTCCTGCTCATCGGTCTCGGCGCTTACATCTATTTCGTCACCTGGAAGACGCCTGAAGGGGACACCAGCGGCAAGAAGCTGGACAAGGTGTTCGCCGCTCTCCAGGCCGACAAGATCGAGGACATTACGATCACGACGGCGGCCGGTGATGCGACGGTACTGAAAAAGGACGCGAGCGGGTGGCAAGTCACTTCGCCATTGGCCGTCACGGCGGACCAGGGCGAGCTGAGCGGCATGACCAACGCGTTGTCGTCGCTCGAGATGGTTCGCGTCATCGACGAGAACCCCACCAGCCTGAACGACTATGGCCTGTCCAACCCGCGGATCGAAGTCGATTTCAAGGCCGACAAGCCTCACAAGCTGCTGATCGGCGAGAAATCGCCGACCGGATCCGATCTATTCGCCAAACGAGACGAGGACAAGAAGGTATTCTTGATTCCGGCGACGCAGGAAACGACCTTCAACCGAACCACGTTCGATCTGCGCGAAAAGACACTGCTGAAGTTCGATCGGGACAAGGTCGATGGTGTCGATGTCACCGCGGCCGGCAAGAGCCTGACCCTCACCAAGGACGGCGCCGACTGGAAGCTGACCAAACCGGTGCAGGCGCGGGCCGATTTCGGCTCGGTCGAAGGGCTGGTGGGCAAGCTGCAGACGGCGCAGATGAAGTCGGTCGTCACAAGCGATCCGACAGCGGCCGACCTGAAGAAGTACGGTCTCGACAAGCCGGACACGACCGTCAACATCAATACCGGCAGTTCACGCGCGACGCTGATTTTCGGAAGCAAGGCTCCGGACAACACGGTCTACGCGCGCGACGCTTCGAAGCCGACCGTGGTCACCGTGGACGGCACGCTGGTGGACGATTTGAAGAAGGGCGGCGACGACTATCGCCGCAAGGATCTGTTCGAGTTCCGTCCGTACAACGTGACGCACATCGAGCTCAGCCACAACGGCCAGACTGTCGTCCTCGACCGCGTCAAGGGGACCGGCGACAATGCCCCGGACAAGTGGCATCGCGTCAGCCCGAATCCGGGCGACGTCGACAAGGAGAAGATGGATGGTCTGCTCTCCAAGCTGTCCAATATGCGGGCCGCCTCGTTCGTCGAGTCGACCGCAAAGGCCGGACTCGATAAGCCGGCGCTGGTTGTTGACGCGAAGTTCGATGAAGGCAAGAAAAACGAGAAGGTGACGTTCGGCCAGGTCGGCACCGACGTGTTCGCCGGACGTCCGAACGAACCCGGCGCCGCCAAGGCGGACAGCGCGGACCTGAACGACGTCCTCAAGTCGTTCGATGAGATCGCCAAGTAGTCTCGCGGTCCTCGCGGCACTCGTTCTCAGCCTGACGCCCGGCTGCAGTCCGGCGCACATCACGCCGTCGCAGCCGGGCCTTCCGACCGCCTCTGCGACGCCTCCCCTCCTGCAACTCCAGCACGACATCGACGGCATCCTCGGTCAGCCCGCACTCGCTCGCGGCTACTGGAGCGTGCTGGTTCGCTCGCTCAAGACCGACGACACCCTCTACTCGGTCAACGCGAACAAGCTGATGGTGCCCGCGTCGAACATGAAAATCGTGACGCTGGCCGCTGCGGCCGAGAAACTCGGGTGGGACTACCGCTACGAAACGCAGCTGGTCGCGACTGGATCGATCGTGAGTGGAACGCTCGATGGCGATCTCGTGGTCGTCGGCTCAGGCGATCCGACACTGATGATCACCGGGACCACTGCGCGGCCGTTTGACGCCTGGGCCGCCGAGGTCAAGCGGCATGGCATTTCACGCATCACCGGACGCGTGGTGGGCGACGGAACGGCGTTCGAAAGCCCGGGGTTCGGCTTCGGGTGGTCCTGGGACGACCTGCCGGATTCGGACGCGGCGGCGGTGGCGGGCCTGCAGTTCAACGAGAACGCAGTCCGCATGATCGTCACAGCGGGGAGATCGGCAGGCGAACCGACCGCCATCACGCTCGACCCAACGACGAGCGGGTTGTCGGTCAGGAATCACGTGCAGACCGGCGAGCCGGGGAGCGCAGTGCATCTTGAATCGCACCGGCTTCCAGGCAACACGCAGCTCGAAGTTCTGGGCTCGGTGCCGCCGGGAGAAGCGCCCGTCGTTCGTCTGGTTGCGGTTGACAATCCGACGCTGTTTTTTGCCAGCGCGCTGAGGCAGGCCCTGATCGACAACGGCGTGGACGTGGTCGAGCCCGCGGTGGACATCGCCGCGCTCAGCGACGATCCGATGCATCATGCCCGCACTTCGATCGCGACGTTCCGCTCGGCGCCGCTGTCCGAGATCGCTGTTCGGCTCATGAAGGTGAGCCAGAACCTCT
>DASXIR010000283.1:0-6688 GCA_036497895.1 Vicinamibacterales bacterium | reverse complement strand
GTGGATGGGCGATTCAGTCGGTCACTGGGACGGTGACACTCTCGTCATCGACACCACGAACTTTACCGACAAGACGCAGTTCCGGGGCTCGAGTGAAAACCTGCATGTCGTCGAGCGCATCTCACGTCTGAACGATCGCTCGCTGCTGTACCACTTCACCGTGGACGACCCGAACACGTGGGATCGCCCGTGGACCGGCGAGTATCCGTGGACGGCGAGCAGCGACCAGATCTTCGAGTACGCGTGTCACGAGGCAAACTACGCGCTCGAGAACGTGCTGCGCGGCGCTCGCACGGCCGAAAAGGAAGCCGGCGACAAAGAAAAGGGCCGGCGCTGAGTATCCGGCGGATCTCGAGGCGCGCGTTCGGGTTCGCCGCAACGTCGGCGGTGACGGTCATGGCAACGGCAGAAGCGTGCGAGGCGCGCGGCGACTCCGTCGCGGCAGGCGATGGCCGTCTCGATGCGCGCCCGTTGAACAACGTCGCCACGTCGATGAAATCCGGGCCGCTGGGTCTCGGCGGCGAGCGCGACGGCGTCGTCCAGATGCCGAGCGCGGCTTCGTCGGGTCCATTGCCGCTCCTGCTCTTTCTTCACGGTGCCACGCAGAACGGCGCCCGCATGCTTCAACGGATCGGGCCCGCCGCCGATCAGGCCGGGGTGGTCGTGGTCGCGCCAGACTCGCGCGCCACTTCGTGGGACGCGATCCGCGGCACGTTCGGGGAGGACGTCGAGCACCTGAATCGCGTGCTGACGCACGTGTTCAGCCATGTCGCGGTGGACCCGGCCCGGGTGTCGATCGGCGGTTTTTCTGACGGCGCGTCGTACGCGCTGTCGCTCGGCCTCGCCAACGGCGATCTCTTCCCGCGCGTCGCCGTCTGTTCGCCGGGCTTCGTCGTCAGCGCCACGCCGCACGGCCACGCGAAGTTCTTCGTGTCGCATGGCACCAACGATCAGATCCTGCCAATCGATCAGTGCAGCCGCGTCATCGTGCCGCGGCTTCGGTCGATGGGCTATGACGTCACCTTCCGCGAGTTCGAGGGGCACCACGAAATGCCACCGGACGTCCTCGTCGAGGCGATGACGTTTCTCAAGTCATGACCAGCATCTACACTGATCACGCCGCGTCCTGCTCAAGACCGGCCGCGCTACTTTCGTGCCGCGATGATTTCGATCTCGACGAGGATGTCCGGGCGGATCAATTCGTCTACGATTTGCAGCATGAACGCGGGCCGCGCGGCGCCGAGAAACTCCGAGCGGACCTTCACATAGGCCGGGCGGTCGCCCGCCTTCGTCAGCGAGGTGGTCACCTTCACCAGGCGTCACTGTACGGTCCGATGCGTCCCGCGACACTGATGTCGTGGATCTTGTGACTCATGAATGGGCCTCCGTCAGACCATCGCGGCTGGAGCGGTACTGCTGCCCATCATAGACGGCTCCTTGTTGCCGCGGAGACGCCAAGGTGAAATCGCAGAAACGCCAGAATCTGCCTGACGATTTCGCGTGAGTTGTCGCTGTCGTCATCCAGATCGAAGCCGTGCGCACCCGCGGCGTAGTTGACGAGGGTCAGCGGCAGGTTGCGGTTCAGCGCACCCATCACGAAATGGTCGAGTGCCTGGTTCAGGCCTGCGAACTGGTCCTGCCCCGCCCTGGCAATGAACAGTGCGGCCCGACCCGGAAGATCATCCACCGAGCGCCCGGCACATGCGTTGACGAAACCGTAGGCTCGAGCCGCGTCATCGACCAATGACGAGCCGTCGAAATCGAGCGTGAATCCATAGAGGAGCGCCGCGCACGCGAGCTCAGGGTCCTTCATGAGCGCGGACAACGCGGTCACGACGTTCGCCGATGCGGCGAAGAGGCCGATGCGGTCGGCCATGCCCAACGATGTCGCGTGCTGCCGGAGGAACCGAACGACCGCATGGACATCCAGTTGTGGATCGCGCGTGGTGTAGGTGACCGCCACCATACCGGACGCAGCCAGCAACCGCGCCCACGACACGCTCATCCCCATCTCCTTCAGATGGCATCCGAGGACGAGCGGAACGCCGACGTCTCGATATCCCGGCACGATCAGGACAACCGGGCGCGGCGAACCATCGGCGGACCCAGGCGGCGTGTAGATGTCGAGCGTCAGTCCCTCGTCGGCGGAGTCGTAGGGCACGTCATGGCGAATGATTACCGCGTCGGTGCCCGGCGCGGCGTATCGGACCGTCTTCAACGCAATCGGATGTCGTTCTGTCTGGTCGCTCATACAAGATTCTCCTCTCGGCATATCCGAGGGCGGAGCAAGCTCCGCCCCTACGTCGCTGGGCGCGCGTCCGCCGCTCTGCGTAAAGAGTGCAGAAATATAAAAGCCGCCGGGCACTGGCTGCCGCGACGGCTGGTTCGTTCCTGGGAGACTGTCCGCACTATAGCTGCGGTCGCGGGGCCCACGCAACGATCGAATGACAGATTTGTGACACGACGCGGAGGGGACATCTTGATGAAGGCACCACGCGGGCAGGCGCGTATAATCCGCGCATGAGATCGGTCCAGACGTTCCGCGCGGTGATGGTCGTGGCATCTCTGACCGCGCTCGGTAGCGTCACTGGCGCTCAAGTCCAAAGCGGCGCCGGGCGCGGCAGCGGACGAGGCGCGGCGGCTGCGCCGGTACCTGCGGCATGGTTCGGCGTCCCGCTGCCCTCGCCATTCGGCAAGGAGCCGGCCGTCATCGTCGGAAGCCGAACGCCGACGCCGTTCGTCATGCCTCACAGCGAGGCGGCGTCACCGGAATTGACGGGTGCGGCGATCCGCAAGGATCTCGACGCCATCGTCGCCTTCGCGACCGAAAGCCGCACGAACCGCGAAGTTGGATCGGGCCAGCTGTGGGGACGGATTTCCGGTCTGCCTTCCAGCATCAAGACGGTCGAGTACGTCGCTTCGCAGTGGCGCGCGGCCGGCATCACCGACGTGAAGGTCCAGCCGATCGCGCAGGAGCCGAACTCGACCTTCTGGTTTCCGCTGTCCTGGGAAGTTCGTTTGCTCGGGGACACTGCCTTCGGACCTGACAGCAGCGACGTCGTCCTGACCTCGGCGATGCCCGTGACGCCGTCGATGATTCCCAACGGCAGAATGGAAGCACCGCTGGTCTACGTCGGCGACGGGAGTCCGGCCGTGCTCGAGCACGTGGACGTCAAGGGCAAGATCGCGGTCCAGCTCGTCGTCCCGCAAGGACACATGCTGTTCGAACGGGGCACGGTCGCCGACCATTCGCGCGAACTGCTTCGACACGGAGCCGCGGGCGTCTTCAATCTGGTGCGTCTGCCTGGCAACGAGCTGTCACACGACTACAGCAACTGCGGCAATCCCTGCTTCAACTTCGGCGGCCACGACGGCGCCTTCATCGAGAACGTGCTCAACCGCGCGGCGACACAGCACCAGCAGGTGTGGGCACGGATCTCGTTGACGGCTGAGAACAAGACTCACCTGACCGCCGAAAACGCGGTGGCCACGATTCCTGGAACCAATCCGAACGAGATCCTGATCATCGACTCGCATGTCGATTCGTGGTTCGACGGCGCCGGCGACAACGCCGGCGGCCTGGCCGTGATGATTGCCATGAGCAGGCACTTCGCCAAACCGGAAAACAAGCCGGGACGGACCCTGGTGTTCATTGCGAGCGCCGGGCACCACAGCCCCGGCCTGAATGGCCTGACCAACTTCAACCGCACCAACCCCGATCTGGTGAAGCAGGCGGTTCTTGGCATGAACATCGAGCACGTCGCGCAGCGCAACTTCTCACTGGCGCGCACGACATCGTCTGACGGGTACCGGCAGTCGATCGCCGACTCCGGGGAGGCGCCGGCCTACGGCGGCGTCAGCAACGCATCGCCGTACCTCGACAGCCTGATGCAGCAGGGGGTGCTGCGTTATGGCGTGAACTTCGTGTCTGAAAAATCCACGGTCGGCAGCGGCGAGACCGGCGGCCTGATGGGTATCAACGGCGCCAAGGTGACGATCATCCAGGCGCCGCCGCTTTATCACACCACCGGTGAAGTGCTCGACGTCATCTCGACGCCGGGCCTGGAGCGGATGGCGCGGTTTCTTTCGTACTTCCTCACCGACGTCGGCAAGGCGCCGCTGAAGCAGATCAATCCGTGAAGTCGTAGCTGGCATGCCCTCCTCCCGAAGAGGCTGCGGTCGAGTGGCAACCGCGCTGTCACGCGCCAGTCTGCGTCGGGAATAGACCAACGTCAACGGCCGATAAGGATCTCATCAGCGCGCGCCCGCCGTGGCTGCCCGGGCGCGTTCGGGATGAAGCGTGATCCGCTGCACACGCCAGTTGTTCATGTCGGCGACAATCAGCTCGTTCTCGGACGGGCACGCGAGCCCGTGCACCCAGTTGAACTGCTTCGCGTCGCGGCCCGACTCGCCCAGCATGCCGACGATGGTGCCGTCGAGCGTGAGCTTGTAGAGTCGGCCGGGCTCCTGATCCGACGTGAAGAGATACTGCGTCGATCCGCCGGTGATGCAGATCGTCCACGGTTGCGTCTCGTCCGGTGGGTTCGGCTGAAGATTCCCGAGGACCGGATGCCGCTTCTTGTCGTACGGCACCTGAAGGCGAATCATCCTGACGAAGGTGCCATCGGTGTTGAACACCTGGATGCGGCGGTTGCCCCGATCGGCCACGTAGACGTTGTTCTGGCGGTCGATCCCGATGTTGTGCGGCGTGCTGAACTGGCCCGGATTTTCGTCGGCGTGCGGGCCGCCGCTGCCACGCGATCCCCACGACTTCACCCAGTTTCCATGCTTGTCGTACTTGGCCACGCGCGAGTTGGTGTAGCCGTCGCTGATATAGATGTTGTCGTCTGAATCCCACGCGACATCGGTCGGCTGGCGAAACATCCCGTCCACGTGCACGGGTGGCGGCTGTCCGCGTCCGCCGCGATAGTACGACTCGGCAGGGTCGTCTGGTCCTTCCGGCCGGCGCCCCAGATTCAGCGTCACGTAGCCGGCCGGGTTGAACTTCACGACCGCGTTCGTACCCTTGTCCACGACCCACAGGTTGTCGTATCTGTCGAACCGAACGCTGTGCGAGTAGCCGATGCCGTAGACGTTCTTCCCAATCTCGCGCACGAACTTTCCTGCCTGATCGAACTCGAGCAGCTGCGTGGACGCATTGCCGTAGAGCGGTCCCGCAGATCCGTTGCCGGGGTGGTTCAGCACGACGACGTGGCCTTTGGAATTGACGGCGACGCCGAGCACCTCGCCGAAGTTCATGTCCGGCGAGATCTTCAGGAAGTCAGTTGAGGTGTCGAACGGGATGACCGGTACCGTCGGCGGCGCCGACTGCGCCGACAGTCCGTAGGCAGAACCAGCGGCCAGGAGAACAGCAAGCAGATGTTTCACGCGTCCCTCCAGTTCGGAAGTGCGATCAGCCTTGCGGTTTCGCAGGGAAGGAGAACGACACGTGCACACTGTAGCCGTGACCCGATCGGCCCGCAAGCGGTCGCTAGAAGGTGGCGCGGGCCTTTCAATGCCTGGACGAACGGCAGCGCCCGGCGAAAGTTCGGCTTCGGTGCTTTGCACCAGCCCAAAGGCACTAGACTATCGCCGGAGGCTGCTGAGAATGACCGTTCTCCGACTGCCGGCGCTGACCATCGTGTTCGCGGCCCTGGGCGCAGCGAGTTTCACGGCGCAGGCTCCGCCCCGAGTGGACTTCCAGCGTGACGTGCAGCCGATTCTGCGCGAGCAATGCTACGCGTGCCACGGCCCGGAGCAGCAGATGAACGGTCTGCGTCTCGATCGGCGCGCCGACGCGATGCGCGGAGGCACGCAATCGGTCATCGGCCCCGGCAACGCCGAAGGCAGCAAGTTGTATCACCGGTTGATCGGTACGAGCACCGAAGGCCGGATGCCGCCGACGGCGCCGCTGGCGTCAGAGAAGGTCGCCGTGATCAAGGCCTGGATCGACCAGGGCGCGGACTGGCCGGACGAACTCGCCGGGAATGCGGTGTCACCGCCAATCGACCCGGACGCCGAGCGCCTCGCGGGACTCATTCGCCGCGGCGATCGCGCGGGCGTCGATGACTTGCTACGAAAAAACTCAGGGGCGACGCTCGCCAGAACGACGGGCGGGTCCACTCCGTTGATGTTCGCGGCGTTGTACGGTGACGCACCACTGGTGAAGCGACTGATGGAATCCGGCGCTGAGCCGCGCGTCGCGAATCTGGCGGGCGCCACGGCATTGATGTGGGCGGCACCGAACGTCAGCAAGATGCGCCTGCTGCTCGACGCAGGCGTCTATGTTGATGCGCGCTCGGACGACCGCCGGACGGCGCTGGTAGCGGCGGCTGGCATGGTCGGCGCGGCGCCGGCGGTCACGCTGCTGCTGGAGTACGGCGCCAACCCGTCGCCGCTGACGCCGAGCGATCCGTCGCCGCTCCGCGAGGCGGCACGGGTCGACAGCCCGGACAGCTTTCGAGTGTTGCTCGACTACGGCGCCGACACCAGCCGGGTGACGCCGGCCTTCCTGCGCGCGAATTGTTTCGCATGCGCCACGGCGCTAGGTGTCGGCGGCGACGGTCCGCTCGGACGGATTCCACCGCCGGACACCGGACTGCGGCCATCGGATTCCGCGGTCACGTCGAGGGTGGCTCCGCTGGTCCGCATCGAATCGGCCACACCAGCCGTGATTCATGCCGCCGTC